>NC_013522.1:1232316-1540395 GCF_000024905.1 Thermanaerovibrio acidaminovorans DSM 6589
ACCCGCCATCTGGGCCACCTGGCTCTTGGATCCCCTGGCCCCGGAGTCCACCATTATCCTCAGCGGGTTGTCCACGTCCATGTTGTCCACGATCTTGTCCACTATGTTCTTGACCGCCTCGGACCACAGGGCGTCCTTCTGCCTCATGTACTCATCCTCGGTAAGGATGCCCATGTCGTACTGGGCGGACAGCTCCTCCTCGTGGACCATGGTCTCCCTGACTATGGACTCCTTCTGGGGGGGCACTATGACGTCCCCTATACCGAGGCTTATGCCGCTCTTGGTGGACCACTTGTACCCCAGCTGCTTGATCCCATCCAACATCTCCACCATGGCCGCCTGGCCCACCAGATCGTAGGCCCGGTCAAGCAGGGCGCCAAAGTCCTTCTTGCCCAGTTGACGGTTTATGAACCGGAGCTTCTCAGGCATGGCGCAGTTGAAGACCACCCGACCGGGGCTGGTCTCCAGCCACTTGTCCTCCCCAAGGCCCCACTCGGGACGGTTTCGGACGTACACCCGGGCGTTCACGTGCACCACCCCGTGGTCCAGGGCGGACAACACGTCCTCCTCGTCCCTGAAGTACATGCCGTCCCCCTTGAGATCCGGCTTCATCCCCGTAAGGTAGTAGACCCCAAGGATTATGTCCTGGGTGGGGGTCACTATGGGCTTCCCGCTGGAGGGGGAGAGCAGGTTGTTGGAGGAGAGCATCAGTATCCGGGCCTCCGCCTGGGCCTCCAGCGACAGGGGCACGTGAACCGCCATCTGGTCCCCGTCGAAGTCCGCGTTGAAGGCGGTGCAGACCAGGGGGTGTAGCCTTATGGCCTTGCCCTCGATCAACACCGGCTCAAAGGCCTGGATGCCCAGCCTGTGGAGGGTGGGGGCCCGGTTCAGCAACACCGGGTGGTCCTTTATTATCTCCTCCAGGATGGCCCAGACCTCGTCCTTGCCCCGCTCGATGAGGCGCCGGGCGTTCTTCACGTTGGCCGCAAGCCCCCGCTCCACCAGCTTGTGCACCACGAAGGGCTTGAACAGCTCCAGCGCCATCTGCTTGGGCAGACCGCACTGGTATATCTTAAGGTTCGGCCCTATGACTATGACCGAACGGCCCGAATAGTCCACCCGCTTGCCCAGCAGGTTCTGGCGGAACCGGCCCTTCTTGCCCCGCAGCAGGTCCGTTAGGCTCTTTAAGGGCCGACCGCCCGCACCGGGCACCGGCTTGCCCCGGCGGCCGTTGTCTATCAGGGCGTCCACCGACTCCTGGAGCATCCTCTTCTCGTTCCGGATTATGATCTCCGGCGCCCGGAGCTCCATCAGCTTCTTGAGCCGATTGTTCCGGTTGATCACCTTCCGGTACAGGTCGTTCAGGTCCGAGGTAGCGAACCGCCCCCCGTCCAACTGGACCATGGGCCTAAGATCCGGGGGGATCACCGGCAGGACCGACAGGATCATCCACTCCGGCCGGCTGTCGCTCTTCCGGAAGTCCTCCACCACCTGGAGACGCTTCACCAGCTTGCGCTTCTTCTGCCCCGAGGACTCGGCTATCTCCTCCCGGAGGCTGGTGGCCAGGTCGTCCAGGTCGATCCGCTTGAGCAGCTCCAGGACCCCCTCGGCCCCTATGCCCGCCATGAAGGACTTGTCGTACCGGGAGCACAGGTACTCCTCGCTCTCGGTTATGATGTCACCCCGCTCGAAGGGGGACTCCCCCTTCTCGATCACTATGTGGCACGGATCCTCCAGGGTGATCGTCTCCGGCTGGGCCTGGAACCGGCCGGGGAACTTCTGCATGTAGAGCTCGCACTCCCCCTTGGAGAGCACGTCGTTCCGGGAGAAGGGGAGCCGGACGGCGCTCACCACCACGTAGGCCTCCTGGCCGTTTATCTCCATGGGGGACGCGTCGTCCTCCGGGGAGACTTTGGACTGGGGAACCACCCGAGTCCCCTCCTCACCCCGGACCTGGTAGGCCCTCTCGGTATCGAAGATCCCGTCGCCGAACTCCGCCCGATAGCGGGCCAGCTGGTGAAGGGTTATCACGTCCCCCTCCGCCACGGGAATCTCGTCCACCCGGACAACCCGGAAGGCCTCCTCCGCCTTGAACTTGGAGTCGTAGAACCGGTGAATCCGCTCCTCCGAAGCGGAGATCACATCCCCCCGGCGCACCAGGTCGGTCCTGCGGCCCTCCACGACAACCTTGTAGGCCGCCTCCCGCCTCCTGTTGGGGGCGAAGTAGACCACCCGCTCCAGGTCCTTGGTGGAGGTGCCTATCAGCAGCGACAGCCTGCTGGGGATGCCCCTGAGGTACCATATGTGCACCACCGGCGCCGCCAGCTCTATGTGCCCCATCCGCTCCCGGCGGACCCGGTTGTCGGTCACCTCCACGCCGCAACGGTCGCAGACCACCCCCTTGAACTTGGGGCCGCTGCGCTTGTACTTGCCGCAGGCGCACTCGAAGCTACGGGTGGGACCAAAGATCCTCTCGCAGAAGAGACCGTCCTTCTCGGGCCTGAGGGTCCTGTAGTTTATTGTCTCGGGCTTCTTCACCTCGCCGCAGGATATGGCCCTTATCCTCTCCGGCGAGGACAGCTTGACCCGAACGCCTACTATCTCCTTGTGAGCCATTTAAGCGTCCCCCTCCTCATCGTCCGCAAAAAAGGGGTCATCGGAGGCATCCCGGACGGTGAACACGTCCCCAAGCCCCTCCCGGGCCTCCTCCTGGCTGATCTCCTCCCCGCTGACCCCGAAGGCGTCCTCGGGGCTCACGCCGGACTCGAAGAGATCCCTGCCCTCCCGGGGCCTGCTCCTGCCGGGCTCGTCTTCGTCGTCCCCCATGACGAGCTCCCCAACGGTCCCATCCTCGTACACTATCTCCACGTCGACCCCAAGCCCCTGGAGCTCCTTTATGAGCACCCGGAAGCTCTCTGGCACCCCGGGCTTCGCCAGGTTCTGCCCCTTGACAATCCGCTCGTAGGTCTTGAGCCTGCCCCGGATGTCGTCGGACTTGACCGTCAGGATCTCCTGGAGCATGTGGGCCGCCCCGTAACCCTCCAGGGCCCAAACCTCCATCTCACCGAACCGCTGACCGCCGAACTGGGTCTTGCCTCCCAGGGGCTGCTGGGTTATCAGGCTGTACGGACCGGTGGACCGGGCGTGGATCTTGTCGTCCACCAGGTGGATCAGCTTGAGCATGTACATGACCCCCACGGTGACCTTCTTGTCCATGGGCTCCCCGGTTCGGCCGTCGTAGAGGGTTATCTTGCAATCCCTCGTCAGCTCCGGGTACTTGTTCTCCCTTATCTTGTCCACCAGCTGGAATATCTCCTCCTGGTCCGCCCCCTCGAAGACCGGGGTGGCCACCTTCCAGCCGTTGTGCATGGCCACGAAGCCCATGACGGTCTCGAACACCTGCCCCAGGTTCATTCGGCTGGGCACCCCAAGGGGGTTCAGCACCACGTCAACCGGGGTGCCGTCCGACAGGAAGGGCATGTCCTCCTCGGGCAGGATCTTGGACACCACACCCTTGTTGCCGTGGCGGCCCGCCATCTTGTCCCCCTCGGTGATCTTCCTGAACTGGGCCACGTAGACCTTGACCACCTCGTTGACCCCAGGACTCAGGTCCTCGCTGTTGTGCTCCCGGCTGAGCCTCTTTATGGCCACCACCTTGCCACCCTCGCCGTGGGGCACCCGGAGGGAGGAGTCCCTCACCTCCCGGGCCTTCTCACCGAAGATGGCCCGAAGGAGCCTCTCCTCCGGCGACTGGTCCGACTCCCCCTTGGGGGTCACCTTGCCCACCAGGATGTCCCCCGCCCGGACCTCGGCGCCTATGCGGACTATGCCGTTCTCGTCCAGGTTCTTCAGGGCATCGTCCCCCACGTTGGGGATGTCCCGGGTTATCTCCTCGGGCCCCAGCTTGGTGTCCCGGGCCTCCACCTCGTATTCCTCTATGTGGATCGAGGTGTAGTAGTCCTCCTTCACCACCCGCTGGCTGAGCAGGATGGCGTCCTCGAAGTTGTAGCCCTCCCAGGAGACGAAGGCCACCAGCACGTTCCGACCCAGGGCCAGCTCGCCCCCCTGGCAGGCCTGCCCGTCGGCTATCACGTCCCCGGCCTTCACCGGGTCCCCCTTCCTCACCAGGGGTCTCTGGTGGATCACCGTCCCCTGGTTGGACCGGCGGAACTTGACCAGCCGGTACTGATTCAGGGTGCCGTCCTCGGCCCTTATGACCACCCGGTCCGCGTCCACGAACTCCACGGTGCCGGACCGACGGGCCAGGATGCAGGACCCGGAGTCCCGGGCTATCTTGGCCTCTATGCCGGTCCCCACCAGGGGGGCCTCGGCCCTCACCAGGGGCACCGCCTGACGCTGCATGTTGGACCCCATCAGGGCCCGGTTGGCGTCGTCGTGCTCGAGGAACGGGATCAACCCGGTGGAGACGGACACTATCTGTTTGGGAGAGACGTCCAGGAAGTCCACCTGATCCTTGGGGACCATCCGGATGTCCCCCCGGTGACGCACGTGGACCTCGTCGATGAGGATGCTCCCATCCTCACCCACCGGGGTGCTGGCCATGCCCACGTTGTACTCGTCCTCGTCGTCCGCGGACAGGTAGACCACCTCACCGGTCACCCGGCCGTCCACCACCCGCCGCCGAGGGGTCACCAGGAAGCCGTACTCGTTTATCTTGGCGTAGGTGGCCAGGGAGGTGACCAGCCCTATGTTGGATCCCTCGGGGGTCTCGATGGGACAGATCCGCCCGTAGTGGGTGTAGTGCACGTCCCGGGCCTCGAACCCGGCCCTCTCCCGGGACAGACCGCCGGGACCCAAGGCGGACAGACGCCGCCTATGGGTCAGCTCCGCCAACGGGTTGGTCTGATCCATGAACTGGGACAGCTGGCCGGAGCCGAAGAACTCCCGCAGGGCGGCACTTATGGGACGCACGTTGATCAGGTCCTTGGCGGTGGCGGAGCTTAAGTCCGGGATGGTGGTCATCCTCTCCTTGGCTATCCGCTCCATCCTGAGGAGCCCTATCCTAACCTGGTTCTGCAGAAGCTCCCCTATGGCCCTCACCCGGCGGTTCCCCAGGTGATCGATGTCGTCCTCCCGCTCAAGCCCGTCCCGGAGCTTGAGCAACCCGTTGACGATGGCCACCACGTCCTCCACGGTGAGCAACCGCTGCTCATCGTCCACCTGGAGCCCCAGGCGCCGGTTCAGCTTGTAGCGGCCCACCCGCCCCAGGTTGTACCGGCGGCTGTCGAAGAAGAGGCTGTGCATGTGCTCCCGGGCGTTCTCCATCCGGGGGGGCTCGTTGGGCTTCAGACGACGAAAGATCTCCAGCATGGCCTCATCGGTGGAGCTGGTGGGGTCCTTCTCCAGGGTCTCCGCCACCGAGTGATCCACCCGCCACACCGCCACCCGGGTGCGACCCTGCTTCCAGAGCTCGTCCAGGTGCTCCTTGGTTATCCGGTCGTTCTTGTGGAAGATGACCCTCCCGTCGGACCCTACGATGGGCTCCGCCAGGAGCATGCCCCTCACGTCCTCCTCCACCACGTCAACCTCCTCCACCGTGGCGCCGAAGAGCCTGAGGAGCTCGTCGTCCGTGGGGACCCCAAGGGCCTTGAGGAACATGGTGACCGGGATCTTCTTCCGGTTGTCGATCTTAACCGACAGGAACTCGCTGGGGGTAAGGTCGAACTCCAACCAGGCCCCCCGGTCGGGGATCAGCTTGGCCGCGTAGGTCTCCTGGCCCGGGGAGGACAGGTCCGCGGAGAAGTAGACTCCGGCGGAGCGGGCCAGCTGGCTCACCACCACCCGCTCGGTGCCGTTGATGATGAAGGTGCCCCGGTCGGTCATCACCGGGAAGTCCCCCAGGTAGACCTCCTCCTCCTTGATCTCCCCGTTGCTCCGGTTCACCAGCCTTATGGTGGCCCTTATGGGCCTAGACCAGGTGAGATCCCTCTCCCGGGCCTCCTCGATGCTTATGGTCGGGGGATCCACGTAGTAACGGACGAACTCCAGGGCGAAGTTTCCGTCGTAGCTCTCGATGGGGAATACCTCTTTGAACAGCTCCTGAAGACCCTGAAGCCTCCTGAAGTTAGGGTCCTCGTCCGCCTGAAAGAACCACTCGTATGAGTGACGCTGGACCTCCACCAGGTCCGGCAGCTCGATCAGGTCCTTCTGCTTGCCCAGATACCGTCTTGGCGCCATGAGGGAAGGAACTTCTACAGCCATGGGAGCACGACCTCCCTACGCAGATTTTGGTGTTTCAAAAGTCGTACGGCGCGATATCATAGCAAAAAAGGCGCCCAAAGTCAACCGACTATGGGCGCCTCTAAGCTCAATATGGTGTCGAGGGGGGGAGTCGAACCCCCACGGGCGCTAACCCACTGGATCCTGAATCCAGCGCGTCTACCAATTCCGCCACCCCGACTCGTTGGATTTGGCCTAACTCACCGGCCGCACAACGCTGAGAATTCTAGCACCTACTCCGACTCTTGGCAAGCCCCCTCCCGCCGGAAGCTCGGATCAACCGGTCCCGGATGGCGTCCCCCAGGGCCTCACCCCTCTCCGGCAACTCCGCCACTATGACGGACGCGCCTCCGCGCTCCATCTCCCGGAAGGTCCTGAAGAGCAGGAACGCGTACTCCCGGAGATCCCGGGGCCTCACGCTCCACGCCACCTCGAAGGGCGGATCGGATATGCCCACGTAACCCACC
Source organism: Thermanaerovibrio acidaminovorans DSM 6589 (assembly GCF_000024905.1). NCBI lineage: Bacteria > Thermotogati > Synergistota > Synergistia > Synergistales > Synergistaceae > Thermanaerovibrio > Thermanaerovibrio acidaminovorans. The sequence continues at coordinate 1,239,024 of NC_013522.1, forward strand.
CGCCCAGGGGGGCACTGGACGGGGACCGACCGGTCCCAGAGGAGCACCGGCACCTCCGGGGCGTAGTGCCTGTGCCTGGTGCCCGGGGAGCGCCGGAGCAACTCCTCCCCCGCCGCCACCTGGACGCGACCCACCGCCTGGACGATCATCCGCTCCGTAACGCCTCCCTGCCTCAGGATCACCGGCTCCGAACCGGTGACGTCCACCACGGTGGACTCCAACCCCACCTCACAGGGCCCCCCGTCGAGGATCAGGGGGATGAGCCCCTCCAGGTCCTCCAGCACCGTCAAGGCGTCGGTTGGGCTGGGACGTCCGCTCCGGTTGGCGCTGGGGGCCCCTATGGGGACCCCGCTGATCTCGATGAGGCGCCGGGCCACCGGGTGAGAGGGACACCGGATCCCCACCGTGTCCAGCCCCCCCAGGAACTCCCGGGGCACCACCCCCCTGGAGGGGACCACCAGCGTAAGGGGGCCGGGCCAGAAGGCCCGGGCCAGGTCCTCCGCCAGGGGGGTCATTCGGCCCACCTCCCGGGCCTCCTCGGAGCAGGACACGTGAACTATTATCGGGTTGTCCAGGGGGCGCCCCTTAACCTGGAAGATCCGCCGGGCCGCCTCCGGGTTCGTGGCATCCCCCCCCAGGCCGTAGACCGTCTCGGTGGGCATGGCCACCAACCGGCCGGACAGGATCAGGTCCGCCCCCAGCCGCAACGCCCCCTCCGACGGGGTCAATACCCGGGTGATCTCCCTCTCCATGGAACCTCACCCCTCGAAGGTCCGGAGGAACCTCTCCCGGTACTCCGGGAAGGTGCCCTCCAGTATGGCCCTCCTGGCCCCCTCCACCAGCGAGATCAGGAAGTGCAGGTTGTGCCAGGTGCACAGCCTCATGGCCAGGATCTCCCCCGCCTTGTAAAGGTGCCTTATGTACGCCCGGGAGAAGTTCCGGCAGGCGTAGCAGGTGCAGTCCGGGTCCAGGGGGGTGAAGTCCTCCGCCAACGACAGGTTCTTCACGTTCAGCCTCCCCCGGGAGGTGAACACCGTCCCGTTCCTGCCGTTCCTGGTGGGTAGCACGCAGTCGAACATGTCCACCCCCCGGGCTATGCCCTCCAGCAGGTTGGACGGATGCCCCACCCCCATGAGGTACCTGGGCTTCCCCTTGGGCAACACCCCCTTGAGGCAGTCCAGGATCCGGTACATCTCCTGGTGGCTCTCCCCCACCGACAGCCCCCCGATGGAGTAACCGGGGAAGTCCATCTCCATCAGGGCCTCCGCGCAGGCTATCCGCTGATCCTCGAAGACGCTCCCCTGGACTATGCCGAACAGGAGCTGGTCATCCCTGGTCTTGGCGGCGAGACACCTCCTGGCCCACGCCAGGGTGCGCTTCACCGCCCCCATGGAGTACTCGTAGGTGGTGGGGTACTTGACGCACTCGTCGAAACACATGGCGATGTCGCTGCCCAGCCTCTCCTGGATCCGCACCGCCCTCTCGGGGGTCATCACGTGGCGGCTCCCGTCCAGGTGGGATCGGAAGACCACCCCCTCGTCCGAGAGGGTCCTCAGCTCCGCCAGGGAGAAGACCTGGAAGCCGCCGCTGTCGGTCAGTATGGGCCTGTCCCAGCCCATGAAGCGGTGCAGCCCCCCGGCCCTCTCTACCAGCTCCTCCCCGGGCCGCAGGAACAGGTGATACGTGTTCCCCAGGATTATCTGGGCCCCCAGGGCCTTCAACTCGAAGGGGGCCATGGCCTTGACCGTGGCCTGGGTCCCCACGGGCATGAAGACCGGGGTCTTCACGACCCCGTGGGCGGTGGTCAGCTCCCCCGCCCTGGCGCCGGTCACGGGACACTCCGCCACCACCCTAAAGCCCACGGTCCGCACCCCCCAGGGGTCCGAAGAGCCTTCGGCCGTTCTCCCACACGTCCGCCGCCAGCGCCTCCAGCGGCACACCCCTCACCTGGGCGGCGGTCCTATACACCTCCACCACGAAGGCGGGCTCGTTCTTCTTCCCCCTCACCGACTGGGGGGCCAGGTAGGGGGAATCGGTCTCCAGGAGCAGCATGTCCCTGGGCACCATGGCGCAGGCCCTCCGGCTCTCCTCCGCCTTGGGATAGGTGATGGGCCCCGCGAAGGATATGAGGAACCCCATGTCCAGGGCGGATCGGGCCTGGTCAACCCCTCCGGAGAAGCAGTGAAGCACCCCCGGCGGGTCCGGAAGCCCGGAGAGGAAGGACCTGAGCAGATCGAAGGCGGGGCGGTATGCGTCCTCCCCGTCCCGGCCGCTCCTAAGGTGAAGGATCACCGGCCGCCCCACCCGGCAGGCCAGGTCCAGCTGGGCCTCAAAGGCCTCCAGTTGCACCTCCCGGGGGGAGTTGCAGTACCAGAAGTCCAGCCCTATCTCCCCCACCGCCCGGACCTCCCGGTGGGTGCAAAGGGCCTCCAGCTCCCCAAGGAGCCCCTGGTCCAGGTCCTTGGCATCGTGGGGGTGAAGCCCCACGGAGGCCACCACGCTGACCCCCCTCACCTCCAGGCTCAGCCCATGGGCCCTTCGGGAGGACGGGAGGTCGTAACCCGCCACCAGGGCGGAAGCCACCCCCGCAGCGACGCACCTCCCCACCTCCGACTCCAGCTGGCGGACCCCCAGGGACTCGTGATTCCAATGACAGTGGCTGTCGAAGAACACTAGGACACCTCCGTTCGTTCAAACCTAAACGTCAAAGGGGCCGACGCCCCATCCAGGACGCCGGCCCTGCGTGGACCCCTGGGGATCAGTGGATCCGGCTACCCAGCGGCACGTCCCTGTCCACGGTCAAAAGCCCCAGGGTGAAGTTGCTCTTGCTGGGGCTCTCGGCGGCCAGGAGCATGCCGTTGCTCTTCACCCCCCGGATGACCGACGGCTTCAGGTTGCAAATGACGATTATCCTCTTGCCCACCAGCTCCTCGGCCCGGTAGAAGTCCCTTATGCCGGACACGATGGTCCGCTTCTCATACCCCAGGTCAAGCTCCAGCTTGTAAAGCTTGTCCGACTTGGGCACCGGCTCCGCCGAGAGGACCTCCGCCACCCGGAGCTCCACCCGCTTGAAGTGGTCTATGGTGACCTCTTCCTCGTGGTCGCTGTAGTCCATGTCCGTGTCCGCCCCGGCCCTCTTGGCCAGCCTCTTGGCGTACTCCTCCTCCCAGGCCTTAACGTCTATCCGGGGGAAGAGCACCTCCCCCTTGGTGACCCGCACCTCCGGTATCGGATCGAAGGACCACCGGATCCGGCCCTCCCCCACCTGGCCGTCCAAGCCCAGCTGGGACCATATGCGGGCCGCCGCGTCGGGCATGAAGGGGTAGACCAGCTGGGCGCTAAGCTTCAGCGCCTCGAAGAGGGTCCTCAGCACCCGGTCAAGCTCCTCCCCCCGGCCCTCGTTGCCCAGCTTCCATGGCATGGTCTCGTCTATGTACTTGTTGGCCCTGCCGATGAAGGACCAGATGGCCTTCAACGCCTCGTCGAAGGCGAACCTCTCCAGCAGTGAGTCCACCTGGGCGGTCACATCCTCCCCCATGGCGCGGATGGAGGACTCCAGCTTGGTGGGACAGACCCGGGAGGGGACAACCCCGCCCCGGTACTTGGTCATCATCTGGAGGGTCCGGTTGAGCAAGTTGCCCAGGTCGTTTGCCAGGTCGGAGTTGATCCGCTGGACCAGGCCCCGCTCGGAGAAGTCCCCATCCAGGCCGAAGGGCACCTCCCGGAGCAGGAAGTACCGGAAGGGGTCCGGACCGTAGAGCTCCGCCATCTCGAAGGGGTCCACCACGTTACCCTTGGACTTGGACATCTTGTCCCCGTCCACGGTCCACCACCCGTGGGCGAACACCATCTTGGGGGGCTCCAGGTCCAGGGCCATAAGGAGGGCGGGCCACACCACCGAGTGGAACCTTATTATGTCCTTCCCCACCAGGTGGTGGCACACGGGCCAGAACTTGCGCCACTTGCCCCCCTCATCCGGGTAGCCCAGGGCGGAAAGGTAGTTGATCAGCGCGTCAAACCAGACGTAGACCACGTGCCTGGAGTCCCCCGGCACCGGCACCCCCCAGGTGAGGGTGGTCCTGGAGATGGACTGGTCCTTGAGGCCCCCCTTTATGAAGCTCACGATCTCGTTGTAGCGGCTCTTGGGCAGGATGGCCTCCGGGTGGGACTCGTAGTACTCCAGTAGCCGGTCCTGGTACTTGGACATGCGGAAGAAGTAGCTCTCCTCGGTCATCTTCTGGAGGGGCCTCTTGCAGTCCGGGCAGGTGTTGCCCTCCCCCATCTGGGCCTCCGGCACGTAGGTCTCGCAGGGCACACAGTACCAGCCCTCGTAGGATCCCAGGTATATGTCCCCCTTCTCCAACAACTTGGAGAAGATGTGCTGCACCACCCGCTCGTGGCGCTCCTCGGTGGTCCTTATGAAGTCGTCGTTTGTTATGTTGAGCACCTTCCACAGGCGCTTGAAGTTCTCCACCGTCTGGTCCGCCAGCTGCTGGGCGGTGAGCCCCTTGGCGGAGGCGGCCTGCTGGATCTTCTGGCCGTGCTCGTCCGTACCGGTGAGGAAGAATGTGTCCCGGCCGATCATACGGTTGTGCCGGGCCAGCACGTCCGCCGCTATGGTGGTGTAGGCGTGCCCTATGTGGGGCACGTCGTTGACGTAGTATATGGGGGTTGTGATGTAAAAGGCGCTGCTCTCGCTCACGGACCATACCTCCCTAATAAGTGGTTCGACCTATTCTAATCCGAACCGCGCAAAAGCCCAAGGAGGAACTCCTTGACCTGGTTCCTCCTAACCCCGTACTCCTTGGACACCAGCTCCGCCACCTCCTTGAGGGGACGTCCGGACCGGAGCAGCTCCTCGCCTCGGGAGCGCCAGTGGAGCTCCCCCTGGGACTCATCCCCCTGGGAGCCCCTGAAGCCCTCCACCACCAGAACCATCTCCCCCCGCATCTCCCCCGCCCGGGCCAGCATCTCCGATAGATTACCCCTCACCGCCTCCTGGTGGACCTTGGTGAGCTCCCTGAGCAGAGCCCCCCGGCGGTCCCCCAGGACATCCAGCATCAGCTTCAGGTCCTCCGCCAGGTGGTGGGGTGACACGTAGAAGACCAACGTCTCCTCCCGCCGGGCCAGCTCCCGGAGGCTCCGCTCCTTGGCGGACGTCCGCCCCTTGAGGAACCCATGGAAGGTGAACCGGGAGGGGTCAAGGCCGGACAGGACCAAGGCGGTGATCACCGCCGAAGGGCCGGGGAGCACGTCCACCGGAAACCCCTCCTCCACCGCCATCCGAAGCGCCCGGTGCCCTGGATCGCTTATGCCCGGCATCCCCGCGTCGGACACCAGCGCCACCGTCATGTCCCTCGAGAGCATGTCCCTCAAAACCCCGAGGCGCCTCACCTCGTTGTGCTCGTGAAGGCTGATCAGGGGCTTGGAGATGCCGTAGTGGTTAAGAAGCTTAAGCGTGCGCCTGGTGTCCTCACAGGCCACCACGTGGGCCCCTCTGAGAACCTCCAGGGCCCTTATGGTCACGTCCCCCAGGTTGCCTATCGGGGTTGGAACCAGAACCAGCGGCATCTAAAACCCCTCCGTTCCGTAGGCCCGGAGCAGATCCGGGGTGTACTCCCCGTCTGGCCCGTGGATGAACAGGGGACTCTCCACCACCAGCCCCGCCCTGGCCCCCTTGATGGCCTCCACCAGGAAAACCGACGCGGCCCTGCCGGGCTTCGGGTGAACCATCCTGAGCCTCTTGGGCTCCAACCGGTGCCGCCTCATGAGGTCCAGGCACTCTCCCATCCGGTGGGACCTCATGACCATGAAGAACCTGCCCTTGGGGCGAAGGACCTTGCCGGAACGGAGAAACAGGTCCTCCAGGGTGAAGCTCATCCGGTGGACCGCAAGGGCCACCGGTCCCCTGGGGCTGGGCCTGCCGCTTCCCGGATCCTCGTAGGGTGGGTTGCACACCACCAGGTCGAAGGGAGCCTCCTCCCAGCTCCCCTTTAGCTCCATCAGGTCCATGGGGATGAACCTGACCTGGTCCGTCATCCCGTGAAGGTCCCGGTTCCTCATCGCCATCTCCACCAGCTGGGGCTGGATGTCTATCCCCACCACCCTAAGATTGGCCCCCAGGGCCCGGGCCCTCTGGATCAGCATGAGGGACAGGATCCCGTGGGCGCAGCCCACCTCCAGGGCCTTCAGGTTCCCCTTGAGCCTCACGAAGGCCCCCAGCAGGATGGTGTCCACCGTAACCCGGGGACCAAAGCCCTCGGCGGGTTGCTCCGCCCGGAGCCTGCCCCATAGAAGGTCGTCAAAGGTGCTCTTCAATCCCAGTCCTCCAGCCTGACCCCCACCACCTGCGATAGCCCCGGCTCCCTCAGCGTAACCCCGTACAGCAACCGGGCCCGCTCCATGGTTATCCTGCGGTGGGTCATCACCAGTATCTGCCTCTCCTCGGCGCTCTCCGCCGCCAGGTCCGCGAAGCGCCGCAGGTTCACCTCGTCCAGCGCCGCGTCCACCTCATCAAGCACCGCCATGGGACAGCCCGCCACCTCCAGGGAGGCGAAGAGCAACGCCACCGCGGTCAGCGACTGCTCGCCCCCCGAGAGCTGGGATATGCCCTGGGGCTTCTTGCCCGGCGGGCGGGCGGTTATCTCCACCCCCGCATCCCACGGCCCCGCACCCTCCATCAGCTCCAGCCGGGCCTCGCCACCCCCGAAGAGCCGCTTGAACAGGGAGTCGAACCGGTGGTCTATGTCTCGGAGGGAGCCCATGAAGACCGTCTGGGCCCGGTGATCCGCCTCGGATATGAGCCGCTCCAGCTCCCCCATGGCCCTGCGGAGGTCCTCCATCTGGTCCTTCAGGAACTCCATCCTCTCGTCCAGGGACCTGGACTCGGAGAGCACCCCCATGTCCACGGGCCCCATCTCCCTGAGGGCCCTCTCCAGCTCCCGGATCCTCTGCCTGAGCCCCTCCCCCTGGATGGGGGGGACCACCGACGGGTAGGGGTAGGACTCCTCATGGGAGGAGATGAGCTCCTCCAACTCCCGGCAGAGGGCCCCCTCCTCCCGGGAGAGCCCCTCCAACGCCATATCCACCCCCCCAAGGGCCTCCATGGCGGATGCCATCCTGCCCCGAACCCGCTCGAGCCTGCCTCGCAGATCGGTGGAGGCCTCCATCACCTGGTCCCTTCGGGCCCGAAGCTCCGAGAGCTCCCTCCAGGCCTCAAGCCACCGGACCCCAAGCCCCCGGAGCTCCCCCAGGGCGGAGGCCAGGCGCCCGTCCCGGTCGGATGTGGAGGCCTCCAGCTGGGCTAGGCGGCCCTTGAGCCGATCCATCTCGGCGGCCATGCGGTCCACCAGGGCCCTGGCCCCCGATAGGCGCTCCTCTCCAAGGGCCAGCCTCATGGAGGCCTCCCGGTGTGCCTCCCGCAGGGACTCCAGCTGGGACTTGAGCTCCTCCAGATCCTCCCCCTCCCCCGGATCCCTGGGGGCCCGGAGCTCCAGGACCCTCCTGCCCTCCTGGGACATCCGGCGGTTGAGGTCCTCTATCACGTCCCGCAGGCGCTGGTGATCCCGCTCCAGCCGCTGGACCTCCGAGGCGGCCTCCTCCACCCGGGACCTGACCACCGACAGGTCCGCTATGGCCTCCCGGGACTCCGATGCCAGACGGGACTCCGCCTCCTCCAGGGCCTTGAGGGCCTTGGACTCCTCCTCCACTCTGGTCTCCAACTCCGAGAGCCTGCCCCTGCCCTCCTCCAGGGCGCACCGGATCTCCATGGCGCTCCGCTGGGACCTGGACTGCCCCCCGGACACGGCGCCGGTGGGCTGGAACACGTCCCCCTCAAGGGTGACTATGGGGCCCCGGAAGGAGCTCCGGGCCACCTCCTTGCCGGAGTCGTAGTCCCGGACCACCAGCAGGTCACCCATCAGGTGCTGAAGGGCCCTCTCGTACCGGGAATCCGCCTCTATCAGGTCCATGGCGAAGCCCACCACCCCAGGGGCGGATCTCAGGTTAGCCCGGTCGGGCCGCCGGGGGACGCACCTCTCCAGGGGCAGGAAGGTTGCCCTGCCCAGGGACCTGGACTTGAGGAAGGCTATGCACTCCCCGGACTCCTCTAGGGTGTCCACCAGCAACCAGAACTGCCTGCCCCCCAGGAAGGCCTCCACCGCACCGGATATCTCCTTGGGGCACCGGAAGGCATCCATGAGCACCGTGGGTTTGGCCCTCACCTTCCCCAGCCTGGCGGCGGACACTATCCCCTGCACCGGCTTGGGCAGCACCTGCAGCTCCAGGGTCTCCTCCAGCTCGTCCACCGAGGAGCGGACCTTGGCCAGCTGCCTCTTCAGGGACTGGAGCCTCTCCGCACCGGCCTGGAACTCCGCCAAGGCCTGCCGATGGAGCGAGTTGGCCCTCTGGGCCCCCTCCTCCGCCAGGTCGAGCCGGGCCCTCTCCTGCATGAGCCTTCCCCGGGCCTCCTCCAGGGCGGACTCGAGGCCCCGAAGGCCCTTAAGGGCATCCAGCCTCTGGACCCCCAGGGCCTTGAGGGACGCCATGGAGGATGACAGGGCCTCCTTAGCCCTGGCCTCCTCCTGCCGGATCCTCTCAAGCCTGGACTGGTTGGACCGGACCCGCTCCTCCAGATCCTGGAGCCTCCCCCGGGAGGACGCCTCCTGGGACCTCAAGGCCTCCACCTCCCCCTGGGCGGAGGCCAGTTGCTCCGTGGCCTGACGCAACTCCTCATGGGCGGAGGCAAGGGCCTCGAGCAGGGAGTCCCTCTCCCGGGCCACCTCCGCCCCGGACCTCCTGGCCTCCATCACCATGGTACCCAGGGAGAAGCACCTCCTGCGCCACTCCTCCATCCGGCGCTCCAGGTCCTCCATGGCGGCCCTAGCGCCCCCCAGGGCCAGGTCCAGCTCCCGGCCCTTGGAGTCCAGGCCCGAAGCCGCCTCCCGCCAGACCTTGAGCCACCGGGCTCTCATCTCCCGCTGGGCCGTCAAGGACTCGAGGGCGGACCGGACCTCCGAAAGCCTAGCCTCCAGGGAGCTACGCCTCCACCAGTAGTGATCCCGGTGGAGGCCCTCCAGCTCCGACTGGATCTCCCGGGCCCGCCGGGCCCTCTCCACCTCCTGGGATATCTCCCTCCGGCGGCTCGAGAGCTCTCCGTAGAAGGCCATGAGCCTGCCCAGGTCCTCGGACACCTCCTTGAGGCGGTCGGATGACTCGTTCCGGCGCTTCCGGTAGAAGTCTATGCCCAGCAGGGACTCCAGCAGCATCCGCCTGGCCATGGGGCGCTGCTGGATCACCTCCGACACCTCCCCCTGGCCTATGAAGGCGAACCGGTCACCCTCCATGTGGATCCTCCGCTTGGCCTCCTCCAGCTCCGCCAGGGTCCTTCGGACCCCGTCCACGAACACCGCGGTGGTGCCGTCCTGCTGGACCCTGCGGCTTATGGAGGTGGACATCCCGTCCCCCCTAAACAGCACCGACACCTCCGCCTCCTTGGCGGGGGGCAGGGACGCGGATCCCTGGAAGAGCAGGTCGCTCTGCCGGTTTATGCGAAGCCGCGACGGGGATCCCTCCCCCAGGGTCCACTTGAGGGCGTCCAGTATGTTGCTCTTGCCGCTCCCGTTGGGCCCCACGATGGCCACCATGCCCATCTCCAACGGCAGCTCGTGGACCCCGCCGAAGCTCTTGAAGCCGTTAAGCCCTATCCGTCCTATGTACAACCGAGGTTCCTCCCTCGACGCTCCTCATCCGGTGCTCCGCCTGCCTCAGGGCCCCCTGGTGCTCCACCTTGAACCGGCCCCACTGGAGGGACTGGTCCTCCCGGAGCAGGATCCTGCACCGGAACTCCTCCTCCCAGGCGAGGAGGTACTCGGCGCAGTGCCTGGCCAGCTGGGGGTTGGCGGCCACCAGCAAGGCCTCGGGGGGGCTGTCCCCGGTCATCTTCCTCACCGCCCTCTTGAGCCTCATGGCGCAGGCGTCCTCCCTCTCCACCAAGCCGGACCCGCCGCACATCGGGCAGCCCCGGGTCATCACGCTCTTGAGATCCCCCCTGGTGCGACGCCTGGTGAGCTCCACCAACCCGAGGGAGGTGACCCCAAAGACCTTGGCCCGTTGCCGGTCCCCCTTTAGTAGCTCCCTCGTGGTCTCCAGCAGAATCTGCCGGTGAGACTCGTCGTCCATGTCGATGAAGTCCACCACCACGATGCCCCCTATGGCCCGAAGCCTGAGCTGCCGGGCTATCTCCTCCGCCGCCTCCAGGTTGGTCTTAAGGATGGTGCTCTTGAGGTCCTTGGAGCCGGTGAACTTGCCGGTGTTGACGTCTATGACCGTCAGCGCCTCAGCCTGGTCTATCACCAGGTAAGCCCCGGAGGGGAGCCACACCTTCCGCTCCAGCGCCAGCTCCATCTCCCTCTCAACCCCGTACACCTCGAAGACCGGGGTCCGCCCCCGGTAGAGGGTCACCTCCGGCCCCTTCCCCTGGGAGAAGAAACGTCCCACCATCTCCCGGACCAGGTCCAGCTCCTCCGGGTTGTCCACCACCACCTCCGCCACCTGGTGATCCAGCTCGTCCCTAAGCACCCGGTCCAGTAGCCCCCTGTCCCGGTAGAGAAGGCAGGGGGCGGGGGACCGGGAGGCGGCGGCGCATATGCTATCCCACAGGTCCATCAGGTCCTCCACATCGCTCTTGAGCTGGTCCATGTGGCACCCCTGGGCCACGGTCCTCACGATGATCCCGAACCCCTGGGGCCTGACCTCCCTACCCAGCACCTTGAGGCGCTGCCTCTCCTCCTCGTCCTCTATCCTCTTGGAGACCCCCACGTCCTTCCCCTCGGGGACCAACACCAGGTAGCGCCCCGGAAGGGAGAGCTTGGGGGTCACCCGGGCCCCCTTGCCCTTCCGGGCGGTCTTGGCCACCTGGACCAGTATCTCCTCCCCCGGATGGGGGCTGCGCCCCAGGTCCTCCAGGTACAGGAACCCGTTCCTCCCGTCCCCCAGGTTGACGAAGGCGGCGTTCATCCCGGGCAGCACGTTGTCCACCCGGGCCTTGTATATCTCCCCCGCCTTCTGTCGCTCCCACATGCGCTCGATGTATATGTCCAACAGTCTGCCCGACGGGTCCAGGACCGCCACCCGGGACTCCTCGCTCTCCAGCGTGTTGGCCACGATGGTCTTGCCGCGCCTCAAAGGTTACACCTCCCAAGGGCTATCGTAGGGGAGCAGGTCCAGGAAGCCCCGGGACTCGTCCCACCCCCCCAGCCTGACCCGGACGAAGACCAGGTCCGACCAGGCGGATGCCACCCCCATCGAGATGAGGTGCTTCACCACCGCCGAGGGGCCCACCGAGTCGGGCTCCAGCATGAAGAACCGGACCATCCCCCCCTGGACGTCAAGCCCCCTGAGCAGGTGGGCCCCGTCCCAGGCGCCAAGGGCCTCCGGTATGGCCTCCAGCGGACCGTCCCCCGCAAGCCCGATCAGGTACTCCCCGGCGGAGCATAGCTTGGAAAGGGCCGGGGACGGACCCTCCACCGGGGCGTGGGGCCCGATGCCGAAGCCCTGGGGCAGATGGCCCCCAACCCCCTCGAAGGACCCCAGGGTGTCAGCGGACACCCTGGCCTCCGCTACCTCGAAGAGGCCCACCACCCCCACCGGAAGGGGGGGCCCCAGCGTTATCTTGGGATGGGGGGAGAACCCCTGGGTCAGCTCCAGGGTGAGCCCCGCCCGCCTCATGGCCCGGGCGAAGAGGGTGGGTAGCTCCGCGTGGGGGATGAAGCAGGCCCCCCGTCTCTTGGAGTAGGCGAAACGGACCCGCACGAAATCAGCCCCCATGACCCTCACCCCCCCTGGCGGACTCGATCATGGGACAGGACCTGAGGTGGAAGCCGCACAGGTTGCAGCCCCCCTCCCGGCAGTCCCGGGTCCTGGCTCCCCCGAGGGCCCTCTCCCGCTCCATCCTGAGGAACTGGATGCTCACCCCCGGGTCTATGTGGGACCAGGGGAGGGGTTCATCCACCCTCCTGGCGGCGGTGTAGGCCCCCGGGTCCACCCCGCACCGGTGGAAGGCCTCTAGCCAGTTGTCCAGGTTGAACGTCTCGGTCCACCCGTCGAACCGGGCCCCCAGGTGCCACGCCTCCTCCAACACGGGCCCGAGACGCCGGTCCCCCCGGGAGAAGACCCCCTCCAGGAAGGTCTGGGCGGGCTCGTGGTAGGACAGCTTGACCGCCCTCTCCCGGGAGAGGAGGGACTTCACGAGCCGCCCCCTCTCCCTTAGCTCCTCCATGGAGGCCTGGGCCTCCCACTGGAAGGGGGTGTGGGCCTTGGGGACGAAACCCGACAGGGAGACCGCCAGCTCCGGCCTCTTGCCCATGGAGCGGCCTATCTTGAGGACCCGGCGACATATCTCCCCTATGCCCTCCAGGTCCTCCCGGGTCTCGGTGGGGAGCCCCATCATGAAGTAGAGCTTGAGCCTGTCCCATCCGTGCTCGAAGGCGGACCGGACCGCGGTGTCCACGTCCTGGTCAGTGACCCCCTTGTTTATCACGTCCCGGAGCCTCTGGGTCCCCGCCTCGGGGGCAAAGGTAAGCCCCCCCTTGCGCATGGTCTCCAGCGATGAGGCCAGTTGGACCGAGAAGGCATCCATTCTGAGGCTTGGGAGGCTCAGCTTGATCCCCCTCTCAGAGAGAAGGGGCCTCAACTCCTGGATGACCCGGTCCAGCTGGGTCCAGTCACAGGTGGCCAGGGACAGGAACCCCACCTCCTCCCAGCCGGTGAAGTCCAGTAGCTCCCTCACCTGCCGGGCCACCGATTCGGCGCTGCGCTCCCTCACGGGCCGATCGATCATCCCCGCCTGACAGTAGCGGCACCCCCGGGTGCAGCCCCGGAATACCTGGACCGCCACCCGATCGTGAACTATCCCGCATGAGGGGACGATCATCCTACGGGGGATGAAGCCCCGGTCCAGGTGGCGGAGGATCTGCCGCCGGATCGTCTGCCCCTCCCAGAGGGAGGGCACGTAGACCCCCTCAAGCCTGGAGAGGGCGGAGAGGCGCCGCTCTCGGTCCATACCCCGGGTGGCGTGCAGGGCCTCCACCACCGGGGGCCACAGGACCTCCCCGTCCCCTATGAGGAACGCGTCCACGTGCTCCGCCAACGGCTCCGCCACAAGGGCGCCGGGGCCGCCGGCCAACACCAGCGGGTCCCCATCACCCCGGTGGGAGGACCTCAATGGCACGCCCCCCAGGTCCAGCATGGTGAGCACGTTGGTGTACGAAAGCTCGTACTGGAGGGTGAAGGCCACCGCGTCGAACTCCTTGAGCGGGCGTCCGGTGTCCAGGGACCCCAGGGGCATGCCCTGGCCCCTCATGGCGGCCTCCATGTCAACCCACGGACAGTAGGCCCTCTCCACGTCCGATAGGGGGTTCTCCTTGAGCAACTGGTAGAAGATCTGGAACCCCAGGTAGCTCATCCCCACCTCGTAGACGTCCGGGAAGGCGAGACAGACCCGGACCACGTCCCCCTCCTTGGGGGGCAAAAGACCGTATTCCCCTCCCACGTAGCGGGAGGGGCGCTTGACCGATGCCCAAAGGGGCCATCGGGGATCGTCCATATCGGTGAAATGCATATATCCTATCTCCTCCAAAGGCTGCGGCCGGATCCAGCCCAGTTTAACTCTCTCAGTTGATCTGTGAACCCATCACGACCCGGGAAGGTCGAACCTCTCCCTCCTGGACTCCACCGCGACGCTCTGCACCAATCCCAACGCCAGCATCTCCGCCACCAGAGAGCTGCCCCCGTAGCTGAACAGCGGCAGGGGCAGGCCGGTCACCGGCGCCAGCCCCATGCTCATGGCGATGCTCTCGAAGGTCTGGAAGAACATCCAGGCCCCCAGCATGGAGCAGAGCACCTTGGCCCGCAGGTCCCTGGCCTCGAAGGCGATCTGGAATATCCGCCATATGAGGGCTACGAAGAGGAGCACCGCCGCCACGCCCCCCACGAAGCCGAACTCCTCGGCGAAGACACTGAAGATGAAGTCCGTGTGGGGCTCCGGCAGGAAGTGGAGCCTGCCCTGGGTGCCCCCCATGAAGCCCTTGCCGAAGAGCCCTCCGGATCCCACCGCTATCCTGGATTGGATCACGTTGTAGCCCGCCCCCAGGGGGTCCACCTTGGGGTCTATGAACACCAGGAGCCTCATCCTCTGGTAGGGCTTGAGGAACCCCCAGGCCACCGGTAGGGCCATCAGCCCCAATGTCACAAGCCCCCCCATGTACCGGGAACCTATACCGGCGGCCCACAGCCCCGCCCCTATCATGGCGCAGTAGACCAGGGCGCTACCCAGGTCCGGCTGAAGCATCAGGAGCGCCAGCGAAAGCCCCGAGAGCCCCAGGGCCATCCCTATGGACCTAAGGTCCTCCGGGGGGAACCTGCACAGGTGCCGGGCCATGAAGACCCCAAGGGCCAGCTTGCCCAGCTCCGAGGGCTGAAGCCTGACGGGCCCCAGGTTGAACCAGCTCTGGGCCCCCTTGGCGGTGTGACCCATCACCAGCACCAAGAACAGCAACAGGAGGGAGGCCCCGTAGATCCTCTCGGACATCTCCAGGATCCTCCGGTAGCCCACCTTGATCACCCAAATGTACCCGGCGAAGCCCACCATCCCCCAAAGGGCCTGCCTTATGGGAAAGGAGTAGTTGGCCTTGTAGACCCCGGTGGAGGCGCTGAGCAGGGCCACCATACCCAGGGAGAAGAGGGCCCCGGTGATCAGCCCAAGGGGCCTGTCCAGGGTGGATCTTATCTCGTTCCAGGAGGGGGATTTCAGGGACATCTAGACCCCCCGGACCTGCCGCAGCGCCTCACGTTCACCACCGGTATGCTGGCCACCAGGGCCACCGACCGGTCCTCCCGCTCCAGGTCCAGCTCGATCTTCTTCTCGTCTATCTCCATGTACTTGCTTATCACCGAGATGAGGTCCTTCCTGAGGCTCTCCATCATCTCCGGGGAGATGTCGCTCCTGTCGTGGATCAGCACCAGCTGCAGCCTCTCCTTGGCGGTGCTGCCCGAGGGGGATCTGCCGCCGAAAAGCCTGTCTATGAAGCCCATGGTCCCCCTCCCCTCAACCCAGGAAGATCTTCTTCATCTTGGCCAGTATCCCCTTGCCCTCCCCGTCATCAAGGGGGGCGAAGGGCACCTCCTCCCCCTCCAACCTAAGGGCTATGTCCCGGAAGGCCTGGGCCGCCGGGGACCTCTCCCCCAGCGTCAAGGGCTCCCCCCGGTTGGAGGAGGTCACCACCGAGTCGTCATCGGGTACCACCCCGATCAGGTCGATGGCCAGGATCTCCAGCACGTCATCCACGCTCATCATGTCCCTACGCTTCACCATCTCGGTCCTTATGCGGTTCACCACCAGCCTCAGGGGCGACTTGCCCATGGACTCCAAGAGGCCGATTATCCGGTCCGCGTCCCGCACCGCCGACACCTCCGGGGTGGTCACCACCAGGGCCTCGTCGGCCCCCTGGGCGGCGTTCCTAAATCCCGCCTCTATGCCCGCCGGGCTGTCCACCAGCACGTAGTCAAACGCCTCCCGGAGCTCCCCGCACAGGGCCTCCATCTGTTCCGCCGTCACCGCGTCCTTGGTCCTGGTCTGGGCGGCGGGGATCATGTACAGGTTCTCCACCCGCTTGTCCCTCACCATGGCCTGGTTCAGCCGACAGGTACCCTCCACCACGTCCACCAGGGTGTAAACTATCCGGTTCTCCAGCCCCATCACCAGGTCCAGGTTCCTGAGGCCTATGTCCGCGTCGATGGCCACCACCCTACGTCCCCTCTTGGCCAGGGCCACCGCCAGGTTGGCGGTGGTGGTGGTCTTGCCCACCCCACCCTTGCCGGAGGTCACCACTATGACCTTACCCAAACCTCATCCCCCCAAATCGATCTATGCGGATGGCCACTGGGATACCACCACGGCCCCGTCCTCCACCGCCACAGTAACCGCCTTGCCCCACCAGGGGTCCTCCCTGCCCATGGAGCCCACCTTGAAGCCGATCCTCACCTGGGGGGCCTCGAAGGCCCGGGCGCACACGGTGGCCTCCTCGTCGCCGCCGGAGCCCGCGTGCACCAGCCCCTGCAGGCGCCCCAGGACCACCACGTGCCCCTCCGCCACCACCTCGGCCCCGTCGTTCACGTTGCCCTCCACGATCACGTCCCCCCGGTGCTCCACCCGCTGCCCGGACCTCAAGGACCTCCGAACCCTCAAGGCGGGCAACAGCCCCTCCCACCGGGGCCTGGCGGGGACCTCCTCCACCGGCAGCCCCGCGGACTTGAGCAGCTCGAGGCTCTCCCGGTGAATCGACTTCCAGGCCACCACCTTGAGCTCCAGGGGGATCACCAGCTCCCTCATTATGAGGCACATCAGGTCCAAGGTGACCCGACGGGACTCGAAGTCCACCACCAGCTCGGAGCCCCTCAGTATGTGCTCCCCCTCCTCCGCCAGGCGCCGGACCTCCTGGGACAGCTCCCCATCGGGGATCTGGTCCGGGATGACGCACCTTAGGCGACCTCCGTTACCCTTCAGCTGGATCATGGAGATACCCTCCTAAGCAGGGAGTTATCGTTCTTAACCAGGTATGCCAACACCTGCCCCACTATCGGGGCCGCGGCGGAGGACCCGTGCCCCCCGGCCTCCACTATGGCCACCGCCACGTACCGGGGGTTCTCCCGGGGGGCGTAGCCCACGAACCAGGCGTGATCGTCCCCGTGGGGGTTCTGGGCGGTGCCGGTCTTGCCAGCCACGGTGACCCCGTAGGCCGCCGCCCTCTTGCCGGTCCCGCTGTTCACCACCTCCTCCAGCCCCCTCTGCATGGCCCTAAGGCCGAACTTAGGGATCCGGAGGTCCCTCTCCAGGTGGGGGGCGGCGGCGTTCAGGTGCGGCGTGACCAGGTAGCCCCCGTTGGCGATGGCGGCGTATATCCTCAACACCTGGATGGGGGTCATGAGCAAGAACCCCTGGCCTATGGAGTAGTTTACCGTATCCCCCTTGTACCAGGGCTCCTTGAACCGGGCACTCTTCCACTTGGGACCCGCGATGTTCCCCTGGACCTCCCCGGTCAGGTCCACCCCGGTCCTCTCCCCCACCCCCAGGATGGAGCTCCACTTGAGGAGCCGGTCTATGCCAAGCCATACCCCCACCTGGTAGAAGTATACGTCGCAGGAGTCCCGAAGGGCCCTGGTGAGGTCCTCGGTCCCATGGCCGGTCTTCTTCCAGCAGTTGAAGGTCCTGTTGCCCAGGGTGAAGCTGCCGGGGCAGTAGACCGTGGTGGACTGGGTCACCACCCCCTCCTCCAGGGCCGCTATGGCAGTAACCACCTTGAACGTGGAGGCGGGGGGATAGGTGCCGCTCACCGCCCGGTTCATCATGGGCCGTTGCCGGTCCCCCATGAGGGCCCCCCACTCCTTGGAGGATATGCCCCAGGATATGGGGTTGGGATCGAAGCTGGGGGAGGAGAACAGCACCTTCACCGATCCGTCCCTCACGTCCATGGCCACCACCGCCCCCCGCTGGCCCGCCATCAGCTCCGAAGCCAGCCTCTGGGCGGACAGGTCCAGGGTCAGGGTGATGTCCTTGCCCCGCTTGGGCTCCCGGTGGGAGACGTCCCGCAGCTTGCGCCCCCGGGAGTCCACCTCCACCGCCTCCTCCCCGACTTCACCCCGGAGCTCCTCCTCGTAGACCGCCTCGATGCCGATCTTGCCTATCATGTCCCCCCCACGGTAACGGGGGTCCGCCAGGTCCTCCAGCTCATCCCGGGTTATCTCCCCCACGTAGCCCACCACGTGGGCCGCCAGCTCGCCGGAGGGGTAGACCCTCCGCCAGACCGGCATGGGGAAGAGGAGACCCCGGAACTGGTCCTCCCCCATCAGGTCCACCACCTGGGCCAGCGTCAGGTTCCTGGCCAGGCTGACCGCCCGGTAGGGGGCCACGTACTGCTCCTCAACCTCCTCCGCCAGGGAGTCCTGGTCCACCGGTATCCCCTTCCGGGACAGGAGGTCCGCCACCCGCTTAAGGTTGTCGTCCCTGGCCAGGTCCATGGGGTAGGCCTTCAGGTCGAAGGTCCTCACGTTCACCGCCAGGGGGACCCCGTTGGCGTCCCTTATTATCCCCCTTGGGGGGGATATGCGCATCACCCGGAGCCGGTTCCGGGAGGCCAGCTCCACGTACTGGTCACCCTTCAGCACCTGGAAGTGAAAAAGCCCCCCTATCAGCAGGGCCAGGAGGGCCACCATGAGGACCTGCAGGTGCCGAAGGCGCCTATCCATGTAGAACCGCTCGAAGCCCTTAATCATGGGAACTCCCGCGGAAGAGGACCGCCACCGCGTAGATCAGTATCAGGGGCATGGCGGTCAGCTGCTGGATGAGAAGCATCCTGAGGGCCGCAACGCTACTGTCCCCCCAAAGGATCAGCCGGACCACCCCCAAGGCCAGCTGGGACGAACAGGCCAGCACCACCCACAGAAGGGGGGTCCTGCCCGGCGATGGGGTCCTGGCCCATATGGAGCCCGCCACGGTTATGGTCACCGCCTGGATCGCCCCGGTGAGCCCCACCACGCTGGTCCACCGCATGTCCCACAGCACCCCGCCCAACAGGGCGGCCCACACGGGCCACTGGTAGGGCACATCCCGGTGACCTATGAAGGCCTTGAGCAACCCTATGAAGAAAAGGTCCGGCACCAGGAAGAACCCCATGAAGAGCGCCTGCAACATGTCCTGCAGGAGCCAAAGGATGATCAGCGTCATCGTCCGTCACCGGATATCATTATGTCCACCCAGTAGAGCTGGGTCAGGTGGGCCATCAGCGCCACGTTGTAGACCACGAACCCCCCGGACTCCCTGTCCTTGGAGAGTATGCGACCCACCGGCACGCCGGGGGGCACGTTGCCCCCCATGAGGGCAGTGGAGATCGTCATGTCCCGGTTCACCTCCCTGTCAGGGGGCAGGTAGTTGAGGAAGATCCTGCCCATCCCGTCCCCGGTGAGCACCCCCAGGTCCCGGGTCTGGTCCACCACCACCGCCACCATGGAGTCCTCGGCGGTCAGCAGCCGAACCCAGCAGTGGTCCCTCTTGACCGAGGACACGATCCCCACCAGGTATCCGCTGGAAAGCACCGGATCCCCGGGGGACACCCCGTCCGCGGACCCCTTGTCCAGCCTAACCTCGGACCACCAGGCCTCCGGGTACCTCAACGTCACCAGGGCGGGGAGGAGACCACCCCCCCTCTGGGGAAGCTCCACCGACGACAGGCTCAAGGTCCTCCTCATGGCCAGGTTCTCCGCCTCCAGCTCCCGGAGCCGCTCCTGCATGCTCTTCCTCTCTATGAGCCACCCGGTGAAGGCCTGAAACAGCAACCGGCCCTGGAGGGCGGGCCGCTCGGGCCAGCTGAGTAGCTGGCACCAGGGGTCCCCCAGGGCCTTGGAAAGGGGAAGGTTGAGGCTCAGCAAGGTGAGCGACAGGCCCACCAGTGTGGCCATGAGTCCGTGGATCCAGAGGGGCTCAAACCTCTTCATGAGCCGTCATCCCGGGCTAAAAGGAGCTTACCTCCGAGGCCACCGAGACCTTGGTGGTGAAGCTCCGGTCCTTGAGCATCCTCCCGAGCCCCAGGGCCACCGAGAACAGGGGCTGCTCCGCCAGATGGACCGGCACGTTGAGGGAGTCCGAGAGCCTCATGTTGAGCCCCCGCAGGTTGGCACCTCCACCGCTGAGCACCAGCCCCTGGTCAACTATGTCCTTGACCAGCTCCGGTGGGGTCCGCTCCAGCACGTTCCTCAGGATCTCCTCTATGCCCTCGATTATGGGGGTAAGGGCCTCCCGGACCTCCACGGAGCTGACCTTTATGACCTTGGGGAGCCCGTCCATCAGGTCCCTCCCCTTAACCTCCATCTCCAGCTCCTGCTCCAACGGTACCGCGGAGCCCAAGGCGAACTTTATCTCCTCCGCGGTGGTCTGGCCTATGGACAGGGCATAGTTCTGCTTCATCATGTCCACGATGGCGTTGTCCATCTCGTCCCCCGCCACCCGGATGGAGTCCTTCACCACTATGCCCCCCAGGGACAGGACCGCCACCTCGCTGGTGCCGCCCCCGATGTCCACGATCATGTTGCCCCTGGGCTCGTGGATGGGGAGCCCAGCCCCCAGGGCGGCCACCAAGGGCTCCTCCACCACCATGGCCTCCTTGGCCCCCGCCCTCAGGGTGGCGTCCACCACCGACTTCTTCTCCACCTCGGTGACGCAGGCGGGGACCGACACGATGGCCCTCACGTGGGAGAACAGCCCCCGGCCCCCCACCGCCTTGGTGATGGCGTGCCTAAGCAACGTCTCGGTCATCTCGAAGTCCCCTATGACCCCGTGCTGCAGGGGCCTTATGGTCTCCACCCCCGCGGGGGTCTTGCCGATCATCCGCTTGGCCTCGGAGCCCACCGCAAGGATCTCCTTCTGCCCCTTCCTGCCGGACCTCCGGGTGGCCAGCACCGACGGCTCGTTGAAGACTATGCCGCGCCTTGAGGCGTACACCACCGTGTTGGCGGTGCCCAGATCTATACCCACGTCCTCCCTGAAGAAACCTAAGAATCTAAACACCTAAACCCCTCCGAAAAGTTCGTATGTCCCCCACGTTCCCAGATGGGGATCGGATATCAAGGCCCCTCCGGGCCCCGAAGAGGATACATCATAGGCCCCGCGGGGGCAACTTGATCACCGGGGCCAGAAGGGGTTGTGAAGGCTCTCCTCCCCCAACGTGGTCTCCGGCCCGTGCCCCGGGTAGACCCGGATGGACCGATCCAGCTCCGACAGCCTCCTTATGGACCCCTCCAGCTGGTCACCGTCCCCCCCGGGCAGGTCGGTCCTGCCCACGCTCCGGGCAAAGAGGGTATCCCCGGAGAGCAGGATCCTATCCCCCTCCGCCTCCACCAGGAAGCAGCAGCTCCCCCTGGTGTGCCCCGGGGTGTGGATCACCCTCACCCCCATGGCCCCCACCTGGAGAAGGTCCCCCTCCTCCAGGAGCCGGTCCGCGGGCTCGAAGGCCCCCTCCTGGCCCAGGAAGGTGGACAGGTTGACCCGGGGATCCACCAGGGCCTCCCGGTCAAGGCGATGGATCCCCACCCCGTGGGCGGAGAGGGATCTGAGGTCTCCCAGGCCCCCCATGTGGTCCCAGTGCCCGTGGGTCAGCAGCACCCACTCCAGCCTAAGACCCCGCTGGGCGATGAAATCCACCACCTCGGGACAGCTGCCCCCTGGATCCACCCCGAAGGCGGCGCCCCCCTCATCCCAGACCAGGTAGAAGTTGGTCCAAAGCTCCCCCAGCGGGAAGCGTCTCAAGTTTATGCTCAACCGGAAACCCTCCCTGTGGATTCGATTATCAGCGTGACCGGCCCGTGGTTCACCAGCTCCACCTCCATATGGGCCCCGAAGACCCCGGTCCTCACCACCGGGACCCGGGCCCTCAGGGCCTCAACGAAGGCGTCGTACAGCTCCACCGCCACATCCGGCGGAGCTGCGTCGGTGAAGGACGGGCGACGCCCTTTGACGCAGTCCCCGTAGAGGGTGAACTGGGACACCACCAGGACCTCCCCCTCCACGTCCAGGAGCGACAGGTTCAGCTTCCCCTTTTCGTCCTCGAAGATCCTCAAGTTTACCACCTTGTCGGCCATCCAGTTCACCTGGTCCATGGCGTCCCTGGGGGAGAACCCCACCAGGAGGCACACCCCTGGGCCTATCTGGCCCACCACCTGGTGGTCCACCGACACGCTGGCCCTTGAGACCCGCTGAAGCACCACCCTCATCTCACTTCACCCCCGCTGCACTCCCGACACCCCGTTGACCTGGCTGATCCTGCCCATTATCCGATAGAGGTGCTCCAGGTCGTTCACCATCACGTCGCAGGCCATCCTGGCCTTGGCGTTCCCTATCACGTTGGCCTTGACCCCCACCAGGGACCCGTCCATCACCCCTATGGCGGAGGTGACATCCGAGAAGAGCCCCGGCCGGTCGAAGCCCTCTATGAGGATCCGGGCGGTGTACTTGGTCTTTGGCCTACCCCAGAAGACGGTGACCAGCTTGTCATCCCCCTTGCCCCGGAGGTTGACGCAGTCGGAGCGGTGGACCGTGATGCCCCGGCTCTTGGTGACCGTACCCACTATGGGGTCCCCGGGGACCGGTCGGCAGCACTGGGCCAGGGAGACCAGCACCCCCTCGGCACCCTCCACCACTATCTCCGCGTCCACCTCCTTGCGCTGGGGCGGCGGGGACGTCACCTCCGGCACCGTCTCCTGGGGCCTCTCCCTCTCCCGGTCCTTCTCGAACCTCTCGAGGGATATCCGGGAGAGGATCCCCGAGGGGGTGTGGTTCCCGGACCCCACCAGGGCGATGAGCTCCTCGCCGCCCCCGTAGCCCATGTCGTGGGCCAGCTGGTTCAGCTGGGGCATGATCATGTCCACCGTGACCGTCCCGTAGGGGATCCGCTTGTTCAGCTCCCGCTGCAGGAGGTCCCTTCCCCTCTCTACCCGTTCCTCCCGGTCCGCCCGGTCCATCTGGCGGAAGTAGGCCTTTATCTTGTTCCTGGTCCGGCTGCTCCGGGCTATCTTGAGCCAGTCCCGGGAGGGCTTCCCCTGGGGGGAGGTGAGCACCCGGACGATGTCCCCGTTGGAGAGCTTGTGGTCCATGGGAACGATCCGGCCGTTCACCATGGCGCCCACGCACTTATGCCCCACTTCGGTATGGATCGCGTAGGCGAAGTCTATGGGGGTGGAGCCGTTGGGCAGGGACACCACGTCCCCCTTGGGGGTGAATACCAGCACCTCGGAGGTGAGCACGTCGGTCTTGAGGCTGTCCAGGAACTCCGCCGGGGACCCCTCCTGCTGGGTCTCCAGCACCTGTCTTATCCAGGACAGCTTCTGGTCTATCTGGTCTACCCGCCGTTTGCCTTCCTTGTAGTGCCAGTGGGCCGCCACCCCGTACTCCGCCAGCCAGTGCATCTCCCAGGTCCTTATCTGGACCTCCAGCGGCTCCCCGCTGGGGCCAAGGACGGTGGTGTGTAGCGACTGGTACATGTTGCTCTTCGGGTTGGCTATGTAGTCGTCGAACTGGCCCGGTATGGGCTTCCATATGGTGTGCACCAGCCCCAGCACCTGGTAGCACTCCGCCACGGTCCCCACGATCACCCGGAGGGCCAGGAGGTCGTAGAGCTGGTCCAGGGACAGGTTCTTCCGCCTCATCTTCTCGTAGATGCTGTAGAAGTGCTTGGGCCGGCCGCTCAGGTAGGCCTCGATCCCCTCCTCCTTGAGCTTCCCCTGGAGCACATCCAGGGCCTGCTTTATTATGGCCTCCCGCTCGGGGAGCTTCTTCCGGACCCGGCGCCGGATCTCGTAGTAGATGTCCGGCTCCAGTATCTTGAAGCACAGGTCCTCCAGCTCCCGCTTCACGTTGTATATGCCGAGCCTATGCGCCAGGGGGGCGTATATCTCCAAGGTCTCCTTGGCGATGGTTATCTGCTTGTCCCGCCGGTGGGCCTGAAGGGTCCTCATGTTGTGGAGCCGGTCCGCCAGCTTTATCAGCACCACCCTTATGTCCTTGGCCATCACCAGGAACATCTTCCGCAGGTTCTCCGCCTGGTAGTCCTCCATGGACTTGAAGGCCAGCTTGCCCAGCTTGGTGACCCCATCCACCATGGTGAGGACCCCCTCGCCGAACCGGCTCAGCATCTCCTCCTTGCCCACCTCCGTGTCCTCCAGCACGTCGTGGAGGAGCGCCGCCGAGAGGGTCTCCACGTCCAGCCCCATGTCGGCCAGGATGGCCGCCACGCTGATGGAGTGGACTATGTAGGGCTCGCCGCTGTGGCGTCGCTGCTCCCGGTGGGCGTTTGCGGCGAAGACCAGCGCCTCCCCTAACTTCATCAGATCCTGCCTGTCCAGGTACTTGGACGCCTTGGTCCAGAGCTCCTGCAGGGGGACCCGGACCGACGATACCCGGTGATCCTCCGGTAGCCGCCCCACGAAGCTCTCCATGAGCGCCCTGCTCCCCCCCTGCTGGGACGGATCGCCCTGCGCATTGACCAGCTTCAACGGTCCACCCCCTCCCCGGAGGACAGGACCACCTTCTCCAGGTACAGCTTGAGTCGGCGCCTGCCCCGCCAGGCCTCCATCTTGGGCCTGTACACTATCCCCCTGGCCTCCATCCCCTGGAGCTCCAGGGGGGAGGCGAAGGCCACTATCTCCCTCCCCTGGGCCAGCAGCTTGCTGACCCGGCCGGTCCTCCCCATGGGCTCCACCTGGAAGCCCCCGGGGTGATACAGGAGGGGCGCCGGGTTCCCCATTCCGAAGGGGCCCAGGGCGTCCAGGTCCTCCTCCATGGACTGGTCTATCCGATCCAGGGGCCAGTGGATCACGTCCAGCCGGCACCGGTCGGAGGGGAGCTCCCTCAATGCAGCCTCAAGCCCCTCTCTGACCGCCTCCCAATGGTGGCGCTGCACCGAGAACCCAGCGGCGCAGCGGTGTCCACCGAAGGCGCTTAGCATGTGGGACATGCGACTCAATATCTTCACCGCATCGCCGGCGCCGTTGGGGATCCTAAGGGTACCCCTAAGGCCATCCCCCGCGGGGGCCACCAGGGCCACCGGGCGGCCCCGGTCGTTGCAGAGCCGGCTGGCCACGCTGCTCAGGACCCCCACGGGCCAGTCCTTGCCGTGGTAGACGTGCCGGTCCAGGTCCCCCTGGGCGTCCTTCATTATCACGGAGGACAGGCGGCGCCGCTCCTCGTTCAGGGACAGCACCCGGTCCACCAGGGGCTCCACCGATCCGTCCCCGGGATAGAGGAGCCTCACCGCCTCCTCCGCCAGGTCCAGCCTGCCCGGGGCGTTGAGGCAGGGGATCAGCTTCATGGAGAGGACCTCCTCGTCCACGTCCTGGGGCTCCACCCCGAGCCTACCCAGCAGGGCACCTATGCCCCTCCTGGGGCTCCGGCGGATCAGTTTGAGGCCCTCCTTGACGATGCACCGGTTGAGCGGCACCGACAGGTCCATGCAGTCCGCCACGGTGGCCAGACAGGCCAGGTCCAGCCGGGCGGCGGTCCAGGACCTGTCCATTATTCGGCTTCGCCATATCCATGACCAGAGGACCCCGGCGGCGCAGAGGGCCGTGAGGGGGGTGGGGAGGTCGAAGCAGTGCGGGTTCACCAGGACTCCCTTGGGTAGACCATCCCCCGGGGTGTGGTGATCGAACACCACCGTTGGGATCCCCGCCTGGTCTATGACCTCCAGGGCCTCCACGTCCTTGGTGCCGCAGTCCACCACCAGCAGCAGGTCACACCCCCGGGCGGCTATCTTCCGGGCGGTGTTCACGTGGAAGCCGTAGCCCTCCAGGAAGCGATGGGGGATGAAGTAACGCACCGCAGCCCCCCGGGCCAGCATGAGCTCCATCGCCAGGGTGGTGGCGGAGAGTCCGTCCACGTCGTAGTCCCCGTATATTATGACCCGCTCCCCGGGCCTCACGGATGATATGACCTGCAGGGCCCGGACCTCCGGTTCCGCCAACGGGATCGCCTCCAGCTCCTGCTGGAGGTCCGCCCAGAGCCACGATAGGAACTCCTCCTCCCCCCAGCCCCGGATCCCCGCCACGGCGGATAGGAACTGCGACATCGCCCCCCCTGGGGTCTCCCTTCGGGGGGTGATGTCTATCTCGTCTATTCCGCAGAACATCATTCCGTCCCGGTCTGTCCTTCCTCCTGGTATAGGGGGGCCGGCTCCTCAAGCTGGACCGATCGGCCCATGCCCATCAACGCCCGCTTCTCCTCCTCCAGGGTCGATACCCGCTCCTCCAGGGCCTTGACCTTGGCCTTGAGCTTCCCCCGGACCTCCATGAGGGCGAAGAGGGAGGTGATCCACATGAGGACCACGCCGGCGGCGAAGAGGAGGACCTCCCATATCCCCTGGGGCATGGTCCTCTCCAGGAACAGGAACCTGACCGTCACCGCCGCCCCGTTCTGGAAGGCGTAGACCGCCGACAGCAACATGGAGAACGCTATGGCCAATATGTAGCTCTTCATACAACCCCTCCCATGCTAACATCCAACGGGTCTTTGAAGCTATGATAAACCAACAGATACCGCAAGGGAACACGGGACATGAAAAAGGCCGAGGTCAAAATGGCCTCGGCCTGGGCGGTCCGCCTCCGGATGCCTACCTGACGGGTGACTTGAGGAACCACTCGGCGAGGATGGCCCCAGCTATGTATATGGAGCTGTAGGTTCCGACCCCTATGCCCACCAGGAAGGCGAAGGCGAAGTTGGATATCACGTCTCCCCCCAGGAAGAACATGGCCAGCACCGGGAGCAAGGTGGTGAGGGACGTGTTTATGGTCCTGGAGAGGGTCTGGTTGATTGAGTCGTCCACCACCTGGGATATGCCCTTCTTGGGCACGTCCCTCCAGTTCTCCCGGATCCGGTCCAGCACCACGATGGAGTCGTTGAGGGAGTAACCCACAACGGTGAGCACCGCGGCTATGAAGGATACCGACACCTCCCGGCCGGTGAGGCTGTAGACCCCCAGCATTATGGCCGCGTCGTGGACCAGGGAAAGCACCGCCGCCACGCCGAACCTGAACTGGAACCGGAACGCCATGTAGAGGAGGATGCCCAGGAGGGCCAGCGCCAGGGCTACCATGGCCTCGGACTTGAGCTCCGCCCCCACCACGGGACCCACGGTCTCCAGCTTGAGGACCTTCACGTCCCCAAACCTCTCCCTAAGGACCGACAGCACCGCCTTGCGCTCCGCCTCGGAGGGGCTCTTGAGGCGTAGCATGAAGTCCCTGGGCCCGTAGGCCTGGATTATGGGCTCCCCGGAAACACGGGGGGACACCACGGACCTTATGTCCCCCACCTGGGCCTCCCGGGGGAGCTCCAGGTGCATCAGAACCCCGCCGGTGTAGTCCACCCCCAGGTTGAGCCCCCGGGTAAGGACCAACAGGAGGCTAAGCACCACCGCCACCGCGCTGATCGCCAGGGCAACTCGCCGGTAGCGCATGAACGGAATGTTTAAGCTACTCTTGTTGAACATGGTGATCCGACCTCCGTTCCCTAGAGGGCCGCCCTGCGGCGTCCCATGAGGATCTGCAGGATGGCCCGGGTGACCACCACGTTGCAGAACACCGACGCCACCACGCCGATGCTCAGGGTGACGGCGAAGCCCCGTATGGGTCCGGTGCCGAAGTAGAACAACACCGCCGCCGCTATGAGGGTGGTTACGTTGGAGTCCAGGATGACCGTGAGGGCCTTCCTGAAGCCCGCGTCCAGGGCGGCCAGCAGGGTCTTCCCCGCCCGGCGCTCCTCCTTGATCCTCTCGTATATCAGGATGTTACCGTCCACCGCCATCCCTATGGTGAGGATGATACCCCCTATGCCGGGAAGGGTTAGGGTCGACTTGAGGAGCACCATGGCGGCCATCACCAGGGTGACCGCCACCGCCAGGGCCACGTCCGCCGCAAGGCCCATGAGGCCGTAGAAGACCAGCATGAACAGGGCCACCAAACCAGCGCCGATGAGCCCCGCCCTTATGCCCCGGCTTATGGAGTCCGCCCCCAGGGTGGGCCCCACGGACCGGTTCTCCAGGATCTCCACCCCCACCGGGAGGGCTCCGGCCCTGAGCATTATGGCCAGCCTCTTGGCCTCCGCCTCGGTGAACCGGCCAGATATCTGGGCCTCGCCGCCCCTTATCCTCTCCTGCACCACCGGGGCGGACACCACCACCCCGTCGAGCACTATGGCGATCTGGCGTCCCACGTTCTGGGCGGTGGCCTCGTCGAACAGCTTGGCCCCCGCGTCGTTGAACTTGAGGGACACCACCGGGCGACCGAACTGGTCGAAGCTGGTCCGGGCGTCCTTGAGCTCCTTGCCGGTCAGGTAGGGCCTGCCCAGCAGGTACCACCGGCCGTCCTCCCCCTTGGCCACCAGGCTCCCCTCCGGGGCGGACTTGCGCATCTCCTCCGCCACCTGGTCCGCCTGGGCCTTTATGGCTTCCCAGCGGGCCTTGGCGGCGTTGTAGGCCTCGTCGCTATCGTAGTTCCGCCTCTCGGGCCCCGGGGGCAACTCCGGAGAGGCCCCGAGCACCGAGCGGAACTCCAGGAGCGCCGTCTTGCCTATCAGATCCAGCGCCGCGTCCGGATCCTCCACCCCGGGGAGCAGGACCAGGATCCGGTCCCCTCCCTGGCGCTGTATCTGGGGCTCCACCACCCCGTACTGGTCGATCCGGTTTCTCAGCACCGCCAACAGCCGCTGGATCCCGTCCTCTGTGAGGGGGTTGTCCGGGGTCCCCTTGGCCCTCAAGAGTATCTGAGCCCCGCCCTTCAGGTCCAGGCCGAGCCTTATCCTACCATCCAGCGGAAAGGCCACCGCGGCAGCCACCAGGGCCACCAGCAGGACCAGGCCCAACCGCCAGAAGTCCCTTCTGGTCATATGAGATCTTCCTCCTTATGGTGGATATGGATAGGGGCTAGTCCTTCTTCTCCTCGGACTCCTTCTTGGCCTTGGGAGCCGGCTTCTCCCCCTCGGGGGTCCTCTTGTAGGAGATGGAGCCCTTCAGGATCCGCATCTTGACCCCCTCGTCCACCTCGATGATGAAGCTGTCGTCCAGGATGTCCCGGACGGTGCCGAAGAAGCCCCCGGCGGTCACCACCTTGTCCCCCCTGCTTATGGAGGCCAGCATCTCCTCGTGGGCCTTCTGCTTCTTCTTCTGGGGCCGTATTATGAGGAAGTAGAATATCACCACGAATAGCGCCAGTGGCATCAACATGCCCATGAGACCCTGCTGCTGGTTACCCAAAGGAACCCCTCCTTAGCATTTTTTGAACAAAAACTTTGCGTGCGCCCCGCGCTGGAGCGCACGCAAGAGATTTTACCACGACCAGCTGGGGGCTTAAACACCCGCGCCCCCTTTCAAGAAGAAGAGCAACTTCTCCAGCTCCACCGATATGTCCACCCGGTAGACCAGCATGCCCTCCGGCGCCACCAGGGCGGTGGAGGCAAAGGAGAGGATCCCCTTCACCACCTGGCTCTCCACCGCCTTGTCCACGCAGGCCTGGGCCGCCGAGGCGGGCACCGTGAGGATAAGCACCTGGATGTCCCTCTCCCTCACCACCTCTGGAAGGTCGTTCAGGTGAAAGCAGGGCACCC
The DNA here is from genome assembly GCF_000024905.1 of Thermanaerovibrio acidaminovorans DSM 6589. NCBI lineage: Bacteria > Thermotogati > Synergistota > Synergistia > Synergistales > Synergistaceae > Thermanaerovibrio > Thermanaerovibrio acidaminovorans. The sequence goes on from NC_013522.1 coordinate 1,268,215, forward strand.
CGCTTATCTCCTGCCCCACCTTGGCGGGATCCACGTCGAACAGGGCGTCGATCCTGAACTTATCGCTCCGGAAGGCGGAGTGACCCAGCAGGGCATACCCCAGGTGTCCCACCCCCACCAGGCCTATCCTCCAGATCTGGGGGGACGCCAGGATCCTGCTTATGTGGCCGTAGAGCCGGTCCACGTGGTAACCCACGCCCCTCTTGCCTATCTCACCGAAGTAGGATAGGTCCTTCCGGACCTGGCTGGCCTTTATGCCCAGCATCTCCCCCATCTGATGGGAGGAGACCACCAGCCGGCCCTCCTCTCGGAGCTGCTCCAGGAGCCGGTAGTATTGCACCAGCCGCTCGACGGTAGGCTCAGCCACCCTCATGGCCTGGCCACCCGCCTAGCCCTTGTAGGCTACCACCTCTATCTCCACCAGGGCACCCTTAGGCAGGGCGGCCACGGCCACGCAGGACCTGGCGGGGTACTGATCGGTGAAGTAGCGGGAGTAGACCTGGTTGACCGCCCCGAAGTTGGCCATGTCGGTGATGAAGACCGTGGTCTTGATGACGTTGCTGAAATCCATCCCCTCAGACTCCAGGAGGGCCTTCACGTTCTCAAGCACCCGCTCCGCCTGGGAGGCCGCATCGTCCCCCACCATCTCCCCGGTCTTGGGATCCAGGGGGATCTGGCCGGAGAAGAAGTAGAAGGGACCCGCCGCCACACCCTGGCTGTAGGGTCCTATGGCCCCCGGGGCCTTGTCCGTGTTCACTATCCTCTTCAAGATGAAACACCTCCGATGTATTTTTTCTATTCCGGGACCTTAGCCCCTCAGAGAAGGAAGGTCACCAGGGCTCCTCCCTGGAGACCTTCCTGTCCTCCAGAACCTCGAACGCGGCGGCCTTGCGCTTGATCTCCCCCTCGTCGGCGGTGAGGACCTTCACCCGCAGGAACCGGGACGGGAAGTCCACCTCCAGCTGGTCCCCCGCCCTCACCTCCGTTGAGGGCTTCGCCACCCGGCCCGATACCCGGACCGCACCCGCCTCCGCCATCTCCTGGGCCACCGTGCGCCGCTTCACTATCCTGGCAAGCTTAAGAAACTTGTCCACCCTCAAGGCTTGTACCTCCACTAACAATCTGCGTGGAAGTATACCAAAAGGGTGGACCCTTTACAAACCCCGCTCACCGGGAGAGCCTAGTCAGCCCCCCAACCCCCTCATGCTCCCTGAGCGATGACGGGCGTCCCAGCACCAGGACCTCCGCCCCGCTGAGCAGGGCCCTATGGGCCATGGCATCCAGCAGGTCCGTCTCCTCCTCCATCCCGGAGCCGCAAAGGGGGCACTGGTCCTCGTCCAGCCCCAGGGCCCCGCAGGAGGTGCACCGGACCCCCCTTACGGTCCGCCGCTCCTCCACCACCAGGCTCATCAGGGCCCTACGGTTCACCTGATCGATGGCCTGCCGGAGCCCCAGGACGGACCGGCCCGGGCTCTCCAGGATCCTCTCCACCAGGTCCTCCGCCTCCTGAAAGAACCGGGCCCCCATGGCCTCCCTCACGGACCTCTCCAGGTCCTCCTGGGACTTGGGGGCCTTAAGGGAGCGGACCGGGAGGCTGAACCGCCCCAGGGCCTCCAGGGCCTCGGGCATTACCTCCTCGGAGCCGGTGACCCACACCTCCCCGGCGGGGCGCTCGGCGTTCAGCTCCCGGAGGCGCCAGGCCAGGTCCTTCAGGAATTTGGACAGGGACGTCTCCGCCCGCCTCTCCAGCCGGCGCTCCTCGCCCCCCCGAAATCCCGCGTCCCTCACCTTGCGGGGGATCTCCTCCGACAGCTCCTCCACCCGCTCCAGCACCGCATGGTGACGGAAGATCTCCCCCCTGCCCCGGTGGATCCACACCACCCAGGCCTCCAGGAGGGGGCATAGGGCCTCCAGGGCCGGCAGGATCCAGGGCCTCTTGGAGATCACCTGCCCATCCACCGGGGACGGGAGGGGGAGCGCCAGGGACCTTCCGGAGGGGGAGGCGAAGAGCCCCACCCCCAGGGGGGACCTCCCCTCGCCGAGGTGCAGGTCCTCCAGGAGCCCCTCCAGGGGACGGGAGGCCCAATCCCCCACCTCCTCCGCCAGCTTCTTGGACCGGGTCTTCAGGTGGGCTATCCGCTGCTTCACGTCCCCACCGAGCGGGAGGTACAAGGTGAGCACCCGATCCTCACCGCCGAAGGCCTCCAACACCTTCATCGCCCTTCCAGCCATGGTAACCCCTCCTCTCTTGGGTTCGAGGAGAGCCCGAGACCCCCGGATCCAGCGGCTAGTCCAGGAAGTCCCGGAGCCGCTTGCTCCTGCTGGGGTGTCTCAGCTTCCTCAGGGCCTTGGCCTCTATCTGTCTTATCCTCTCCCGGGTCACGCCGAACCTGCGCCCCACCTCCTCCAGCGTGTGGGAGTGGCCGTCCTCAAGACCGAACCTGAGGCGCAACACCTCCTTCTCCCGGTCGGTCAGGTCCTCCAGCATCTCCTCCAGCTGTTCCCGGAGGATCTGGTTGGCCGCCGCCTCGTCGGGACTGGGGAGGTCCTTGTCCTCCAGGAAGTCCCCCAGCTGACTGTCCTCCTCCTCCCCTATGGGGGTCTCCAGGGAGACCGGCTCCTGGGCTATCTTCTGGATCTCCTCCACCCGGTCCACCGTGACCCCCATCTCCTGGGCTATCTCCTCCGCCGATGGCTCCCTCCCCAGCCGCTGGACCAGCACCCGGGAGATCCGGATAAGCTTGTTTATGGTCTCCACCATGTGGACCGGGATCCTTATGGTCCTGGCCTGGTCGGCTATGGCCCTGGTTATGGCCTGCCTTATCCACCAGGTGGCGTAGGTGCTGAACTTGTAGCCCTTGCGGTAGTCGAACTTCTCCACCGCCCGGATGAGCCCCAGGTTACCCTCCTGGATCAGGTCCAGGAAGAGCATGCCCCGGCCTATGTACTTCTTGGCTATGCTGACCACCAGCCGCAGGTTGGCCTCCACCAGCTTCTCCTTGGCCCTCTTGTCCCCCGCCTCGACCCCCTTGGCCAGCTCCACCTCCTCCTCGGGGGACAGGAGGGGTATCCGGCCTATCTCCCGGAGGTACATCCTGACCGGGTCCGACAGGGGCAGGTCCTCAAGGTCCCCCAGGTCGTCCGCTGGGGATATCTGGGGGAGTACCTCCTCCCCTATGCTATCCCCCCGCTGGGCCTTCGTCTCGTCCACCACGTCTATGCCCAGCTCCATAAGGTTGTAGTAGAGGTTGTCCAGCACGTCGGCGGACAGGAGCTCCTTGGGGAGGTGCTTCTCTATGTCATCGTAGGTGACGAACCCCTTCTCCCGGGCGTCGTGGAGCAGGTCCCTCACGTTCTCGATGTAGTCCATCATGTTGTCCGCTGAGGCCTCCGGGGCTGCCACCTCCCCTTCCACCCTGACGTCCTCTTCCTTCCTGTTGATGTCGTCCATATGGGACGCCCTACCCCCTTCCCTTCATCTTGGCGGCCAGAGCGAAGAACTCCCTAAGGTCCTCCTGGGTGACCTGGTCCCCCCGGGCTATCTTGACCTTCAAGGCCTCGTAACGTCTCAGGTCACGGTTCCGCTCCAGGTTCAATAATACCGCACCCAACGGATCATCCAAACCCAGCCCATCTATGAAAGCCCCCCCCTTGGCCAGGACGGAGAGGAAGACCGTCTCCCCGGTCCTGTGCCATCGGGACTCCAGCTCCTCGGGCCTCTCGCCGCAGAGCAGGGCCAGCACCAAGACCCGGGCCTCCTCCCGCATCAGAAGGGGGAGGAGCGCCTCAGGAGACTGCCTGGACCTAAGGTCAGGGTTGGTCCATAGCAAGCTACACAGCCCCCACTCCCAGAGGTCCTCCCGGCTGTCCCCCCGGGAGGGGGGCACGCTGGCCTCCCGCCTGGCGGGCTCCGCCACCCGGGGCTTACTGCTGCGCCTTCCGGCCACCTCCCGCTCCACCTCGTGGGGCAGCAGGGAGAGGGCCTCCGCCACCCGGGGCATGTGCCGCTTAAGGTACGCGGGGGAGAGGGTGGCCAACTGGTCAAGCAGGTCCCCAGTCTCCTTCAGGGACCCTCCCCCCCCCTTAACCTCCGCGTGGAACACCGGCAGCGGCAGGGTGGATTCCAGGGCCCGCCGGAAGTCCGATGCCCCATCGGGCTGGGAGAGCAACTCGTCCGGGTCCTTCCCCCGGGGGAGGCGGACCACCTCCACGTCAACCCCCAGGCGGTTCAGCATGTACATGCCCCTTATGGTGGCCTCCTGTCCTGCCAGGTCCGAGTCGAAGCAGATCAGGCACCGATCCGCGTGCCGGGCTATGACCCCGCACTGCTCCTCCGTAAGGGATGTCCCGAGGCAGGCCACCGCCTCGCTGAAGCCCGTAAGGTGACACCTTATGGCGTCCATGTAGCCCTCCACCAGGATCACCCGGCCCCTCTCCCTTATGGCGTGCTTCGCCATGTTAAGAAGATATAGGAACTTGCGCTTCTCGAAAAGGGGTCCCTCGGGGCTGTTGACGTACTTGGCCCCCTCCCCGTCCACCAGCCGGCCCCCGAAACCCACCAGCCGGCCGGTCTCGTTCCTCAGGGGGAAGATGACCCTACCCCGGAACCGGTCGTAGGGCCCCTTGGAGCCCTCCACCAGAAGCCCCACCTCCAGCATCTCCTCCCTGGAGAACCCAAGGGAGGACAAGTGATCCCGAAGGGCCCCCCAGGAGGCGGGGGCCCAGCCTATCTCGAAGAGCTCCAGGGCCCGTCGGTCCAGGCGCCGGCGCTCCAGGTAGGCCGCCGCGTAGGCCCCCTCCCGGGAGGCAAGGGCGTCCCGGAAGAACCGTAGTGCCTCCTCCAGCACGTCCCGGGACCTGCGCCTCCCGGGACCGGAGTCCAGCTGGACCCCCGCCATGGGGGCCAGCTTCTCCAGCGCCTCCCGGAAGGGCAGGTTCTCCATCTCCATGACGAAGGAGAAAATGTCCCCCCCCTTGCCGCAGCCAAAGCAATGGTAGGTCTGCCTCTCCCGGGAGACGGTGAACGACGGGGTGCGCTCCGAGTGGAAGGGGCACAGGGCCACGTAGCTCCTGCCCCTCTTCCTCAAGGGGATGTAAGAGGACACCAGGTCCACTATATCTATCCGCTCCTTTATGGCGCGAACTGGATCGTCCAGGGTTCACACCTCCCCAGTGCGGGGCCCCCGGGGCCCAAAAGCCTCAAAGGCCCCCCGGCGGCTGCGCCGGGGGGCCGAAGGGACCCGATTCGGATCGTTTAGATGAAGAGAGGAGCCAGAACCAGGGCCACCACGGACATGAGCTTTATGAGGATGTTGAGGCTGGGGCCAGCGGTGTCCTTGAAGGGATCGCCCACCGTGTCGCCCACCACCGCCGCCGCGTGGGCCGGGGTGCCCTTGCCGCCGTGATGCCCCTCCTCAATGTACTTTTTGGCGTTGTCCCAGGCGCCGCCCGCGTTGGACATGAAGATGGCCAGCATGACGCCGGTCACTATGGAGCCGCCGAGAAGCCCGCCCAGGGCGTGGACCCCAAGGAAGTAGCCCACCAGCACGGGGACTATGACCGCCATGAGGCCCGGTACCACCATCTCCCGGAGGGCCGCGGCGGTGGAGATATCCACACAACTCTCATAGTGGGGCTCCGCAGTGCCCTCCATGATGCCCGGGATCTCCCGGAACTGGCGGCGCACCTCATCGATCATCTTCTGGGCCGCCCGGCCCACCGCCTGGATGGAGAGGGCGCTGAAGATGAAGGGGAGCAGGCCGCCGATGAAGAGGCCCACCATCACGTGGGGGTCCTTTAGGTCTATGGCGGAGAGCTTGACCGCCTGGCCGTAGGCCACGAAGAGGGCCAGGGCGGTGAGGGCCGCGGAGCCGATGGCCAACCCCTTGCCTATGGCGGCGGTGGTGTTCCCCACCGCGTCCAGCTTGTCGGTGATGCTACGGACCGTCTTGGGCAGGCCGCTCATCTCCGCGATGCCCCCCGCGTTGTCCGCTATGGGGCCGTAGGCGTCCACCGACAGGGCCATGCCGGTTATGGCCAGCATGCCCACCGCGGAGCAGGCGATGCCGTAGAGGCCCCCGAACTTGACCCCCACCAGGGTGGCGGCGCAGATGAGCACCACCGGCCAGCCGGCGGACTTCATCCCCACCCCGATGCCGGAGAGGATGTTGGTGGCGTAGCCCGTGTTGGACGCCTCGGCGATCTCCTTCACGGGCCTGTAGCTGGCGGAGGTGTAGATCTCGGTCACGTAGCCGATGGCCACCCCGGAGGCCACGCCGCCCAGCACCGCCCAGAAGAGGCTAAGGTCCCCCTGGAACATCCAGCGGGTGACGAAGAAGGTTCCCAGGATCATGAGGGCCCCGGTGGAGATGAGCCCCATCCGGAGGGCCAGCTGGGGATCGCCCCCCTCCTTGACCCGGACGAAGAAGGTGCCCAGGATGGAGGCCACTATGCCCACCGCCGCCAGGAAGAGCGGGTAGGCCACCCCGGCGGTGCCGTAGATCATGGCCCCCACGGACATGGCGGCTATGATGGAGTTCACGTAGGACTCGAACAGATCGGCCCCCATGCCAGCGATGTCCCCCACGTTGTCCCCCACGTTGTCCGCTATGACCGCCGGGTTCCTGGGGTCATCCTCCGGGATCCCCGCCTCCACCTTGCCCACCAGGTCGGCCCCCACGTCCGCCGCCTTGGTGTAGATGCCGCCCCCCACCCTGGCGAAGAGGGCGATGGAGCTGGCGCCGAAACCGAAGCTGGCTATCACGTTGGGATCCCCGTAGAGGACGTACATGGCCACGATGCCGATCACGCCAACCCCCACCACGGTCATCCCCATGACGCTGCCCCCCTGGAAGGCCACCCGGAGGGCGGCGTTCATCCCCGAGGTGGCGGCGAAGGCGGTTTTGCCGTTGGACTTGGTGGCCACCCTCATGCCCGCGTAGCCGGTGGAGGCGCTACACACCGCCCCCACCAGGAAACACACCGCGCTGGGCAACCCCAGCTTGTAGCCCAGTAGCACCGCCACGATGGCCACGAAGGGGATCAGGGCCTTGTACTCCCGATAGAGGAACGCCATGGCCCCCCGCTGGATGATGCTGGAGAGGCGCACCACGTTCTCGTTGTCCACCTTGAAGGCGTTTATACGCCCGGTGACAACCATCGCAAACAGGATGGCCAGGACTCCGGTCCCGGCCACCAACCCTAACCACGTGTAATCCATAACCCAGACCTCCTCAGCGCGATTTGAAATAGCAGACCTGGCCCCCATCAGGGGACCCAAAAGCCGACGTTGATTATAGCCATCTCCCGTGAGGCGTACAAGGGAAGAGGCGGTATCGCAAATTCAGAAAACGCCCTACTCCTCCTCCCCGTCGTACCAAACGTAGGCCCCTATCCAGCCCCGCTTGAACCGGACCCCCTTCAGCTCCCGTAGCATCCCCAGCAGGCTCCCCCGGAGGAAGTCCGCCACGAACCCCTTCATGGGCACCTCGCCGCCGGGGGTCATCACCTTGGCGTGCCGGTGGTTGGATCGGGCCAGCTCCAGGAGGCGCTCGCACAGCTCATCCAGCTGGGCCTGGTCCCCCGGGTCGTACCGGAAGAATACCCCCTGGACCCCCTGGGGGACCTCCTTTCCCACCCATACCTTGGGGAAAGGGAGGGACTTGCCCCCCTCCACGATCACCAGGTCCTTGGTGGGGAAGAGGCGCCTAGCCACCTGGTCCACCTCCCACTCCCCCGCCATCTCGAACCGGACCCCATCGGGGCCCAACAGGGCTGCGGAGCCGCTTATGGGGAGCGCCTTGCCAGTGTCGGTGGAAACGGGGGATAGCACCTCCTCGTGGGTTCGCTTTATGAACCCCACGTGGCACCCCCTCTGGGAGAGGCGCACGAGGAGCTCCGAGCACAGGGTGGTCTTGCCGCTGTCCTTGAGGCCGCAAACGCACACTATGGGCAACACGGTAACACCTCCATCGGTTGGGGTTGAAAGATGATACACCCAACCGGCCCGGGGGCCAAATTTACGGAAAAGTCAGCCCCAGTGCTATAATGGTCAACAACGGTTTTCAAGGAAGGGGGGTGACCCGTCTGACACCGGACATCTACCGGGTTCCGATAGAGGAGCTGACCACCTTCGGCGGCACCGTGGCGGATGACGTGATCTCCCGGGACGGGGCAGTGATCCTGCCCAAGGGGACCAAGATCGTCCTGCTGGGCGATAGCCTCCTCCAGGTGTTGAAGCGCCTGGAGGACGAGGGGATCGACCATCTGCACGTGATGCGCTCCGACGAGGTCACCTCCGACGCGTTGGACTCCTTTGTGGAGAGCGTGGTCTCCTCCAACATGATCATCGACTCCCAGATAGCCAGGACGTCCATCCGGGAGGTGAAGCGGCTCTTCGAGTCCTTGAGGCACAACAAGCTCACCCCCGAGCTGGTGGGGCCGGTGATGGAGATGGCCCGGGAGCTGGTGGAGCAGATCCTCCGGAGGCCCAAGGTGCTCTTCTCGGTGGCCCGGGTGAGGCAGTGGGACGAGTACACCTTCATCCACTCCTTCAACACCGCCGCCATAGCGGGGTTCCTGGTCAACCGGATGGACCCCCGGCTGGTGGAGAAGGCGGTGCTGGGGGGGCTGTTGCACGACCTAGGCAAGGCCAAGATCCCCTTGGAGATACTGAACAAGCCAGGTCCCCTCACCGACTCGGAGTTCCAGGTGATCAAGACCCACCCGGTGGTGGGGGAGGAGCTGGCGGTGAAGGTGGGCATAGACGACCCGGACATCCTGTCCATCATAAGGGAGCACCACGAGCGCTGGTCCGGCATAGGCTACCCGGACGGCAAGTCCGGGGAGAGCATCGGCTTCCTCGCCCGGGTGGTGGCGGTGGCGGACTCCTTCGACGCCATGACCGCCGAGCGGTCTTACAAGGCCCCCATCCACTACCGGTCGGCGGTGAAAAACATCCTGACGGACTCGGGGACCCACTTCGACCCGAAAGTGAGCCGGGTTTTGCTTCTTGCCTTCGGCCTATACCCCCCGGGCTCGGTGGTGGAGCTGTCCGACGGGTCGGTGGGGGTTGTGGTCTCCTCCGGCGGGGAGGACCTGATGAGGCCCGTGGTTCTGGTGAAGGTGGCCCCCGACGGGTCCATAGTGAGGGAGCCCAAGCTGCTGGACCTGAAGCGCTCCCGGGAGGGGATATGCAAGTACCTGGGCTGGGAGGGGAAGAGGGCCCTCTGAGGCTCCCTCTAGGATGAGAGCCCGTGGGCGATGAAGAAGCCCCAGATGGCCCCCACCGCGGCGGCGACAAGCCGGCCCATCATGGACCTGAGGGGGCTCACGTTGAGCCGCTGGACCAGGCCAAGCCGGATGGGAGGGCCCACCCGAGCGCCATGCCCAGGAGGGCCCCCAGGGCCCCGGCTATGACCGGGAGGCTCACGGGACCCCTCTCATCACTCCCACTCTATGGTGGCCGGCGGCTTGCCGGTCACGTCCATCACAACCCGGTTTACCCCCCGGACCTCATTGCATATCCGGCGGCTCACCCGGTCCAGCAGGTCGTAGGGGAGCCTTGCCCAGTCGGCGGTCATGCCGTCCTGGGACTCCACCGCCCGGATCACCGCGGTCTCCGCGTAGGTCCTCACGTCCCCCATGACCCCCACGGACCTCACCGGGAGCAGGACGCAGAAGCACTGCCAGAGGGAGTCGTACAGGCCGGAGGCCAGCAACTCCTCCTGGAGGATGTGATCCGCCTCCCTAAGGACCTGGAGCCTCTCCCGGTTCACCTCCCCCAGGCAACGCACCGCCAGCCCGGGACCCGGGAAGGGGTGCCTGCGGATGAACCCCTGGGGTACCCCCAGCAGGGAGCCTATCCGCCGCACCTCGTCCTTGAAGAGGTCCCGCAGTGGCTCCAACACCTTCAGCCTCATGAAGTCGGGAAGGCCCCCCACGTTGTGGTGGGACTTGATCACCGAGGCCCCCTTGCCCTGGTGGCCGCTCTCTATCACGTCCGGGTAGAGGGTGCCCTGGAGGAGCCACTGGGCCCCCGGTATGGAGGACGCCTCCTCCTCGAAGACCCGGACGAAGACCTCACCGATCACCTTCCTCTTCCTCTCCGGCTCCTCCACCCCCTCCAGGGCGGAGAGGAACCTGTGGGAGGCGTCCACCATCTTCACGTCCAGGTTGAGGGACGAGTAGGTCTCCATCACCGACCGGGCCTCGTCCTTCCGGAGGAGTCCGTTGTCCACAAAGATGCACTTGAGCCTGTCACCTATGGCCCTGGAGGTGAGGACCGCCGCAACGGTGGAGTCCACCCCGCCGGAGAGGCCGCATATGACCGTGTCATCCCCCACCCTTCGACGGATCTCCTCCACCGCCCCATCGATCCAGTCGCTGAGTATCCAGCTCCGGCGGCAGCCGCAGACCTTGAAGAGGAAGTTGGAGATGATGTCCATCCCCCCCTGGGTGTGGGCCACCTCCGGGTGGAACTGGAGGGCGGATATGCGCCCCGAGGCCCCCTCGAAGGCGGCCACCGCCCCGGACTCGCTCCTGGCGGTGACCCGGGTTCCGGGGGGCACCTGCTCCACCTGGTCCCAGTGGCTCATCCAGGCGGTGAAGGATCCGGGTAGGCCGGACAGGAGGGTGGAATCCTGACCCTCCAGGTCCACCCGGGACCTGCCGTACTCGGCGCTGGGGGCCTTGACCACCTGGCCCCCCAGCTGGTGGGCCAGGAGCTGCATCCCGTAGCATATGCCAAGAAGGGGTATACCGGACTTCAGGATCCGCTCGTCCAGCTTGGGGGATCCCTCCTCCACGCAGCTCATTGGCCCCCCGGAGATCACTATCCCCTTGGGGGATAGGGAGAGGACCTCCTCCGCTGACGCGTCCCAGGGGAGGATCTGGCTGTAGACCTCCAGCTCCCTTATCCTGCGGGCGATCAGCTGGGTGTACTGGGACCCACAGTCCAGCACCACCACCGTGTCCCTGTCGATCATCCAAACACTTCCTTCCCGATGGGCCTTTACTATTACCAGGCCCTTGATGTCAAAGTAAGCGCATAAGAGTATGCCACAGGAGCCCCCTTAGGCCAAGGGCTAGTGGATCGGAGCACGGGGGCCATCACCGGCATCCTCCCAGCACCGCTTCCACTTAGGTCCCCGGATCCAGGGCGGCCTCTTCGAGAAGTGGCCCCACAGGTTCGCCAGGAAGCCTCCCCCCATATCAGGCCCCCAAGGCCCAGGGCCACGACCCCCACAAGGCCCCCATGACCGCCAACGCCTCCTTGCGAGCCTTGAATATGCTGACCCCCTTGAAGCCCGAGCCGTAGACCACCCAGAGGAGGATGAAGGCGGTGGCTAAGGAGGGCGGCTATGAGCCCCCCAGGACCGACAGGGACACCAGGGAGCCCAGGAGGTCATCGGTGAGGGCGGTCAGGACCACCAGGGCGCAGAGGATAAGCATCACCGGATAGGTCATGGGATCGCACCCGCCCGGGTCCTCCTCCCAAACGCCCTGCGATGGCGTGGAAGGCCATGGGGTTAGAAACCAGGAGGAAGGCACCGATTGGGATCACTTTAGGCGCCACATTCGGCAGGCGGATCAGCGGTGGAGCAGGTCACCAGCAGGGCCATCAGGGCAACCGGGAGGGAGGGCACTGGATGGGATGGTTCACGGGCTTCACCCATTACCTCGTAATTTGGCAGATCCCGGTTCAAGCATCGGGTCTTGGGTGGAATGATAGTCCAGGACAGGTGCTATGGTAAACGAAACCGGGGCGGGGGAGATTCCCCCGCCCCGGTGATGGATCGGTTCGATCCGGTCAGGATTAGTCGTAGTCGTCCATGCCGCCGGGCATCTTGGGCATGTCGGACTTCTTCTCCGGCTTGTCCGCCACCAGCACCTCGGTGGTGAGGATCATGGCGGCGATGGAGCCCGCGTTCTGGACCGCGCTCCGGGTGACCTTCACGGGGTCGATGATCCCGGACTCGATCATGTCCACGTACTCGCCGGTGGAGGCGTCGAGCCCCTGGCCCTTCTTGAGGTCCCGGACCCGCTCCACCACCACGTCGCCCTGCAGGCCCGCATTGGTGGCTATCAGGTGGAGGGGCTCGGTGAGGGCCTTCCGCACGATGGAGGCGCCGGTCTTCTCGTCCCCCTCCAGCTTGGAGATGAACTCGTCCAGCACGTTGGCGCAGGAGACCAGGGCCACGCCACCGCCGGGGACGATGCCCTCCTCCACCGCCGCCCTGGTGGCGTTGAGGGCGTCCTCGATGCGGTGCTTGAGCTCCTTCTGCTCCGTCTCAGTGGCGGCGCCAACCTGGATGACCGCCACGCCGCCCACCAGCTTGGCGAGCCGCTCCTGGAGCTTCTCCTTGTCGTACTCGGAGGTGGAGTCCTCCAGCTCCTTGCGGATCTGGGCGGCCCGGTCCTTTATGGCCTGGGGATCCCCGGCGCCCTCCACGATGGTGGTCTCCTCCTTGGCCACCCGGACCTTCTTGGCCCGGCCCAGCATGGAGATGTCCGCGTTCTCCAGCTTTATGCCGATCTCCTCACTGATCACCTTGGCGCCGGTGACGATGGCTATGTCCTGGAGCATGGCCTTCCGCCTCTCGCCGAAGCCGGGGGCCTTGACGGCCACAACCTGCAAGATGCCCCGGAGCTTGTTGACCACCAGGGTGGCCAGGGCCTCGCCCTCCACGTCCTCAGCGATGATCAGCAGAGGCTTGCCGGTCTGGACCACCTTCTCCAGGATGGGGAGCAGGTCTTTGACGTTGCTGATCTTGCCGTCGTGGACCAGGATGTAGGCGTCCTCCAGGACCGCCTCCATCCTCTCCGGGTTGGTGATCATGTAGGGGCTCACGTAGCCCTTGTCGAACTGGAGGCCCTCCACCATCTCAAGGGTGGTACCCACCGTCTGGCTGTCCTCCACGGTGATGACCCCGTCCTCGGTGACCTTGTCCATGGCCTCGGCGATGAGCTCACCGATCCTCTTGTCGTTGGCGGAGATGGAGGCCACCTGGGCGATCTTGGAGTGCTCCTTAACGGGGATGGCCTGCTTCTTGAGCTCCTCCACCACCACGTCAACCGCCTTCTCGATGCCCCGGCGGAGCAGCATGCCGTTGGCGCCGGCGGCCACGTTCTTGAGGCCCTCCCGGATCATGGCCCGGGCAAGCACGGTGGCGGTGGTGGTACCGTCACCAGCCACGTCGTTGGTCTTGGAGGCCACCTCCTTGAGGAGCTGGGCCCCCATATTCTCAAACGGATCCTCCAGCTCTATCTCCTTGGCTATGGTGACCCCGTCGTTGGTTATGGTGGGGGAGCCGAACTTCTTCTCCAGAACCACGTTGCGGCCCTTGGGACCAAGGGTCACGCCCACCGTGTCCGCCACCTTGTTGACGCCCCGCTCAAGGGCCCTGCGGGCCTCCTCCCTGAAAAGCAGAACCTTCGGCATTCTAGACTCGCCCTCCTTCTATCCTGAAACCTGGTTTGGGATTCGCTTACTTCTCAACGATGGCGAGCACGTCCCGCTCGCTCAGGATCAGGTACTCCTGGCCGTCGAACTTGACCTCCGTGCCGGAGTACTTGCTGTAGATCACCCGGTTGCCCACCTTGACCTCCATGGGAAGGCGCTGGCCGTTATCCAGAACCCTGCCGGTGCCCACCGCCACAACCTCGCCCTCCACGGGCTTCTCCTTGACGGTGTCGGGAAGCACTATGCCCCCCTTGGTCATCTCCTCCTTCTCCACCGCCTTCACCACCAGACGGTCGCCAAGAGGCCTAAGCTGCATCTAAATCCCTCCTCCTTGGAGTTTGGTTTTGCCTCATCCCGGACCGGGGCTCCCCGGTTCCGTGTTAGCACTCCCATGTGCCGAGTGCTAAACCTTGCAGGTGAAAGTCTATTCAATGGGGGCCCACATCTCAAGAACGATCAGCGCCAAATAAAACCGGTTAGAGCGGATATAACCCGCCCTAACCGGCCAAAGCTCTGTTTTTTGATGTTTTTTGACTTAGCGGCTCAACTCCCAGGAGGGGTCCGCCCGGAAGCTGAGGTCGTCCCTGACACCACGCCGGTAGGCCCAAAGACCAGCGGCGGCCACCATGGCGGCGTTGTCGGTACACAGCTCCAGGGGGGGCAGGTAGACCCGGACCCTCCCGCCGGAGGAGCCCGCCAGGTCCTCCAGCCTCCGGCGAAGCTCCCGGTTGGCCGCCACGCCCCCGGACACCGCCACGGTCCGGACCCCGGTCTGGTTCATGGCCAGCTTCACCTTGGACACCAGGGACTCCACCGCCGCCCTCTGAAAGGAGGCGCAAAGGTCCGGCACCGAAAGGGCCTCCCCCTCCCGACGCACCAGCCAGAGCACCGCGGTCTTGAGACCGCTGAAGCTGAACTCCACCTGGGAGCTCCCCTTGAAGGGCACCGGCAACTGGTACCTGTCCGGGTCCCCCTCCCGGGCCAGGCGGTCGATCACCGGCCCACCGGGGTACCCCAGCCCAAGCATCTTGGCCACCTTGTCGTAGGCCTCCCCCACCGCGTCGTCCCGGGTGGCCCCCAGCAGCCGGTAGTCCCCGAAGGACCTGACCAGGTGAACCTCCGTGTGGCCCCCGGACACAATGAGGCACAGGAACGGGGGCTTGAGATCCGGGTGGGCCAGCACGTTGGCGAAGAGGTGCCCCTCCATGTGGTTCACCCCCATGATGGGCACCTCCCAACCCTGGGACAGTCCCTTGGCGGCCATAACCCCCACCAGCAGGGAGCCCATGAGGCCCGGCCCGGCGGTAACCGCTATGAGGGACAGCTGCCTCATGGGGTTGGAGACCCCCGCCTGCCACAGACACCTGCGCACCAGCCCCATGATGGCCTCCTGGTGGCGGCGGCTGGCCAGCTCGGGGACCACCCCCCCGTGAGGGGCGTGGTCCTCCACCTGGCTCATCACCAGCGAGGCCCGGATCCTCCTGGGCTCCTCCAGTACCGCCACCGCGGTGTCATCACAGCTGCTCTCGATCCCCAGGACCAGAAAGGGGGAGTCCATGGTCATCCGCAGGAACAACTGCCGCAGGTGCCGCACCGGGAGCCGCCACAGGAACAGGACTTGCGCCGCTCCCCCGACTCGTGGATCAGCACCTTGCACCGACAGTGGGGACAGGAACTAAGGTGCTTATCCGACTGGATCCTCCTGCCACACTCAACACAACGATAGACGTGCAAAGCAAACACCTCCGGAAAATAGATCCGTCCGCCCCCGGCCCTCACCGGGAGACCTTCAGCTCCGCCCTGTCCTCCCCGTAGCCCACTGGGATGAAGGACCCGGGCTTGACCGTCACCGGCGCCAGGACGCCGAAGAAGCTCTCCTCCCCGGAGGAGAGCTCGGTGAGCATCCGGTCCTCCCTGGTGAGGAGGAGCTCTCTCCTGAGGGGGACCCCTATTATGAGCCTGTTAAGGTCCACCGTGAAGGGCTTATTGGCCCTCACCGCCACCGCGAAGAGGCTGTGCCCCCGGGGTACCGAGTCCAGCTTCTGAACCTGGTCAACCAGCCACTGGGGCGGGAACTGGGCCCTGGATAGGGCCTCCGCTAGGCGCCGGTTGACCCAGATCACCTCCACGGTCCCCCGGGACCCGATCACCATGTCCCCCAGCACCTGCCCCTCCACGTGGAACCGGACCCCCTGGGACTGAAGCACCCGCTCCAGCTCCTCGTCCATGGCCCAGGAGCAGGGAGCAACCAGTAGGGCCAAGAGCACTGCCACGAACCAACGCAAACCCACCCCAGGATTCCTCATACCCTATCTCATCTCCCTTCTGCCTCCGGAGCGGCGAAGCAGCCGCAGCTCCTCAAGGCCCACCAGGGCCGCGCAACCGAAGTACGACACCACCGCCAGGACGCCGCAGAGGACGAACCACCCAACCCGGGCCCCAACCCCCCCCTGGTAAGGGTAGCCTAGAAAGCCCCCGTAGGCCCCGAGGGTCACCGTAAGGGCCAGGAGGGGGAGGCCCTGCCTAACAGCCCACCGGAGGTCCAATAGCCCCAGGGGGAGCCCCATCCGGCGGGATATGGCCAGCCCCCCGGCGATGGACGCCAGGAGGAAGGCCAGGGAGGTCCCAAGCGCCAGGCCCGAGTAGGACATGAACCTCATGAGCACCGCCCCCAGGACCAGGTTGGACACCACCGTAACGCCCGTTACCCCCATGGCGGCCCGAGCCATGCCCCTGGCGTAGAGGGCCCGCATTATCACCGAGTTGCAGCTCATGAACACCAGCCCCAGGCCGTACATCCTGAGGGCCCCGGAGGTGGCCTCCAGGGCCCACGGGCCAAAGGCCCCCCGGTAGAACAGAAGGTGCACCGTGGGGCGGGCGAAGAGGACAAGCCCCACCGACACGGGAAGCACCACCAGCAGGTTGAACCGGAGGGCGTCCCGCAGGAAGTCCCGGAAGGAGGCCACGTCCTCCGGGTCTATCCGGGAGAGCATGGGGAGCACCGCCTGGGAGGTGGCCACCACGAAGAGCCCAAGCGGTAGCTGAAGGACCCGGTCCGCGTAGTTCAGCGCCGATATGGCGCCGCTCTCCAGGAACGACGCCAGCATCCGGCTTATGACCGGGTTCAGCTGGTTCAGCGATAGCCCCGCCGCGTAGGGAAGGAACAGCTTGAGCATTCGCTTTAGGTCCGGATCCTCCAGGTCCGGCCGCTCCGGCGCCAGCGGCACCCCGCAGCGATAGCTCCAGACCCACTGGAGGGCCATCTGGGATGCCCCACCCATCATCACCGCCGCCACCAGATGCCACACGGTCACCTTGGGGTACCAGACCCATACCGACAGGATGAACACCAGGTTGCTCAGGGCGGGGGCCACCGCGGGGACGAAGAACCTGTCCAGGCTGTTCAACACCCCCATGGCCAGGGCGGCGGTGGACATGAAGAACAGGAAGGGGAACAGGGCGGCGGTGACCCGGGCGGTGTGGGCCCGCTCCTCGGGGGAGAAGCCCGGGGCCATTAGGGACACCAGCTGGCCGGAGGACAGGATCCCCAGGATCACCGCCACCAGGGTGCATCCGATCAGCACCGCTGAGGCCTGCCGGGCCAGGCGGGCCGCCCGGTCCATCCCCCGGTCCCTGAGAACTCGGGTGAAGACCGGCACGAATGCGGCGGACAGTGCCCCCTCGGCCAGTAGCTGCCTCGCCAGGTTGGCCAGGGTATAGGCCACGTAGAAGGAGTCCAGCTGGCGGGTGGCGCCGAAGACCGCGGCGGTTATCATCTCCCGGACCAGCCCCAACACCCGGCTCGCCAGGGTCCCCACCGTCATCCTCAGGGCGTTGCCCACCATCCGGGACATGGACGCCCCGGGGGATCGGTTAGGCTGGGTCACCAACTGAAACCCTCCCCCAGGTAGAACTTACGGGCCACCTCGCTCTGGGCCACCTCATCGGGGGTACCGTGGACCACCACCCGGCCCTGGTGGATAAGGTAGGTCTCGTCGGTTATGCTCAGGGTCTCCCGGACGTTGTGGTCCGTGAGGAGCACCCCGTAGCCCTTCTCCTTCAGGGCCAGGATCATCTGCTGGATGTCGTAGACCGCTATGGGGTCTATGCCGCTGAAGGGCTCGTCCAGAAGGAGGAACGAGGGCCTTAAGGCCACGCAACGGGCGATCTCCACCCTCCGGCGCTCCCCGCCGCTAAGGGCGTAGCCCTTGGTGTCCCCTATGTGACCTATGCCGAACTCCTCCAGGAGCTGGTCCACCCGGGGCAGGTAGTCCCCCGGGGACCAACCCAGCTCCTGGAACACCAGCTCCAGGTTCTCCCGCACCGTCAGGTTCCTGAAGATGGAGGCCTCCTGGGGCAGGTAGCCCAGCCCCCGCCGGGCCCGCTGATACATGGGGAGGTGGGTCACATCCTCCTGGTCGATCAGCACCGACCCCTCGTCGGGCCTTATGCGCCCCACGGTCATGTAGAAGGTGGTGCTCTTCCCTGCCCCGTTGGGCCCCAGAAGCCCGGTGACGGAGCCCCGGCGGACCTGGAAGGACACCCGGTCCACCACCCGCCGGCCCCGGTAGCTCTTGGCCACCTGGACCACGCTCAACGTCCCGACCCGGGGCTCGTTCACCGCTTTTCCCCCTCGCTTCCCCCGTCCCTCACCGGGAAGGTCACCTGGATGGCCCCCTGGGCCTCCAGCCTCCGGGCGGCGATGTGGTAGACCATACGCTGGGCGGATATGGTCCTGCCGCCCTCCTGAACCGCCCTGGCGGAGCCCGATACGGTCAGGGTGTCGTCCGCCACGGAGTAGGACCCCCTATCTCCCGTGAGGACCGTCCGCCTCCCCTCCCGGTCCCGGGTGACGAAGGTGAGGTCCCCCTCCGCAGTGGCGGAGAGCACCTGGTCGTTCCGGCCCAGGGTGCCATCCACCCGCCGGGCGGAGACCTCGAAGCCCCCCTTGAGGTCCGCGTACCTCCGGACGTTCACCCCCGAGAAGGAGGCCCCCTCCCGCTGGACCTGGTCCGCGTCCACCTGGCGACCCAGGAACGTACCCTTGATCGCCCCCTTCAGAACGTAGCTCCGCCCGCTCGAGTCCCAGCGGGCGCTCTGGCAGGTGATGGTCTCGTCCCCCCGGGTGGCCCGGACGTTGCCCTGGGCCGACAGGGAGTAGCCGCCCCCCTTGAGGGAGTTCACCTGGATGGTCTGGGCCCTTACGGTCACGTTGTCCCTCCTGGACACCGCCACCGCGTCGCCCCGGAGGGTGAAACTATGGCCGTCCACGGTCCCCTCCCCCACGGAGCCCCGGGCCTCCAGCTGGTCCTTCCGGACCACCACATCCCCCTCCGCCCGGAAGCGCTCCGTGCGGGGGTCGTAGTCCAGCCGATGGGCGGTGAGCTGAACCTGCCCCGCCAGGGCCCCGGCGGCCATGGCCGCCCAGATAAGGACCCCAAGGGCCAAACGAAAGGTCTTCATCCGATCTACCTCCCCAAAACTTAAAGGACGCCCCGAGGGGCGCCCCTATTCTACCATTCATGGGATACCGGATATCACCCGGCGAAGAGGGCCTCTGCGATCTGGACCGCGTTCAGCGCCGCCCCCTTGAGTAGGTTGTCGGACACCACCCACATGGCGAGCCCGTTCTCCAGCCCCGTGTCGGGCCTTATCCGGCCCACCAGCACGTCCCCCAGGCCCGCCCCGTCCCTGGGGGTGGGGTAGAGGGCCGCATCTGGGTCATCCACCACCCGGACGCCGGGGAAGGCCTCCAGCAGTTCCCGGGCCTCCCGGGGATTCACGGGCTCCTGGAACGAGGCGCTTATGGCCTCCCCGTGGCAGCTGAAGGTGGGGACCCGGACGGTGGTGACGCTCACCCGGAGGTCCTCCATGTCCAGGATCTTCCTGGACTCCCTCACCATCTTCCACTCCTCCTCGGATATTCCATCCCGGTCGAAGGGGCCTATGTGGGGGAGCAGGTTGAACGCCACGTCCCGGGGGTAGACCGAGGGAGAGAAATCCTCCCCCCGGAGGAACGCCTGGGAGGCGGCCCTCAGCTCCTCCACCGCCCGCTTGCCGGTGCCCGAAACGGACTGGTAAGTGGCGGCGGAGAAGTACCGAAGGCCATATCGCCGGTGAAGGGGATAGAGGGTCATGAGGGCCTGGATGGTGGCGCAGTTGGGGTTGGCCACGATCCCCCGGTGGTTGCCCAGGTGGTGGGGGTTGATCTCCGGGACCACCAGGGGGACCTGGGGATCCATCCTCCAGGCGGAGCTGTTGTCCACCACCACCGCCCCCCTTGAGGCCGCCACCGGCACCCACCTCTTGGAGGGCCCGGATCCGGCGGAGAATAGGGCCAGGTCCACCCGGTGGAAGTGGCGCTCCTCCACGGGGAAAACCTCTATCTCCTCCCCCCTGAAGATGACCCTCTTCCCCGCGGACCTCTCGGATCCCAGGGGGATCACCCTCTCCACCGGAAGCCTGCTCCCCTCCAGCACCCTGAGCATCCATCCCCCCACGAGCCCGGTGGCCCCAAGCACCGCCACCCGCATCAGAAGGACGCCTCCTCCACGAAGGCCTCGTGCAGGGCCCGGACCGCATCCTCGCAGCGGTCCGCGGACAGCACGCAGGTGAGCGAGAGGGCGTTGGAGGAGATCATGTCTATGTTGATGCCCTCCTCCGCCAGGGTCTCGAACATCCTGACCGGCAGCTCCGGGTGGTTGGCCATGCAGGCCCCCACCACCGAGACCCGGGCCACCTCGGAGTCGAAGCTGACCCCCTGGGCGTCCACCTGAGAGCAGAACTCCTGGGTCACATCGATGGCGTCGTCCAGGGAGGACTTCTTAACCAGGAACGTCATGTCCGTCAGCCCCCCCCTCATGGTGTTCTGGACGATCATCTCCGCCCCTATCCCCCGCCGCTCCAGGCTCCTGAACAGCCGGGCCGCCACGCCGGGCATGTCCGGTGCCCCTATCACGGTTATCTTGGCCACGTTGGTGTCGTGCACCACCGCCCTTATCACCAGTCCCTCGCTAACCGGGTTCGACATGACCCACGTCCCCTCCTCTTCATCGGTGAAGCTGGACCCCACGTAAAGGGGCACCTGATATCGCATGGCCATCTCCACGCTCCTGGCCTGGAGCATCTTGGCCCCCAGGGCGGACATCTCCATGCACTCCTCGTAGCTCAGGACCTTCAGCTTCCTGGCCCCCCTTACCACCCTGGGGTCCGCGGACATTATCCCCGCCACGTCCTTGAGAATCTGGCAGCTGTGGGCTCCCAGGGCCGCCGCCAGGGCCACGGCGGACAGGTCCGAGCCCCCCCGCCCAAGGGTTATCAGGTCCCCCCGGTCGGTCACCGCCTGGAAGCCGGTCACCACCGGCACCACCCCGTTTGCCAGGGTCTCCTCCACCTCCTGGGCGTCCACCCGGTAGATCCTCCCCTCCATGGGAAAGCCCACCGCCTTGAACCCCGCCTGGGGGGCGGTGAAGGACTGGGCCATCACCCCCTCCGCCTTGAGGGCCAGAGCCAAGAGGGCCGCGCTCTGCTGCTCCCCGGTGGCCAAAAGTTGATCCAGCTCCCTCCCGTCTAACCGGACGTTCACGTCCCGGGCCAGGGATATGAGCCGGTCGGTGGTCTTCCCCATGGCGGACACCACCACCGCCACCCGGAAGCCCCGGTCCATCTCGGACCTGACCCGCCGGGCCACCTCCCTCATCCTGGCGGGATCCGCCACGGAGCTGCCTCCGAACTTGAGCACCGTCAATGGAAGGCCCCGATCCATGGACCTCACCTCCCACCTATCCGCCTGACCTCGGCGCCCCTGGGTGGGCACCTGAGAACGAAGAACTTGGACCTGACCCCGTTCTCCCGGAAGGTGCCGCACATGGCCTGGGCAACCAGGCTGGGGGAGCCCTTCACCAGGGCTATTACGCTGGGGCCCGAGCCGCTTATGGCCACCCCAAGGCACCCCTGCACGTCCGAGACCCGCTCCATTATCTGATCCCCACCGGGGAATAGCTTGGCCCGGTAGGGCTGATGTAGCCGGTCGTCCATGCCGAGCCGGAGCAGGTCGTACCTGCCCATGGCCCAGGCGGAGGCCAGCATGGCGGCCCGGCCCACGTTGAAGACCGCGTCGTGGAAGTCCACCCGGCTGGGCAGGGCGCTCCGGGCCTCTTGGGTACTAACCTTCACGTCCGGCACCGCCACCACCGCCAGCAGGTCCTCCGGGGGCTGGGGGAGCTTAAGGTGCCTAACCGCCCCACCGCTGACGCAGCTGACCACCACGCCGCCGGTTAAGCAGGGCACCACGTTGTCCGGATGTCCCTCCAGGGAGACCATGATCTCCAGCAGGAGCTCCTCCGAGGGCTTGGCCCGGGCCAGCTCCGCCCCCATGAGGACCCCCGCCACCACCGCGGAGGCGGAGCTGCCGAGCCCCCGGCTCATGGGGATGGCGTTGTGGCACCTAACCCACAGGCCTGGACGCTCCCCCTGGGGCACCCCCAGGGCCTCCAGGGCCCCAAGGTAGCTCCTGATCAGCAGGTTCTCCTCCGGCGGGACCGGATCCTCCAGGGCCCCCTCCCCTATCACCTCCACCTTGAACTGCCCGGGGGGCAACTCCTCCATCAGGTCGAACACGTTGTACAGGGACAGCGCCATGCCCAACGCGTCGAACCCGGGCCCAAGGTTCGCGCTGGTGGCCGGGGCCTTGATGGAAATTAGGGGCCTCCTCACGGGATCACCCCCTCCAGGGTCTCCAGGGAGTCCTCCAACTCCACCACCGATCCAGCGGACCGCAATGGGGTCTCCACGTCCTTCAGGCCGTTGCCGGTGAGCACCATGACCACCCGGATCCCCCGGGGTAGCCGCCCCTCCCGGGCCAGCTTGCGGAGCCCCGCTAGGGGTGTGCAGGAGGCGGGCTCCGCGAAGAGGCCACACCGGGCCAGGTCCATCTGGGCCCTCAGGATCTCCCGGTCCTCCACCGCCTCGAAGGCCCCGCCGCTCATCATCACCGCCCAGCGGGCCCTCCGGGCGTTCACCGGCCTTCCTATCCTTATGGCGGTGGCCACCGTCTCCGGGTGGTCCGTGAACTGACCGGTCACCATGGGGCAGGCCCCCTGGGCCTGGAAGCCCATCATGACCGGCACCCGGCTTGACCGGCGGCGCCTCATGTAGGCCACGAAACCGGCCCAGTAGGCGGTCACGTTGCCCGCGTTGCCCACCGGGATGGCCAGCCAGTCCGGGGCGTCCCCCAGCTGGTCGCAGATCTCGAAGGCGCCGGACATCTGCCCCCGGAGCCTAAAGGGGTTCACGGAGTTCACGATCCTGTATCCCCGCCTCTCCGCCATGGCCCTGGCCAGCTCCAGGGCTCTGTCGAAGTTGCCCCTCACCGCCGCCACGGTGGCCCCGTATATGAGCGCCTGGGCCACCTTGCCCTTGGCCACGTTGCCGCTGGGGAGCAACACCGTGCACGACAGCCCCCCGCAGGCGGCGTAGGCGGCGGCGGAGGCGGAGGTGTTCCCCGTGGAGGCGCATATGACCCCCCTGGCCCCCTCCTCCATGGCCTTGGAGACCGCCAGGACCATCCCCCGGTCCTTGAATGACCCGGTGGGGTTGGCCCCCTCGAACTTGCCCCAGAGATCCACCCCAAGCTCCTCCCCAAGGGCCCTCAGGGGGACCAGGGGAGTGCTGCCCTCCCCAAGGTCCAGCCTGGGGGTCCTGGGAGTTAGGGGAAAGAAATCGCCGTAACGACCAAGGATGCCCAATGAAGCCACCTCCTCTTATATGTATGCGCAAGGCGACCCCGTCATCAGGAGACGGGGTCGCCGCGGTTCCACTCCAGTTCCGGATCAGCCGATCCGGCCCTCCATCCCGGTATCGCCGGGAACGCGTACGCCTTAATCCCCCCGGGGGGGGTTTCGGCGTCCGCTCCGGGACGGTCTTCCCGGGGCCTGGATGGGGGCCCTCTCAGCCCGTGAGACCCCCTCTCTGTGATCCCGCCGATCCGGTACTCTTCCCTTCATCGCGTTAGCTATAGACCCTTTGGAATGACGCCAATGGGTGGTTAAATTGGGAGGTTTTATACAATATGCTTGACCCCTTGTCAATGGGGGTGCAGGTGAAAATGGTGGGCGCCACGGACGGGAAGGCCCCCTTTCAAAAGACGGCTCCTTGTGGTATATTGCGACATCTGATGGGGCCCCCGGGGGCCCCGGACCTTATGGGTGAACTCTTTCTATCTTGGAGGTAGGGTTTATGGCTGTGCAGCGTTCCGGCGAAGAGCAGGTGATAATGACCCGGGAGGGTTACGAGAAGCTGAAGCAGGAGTTGGCCTCCCTCAGGGGGGATGGAAGGTCCGAGATAGCCTCCAAGCTGGAGGAAGCTCGGGCCTTCGGTGACTTGAGCGAGAACGCGGAGTACCACGCCGCCAAGGAGGAGCAGGAGAAGCTGGAGAGCCGGATCATGTGGCTGGAGTACCAGCTCAGCAAGGCCAAGGTGGTGGAGTCCTCGGACATCGACACCAGCACGGTCAGCCTGGGGGCCACGGTGCAGCTGAGGGACCTGGACACGGGCAACACCTACACCTACGTGCTGGTGGGCTCCGAGGAGGCGGACCCCAAGGCCAACCGGATATCCGCCCAGAGCCCGGTGGGCAAGGCCATAATCGGCCGGGCGGAGGGAGAGGAGGTCATAGTCCGGGTCCCCAAGGGGACCAGGCATCTCAGGATCGAGAGGATATCCGTATCCTAAACTGAACAAACGGGCATCAAATTAGCCTCCCTATGTGAAGGGGGGGCTTTCCCTTGTTGAGTTCATCAAATTAAATACATGAAGGTGATACTGATGGGACGCGATCAGCTGGTGGCCCTGGCGATCTTCGGAGGTACCTACGGGTTGATCATCTCCGAGAAGGTGGATCGCCT
Source organism: Thermanaerovibrio acidaminovorans DSM 6589 (assembly GCF_000024905.1). Classification (NCBI taxonomy): domain Bacteria; kingdom Thermotogati; phylum Synergistota; class Synergistia; order Synergistales; family Synergistaceae; genus Thermanaerovibrio; species Thermanaerovibrio acidaminovorans. The sequence continues at coordinate 1,292,581 of NC_013522.1, forward strand.
GGCGGCCGCCATGGCGGGGATCTGCGCCATGTTGATCATGGGATTGGTGGAGCAGTCGGAGGCCTTCTCGTTCATCGACTTCAACACCATAGGGCTCCTTCTGGGGATGATGATCCTGGTGGGCATAGTGAAGAAGACCGGGCTGGTGGAGCTGGCGGCGGTCCGGGCCATAACCTTGAGCGCCGGCAGTCCGGTGAGACTGCTGGTCCTGCTATCCTCCCTCACCGCCCTCCTGTCCGCCATGCTTGACAACGTGACCACCGTGCTGGTCATGGGCCCCATAATGCTGGCGGTCTGCGACGCCCTGGACCTGAACCCCATGCCCTTCGCCCTCTCCATGATCTTCGCATCCAACATAGGTGGCACCGCCACCTTGGTGGGGGATCCGCCCAACATCCTGATCGGATCCGCCGCCCGGCTATCCTTCAACGACTTCCTCCTCAACATGGCCCCGGTGAGCCTTGTTTGCCTCATCCTATCCCTGGGGATCGTGGTGGTTATCTACCGGAGGGACCTGATGGACCGGCCCAGGGGAGGAGCCTCCTTCAACCATGCCCGCCAGAGGCTGGACAGGCGGCTCACCCCCCGGGTGCTGGCCATAATGGGAGGGGTGCTGGCCGCCTTCCTGCTCCACGGGGTTCTCCACCTGGAGGCGGCCACCATAGCCCTCACCGGCGCCGCCCTGGCGATGCTAACGTGCCCGGTGAACGTGGAGGAGCTCATAACCCACGAGGTGGACTGGACCACCCTGGTCTTCTTCTCCGCCCTCTTCATGCTGGTGGGCACCGTGGACCACCTGGGGGTCATAGAGATGGCCGCCAAGGGGGTGGTGAGCCACGTGGGGGGAAGCCCGCATATCCTCTCCATGACCATCCTCTGGGCCTCCGGGCTCCTCTCCTCAGTACTGGACAACGTTCCCTACGCGGCGGCCATGATCCCCATGGTGAAGAACGTGTCGCACCTGACGGGCTTCCCCCCCGAGCCGCTTTGGTGGTCCCTGGCTCTAGGGGCGTGCCTGGGGGGCAACGGGACCCTGGTTGGGGCCTCCGCCAACGCGGAGAGGAGCGGTTGCCAGATAACCTTCAGGGGCTTCATGAAGACCGGATCGGTGGTCACCATCGCCACCCTGGCGGTCTCCGCCGCCTACGTGCTAATCAGGTATAGCTGATCCGGGCTGAAGGGCCAGCGAGGCCTCGCATATGCGGCGAAGCATCTCCGGGAAGTCCCACCCGAAGGCATTGGCCGCCTTGGGCACCAGGCTGGTGGAGGTCATGCCAGGAGCGGTGTTGACCTCCAGCACCCTTGGTTCCCCGGTCCCCTCCTCCAGCCTCACGTCCACCCGGGAGTAGACCGAGCATCCCATGGCCCGGTAGGCCTCAACCGCCGCCCTGGCCACCGCCTCCGCCTCCTGCTCCGATAGGGGGGCAGGACACAGGTACTCGGTCATCCCCTTGGTGTACTTGCTGCTGTAGTCGTAGAAGCCGCTACGGGGCCTTATCTCCACCGTTGGCAAGGCCTTCGGCCCTTCGGGAGTGTCGAAGACCGCTACGGTAAGCTCCCTCCCCTCTATGAAGCGCTCCACCACCAGCCTACGATCGTAGCGGAACGCCTCATCCAGGGCCCGGTCCAGCCGGGACGGGTGGTCCACTATGCCGATCCCCACGGTGCTGCCGCACCGACAGGGCTTCACCACCAGCCTCCCCCACCGCCGGAGCAGCTCCAACAGCACCCCCTGGTCCATGGAGCCATCAAAGGGGATCCCCTCCGGCACCCTCACTCCCCGGGCCAGCAGGACCCCCCGGGTTATCTCCTTGTCCATGCAGGCCATACAGGCCCCCCAGCGGGGACCCGTGTAGGGTATCCGGTGGGTATCCAGCAGGCACTGCAACGTCCCATCCTCCCCCCAGCCCCCGTGAAGGGCCACGAAGACCAGGTCGAAGGCCCCAGAGAGGGCCCTTTCCACCACCCTCAAGGGGCTGTCCGCGTCCAGCCCCTCCACCGTCCAGCCCAGGGAGGACAGGGCCTCCTTTACCGCCTCTCCGGACCGGAGCGACACCTCCCGCTCGGGGCTGTCGCCCCCATAAGCCACCAGAACCTTCAAATCCGTCACTTTCCTTCCGAAGAGTCGCCGCCGCCGAAGGGGTCCTCCGGGGTGCCTTCCGAGGCAGACTGGGTCTCCAGCCCGCCATATATCTGATCCGCTTGGTCCACCACAGGCTCATAGTAGGTACCATCCTGGAAACCGCTCCTGGGGGCATCGCTTAGCCTCACGTTGACGCCAAACCAAAGATCCCCGCCGGACCGGTTGTCCTTCACCATCAAGTCCCAGGTGAGGCAGTGGTGCTTGTAGGAGACCAAGTAGAGCATCTGGGCCAGGCTTGAAGCTTTGAGATCGTACCCCCACCGGACGGATACCCGCCAGTTGTAGTCCCCCGCGGGATCCCCCAGGTAGAACCCCACGGTTTGGTACAGGCTCTCCGCCTCCGAGTACCGATCCCACTCCATGGGGGAACCGCCGAAGACCCACCTCCTGCCGTAAACGGTGGACATGTCAAGGGAGCCTAGCCTCCAGTCGAGCCCCGCCTCCCCGTAGGTTACGGCCTGATACCCCCCGTCTCCCGAATAATCGTGGTGCCAGTGGGAAAGGTAGATCCTGGGCCTCAAGGCCCCTTCCCGCTGGGCCCATAGGAGCTCGCTGCCCAGGGAGGCCCGCTCGGAGGAGGTGCGCCCCTCCTCGTAGCGGCCGTACATGGCGCTGAGCCGCCCCATGAGGTCCCCCATCCTCATCCAGGGCCCGGCGAGGGACACCTCCGGCTCCCGGTACCGGAAGTAGGTGGTGGTGCTGCCCAGGCTCTTCTCCACCTTGTAGCTCTCCCGCTGGGACCAGGTGACTGAGCCCTCCACCTGCCCCATGGTCCACCGGGCCCCCCAGCTGGGGCGCCACAGCATCTCCTTCGAGTCCGAGTCGTAGACCCGGTTGAGCAGGCCGAACAGGTACCCCCGGTTCCACAGGTCCCACCGGAGGTCCACCCATCCCTCCGGGTCCACCCTAGTCCAGCCGATCACCCCAAGTGAGAGCCGAAGATCCTCGTACAGGAGGGGGCCCGAGACCCCGATCCCAACCCCCTTGTCGGAGTCGTACTTGATGGAGGGCATGAACGAGTCCTCCTGCCGGGACCGGCCACTCCTATCCCTCAACACGTAGTCGAAGGGGTAGCTGAAGAGAAGCGCCCCCCCCAGGTAGACCTTTGGTCTCCTCACCACCGTACCCCTTCCGGGTATCACCAACAGCTCCCGGGCCTTGAGGACGTAGTGGGGCCTCTCCTGGTCGCAGGTGGTGGCGGACACATCCCTCCAAAGGGCCGCCTGCTCATCCCCCTGGGCCCTCTTGAGCCTCTTGGACGTGAGCCCCCTTGATGCCGCCTCGGCGACGGTCATCACCTCCACGTCGGATCCCCTGACGAAGACCCCCTCCGACTCCCCGTGGGCCCCGGTCAGGACCCCCGAGCGGGACTCCAGGTTATACCTCAGGTGGCGGCCCTGGAGGCGGCGGCCCTGGGATATGAGGGTCACCTCTCCCCCGCTGGAGCTGGCCTCCACCAGGCCCCGGTCGGGGTGGTACTCTATCCTATCCGCCAAGAGCCTGACCTGGCCGTGGGTCAGCACCGCGTTGCCCTGGGCCACCGCCAGGCCGCTGTGCTCGTCCACCTCCAGGCTCTCGGCGGTGAGGCGCGCCTCATATGCCCAGGAGGGCATTGACTGGCACAGAAGGAAGAGGGCGGCCAGAAGAAACGCCCCAAGGGAACCCCTTACGATACGAACGAACACCTACCTCACCTCCAAGGTCACCCGGATCCCGCCTCGGAGGGAGATCCGTCCGTCCCGGTGTATAACGCCCCCATCCCCCTGGGCGGTGAACCCATCCCGGCTCACCTTGACACCCCGGGCCAGATCCCACCGGTCCTGGTCCACGTGGTAGACCGCCTCCCCACCGGAGCAGACGTAGTCCCTCCCGGCGGAGCGGAAGGTGCCGCTGAAGTCCAGGGTCTTAACGAAGGTCCCATCCTCGTCGTAGAGCCCCTCCCGGGCGGTCAGTTCCATCACCGGCCGCCCCGATGGCGAGGATCGCCTCACCCGGAAGTCCCAGACCCTCACGGTGCCACCGGACTTCTCCGCCCGTTGGGCCTCCATCAACCACCTCTCCCCCTTTATGGTCCTGTCGATGGAGAGTCCCTGGGCCTCCACGTCCGGCAGGGACCTCAACGTCCCCGCCTCCTTGGCCCTCTCGGGGAGGGACAGGTCCCTATAGAGGAAGAAGGCCCCCACGGCCAGCAGGGCCGCCAGGGGCAACAGGATCTTCATCCTACCAATCCTACCAGTCAATCAGGTAGCGCCCCCCCTCCTCCACCAGCCTCAGCCGCTCCTCCTTGATCATACGGACCATCAGGAACCGCTGGGTGGCGGCAACCTTGGCCCCCTGGTCGGTGATGGACACCTTGTAGCCCTCCTTGAGGGCCCACCGGAAGGGGTGCCCCATGAGCCTCTCGCCGAACTCCCTCCGGCCGGTCCTCTTCTTGGCGGCGGAGGAGAGCATCCCGTAGGCGGCGTCCACGTCCTCCCTGCGCCAGGCCTCCAGGAAGGCCCTCACCGCCTCCTCCCGGGCCCGCCTTGGATCCTCCTTGGGTTTCTCGGGGGCCTCCGGCTTGGGGGCCTCGGGCCTCTGGACCTCAACCTTGGGTGTCTCCGGCGCCTCCTGGGGCTTGGTCTCCGCCCTGGTGGGCTGGGGCCTCTCCGGCGGGGCCTTGGGGGCCTCCGGCTTGGGGGACTGGGGCTTCACGGGCTGGGAGGCCTTGGCCTCCTTGCCGCCCTGCTCCTTGGGGGCCCGCTGGGGCTTCACGTCCTGGACCTTAAGGGCCCTCACCACCGGCGCTCCCATCTCCGGCGCATCGGTTGGGAGCTTGAGGCTCACCGGCGAGGGGAGTATGCCCTTCACGGTGAGCTCGAAGGGGGGCCTGGCCTCCCTGGGGAAGAAGACCAGCCCCTGGACTATGCCGGACATGGGCTGGTCCAGCCGCCGGTCGTAGTCCAGGGGACGGAAGGTCCTGTTCCCCGCCCGGAGGGCAACGTGGTCCCTCAAGGGGGAGAGCTTCAGGGGGCCCCCGAAGACCTGAAAGGTCATCAGGAACGGGCGGGACCTGTCCATCTTGAGGCTGTCCCGAAAGGACCTCTCGTAGGCCTTGAGGTCCTTGGGCCGAACCCTGCCCCTCCTGGCCTCCAGGGCCGCCCAGGGGGCCACCATCTCATCCGGGTAGTGGACCAGCCACACCACGCAACCCTCCCCCCAGGTTATGGCGCTCCACCGGTTGAGCTGCCGGGCCAGCGCCTCCTCCGGGGGCTGGGCCCCCAGGGCCGCCCAGGGGAGGGCCAGGAGGGCCGCCATGAGCAAGGTCAGGGATCGGAACACGGGCAACCCTCCCGCACCGGGGCTATATCCTAAGGTCTATGACCGCCGACACGCCAACCCCCTGGACCCGGCGGAACTGCTGGATGGGGTTCTCGGAGTCGATGGGGACCAGGATCTTGACCCGCAGCTTGTCCTGGAAGGAGGTCTCCAGCTGGGCCACCGCCTTGGTCCTGTCGATGGCCCCCTTGGGCCCCGAGACCTGGGCGGCGCCTATCCTGGTGCCGTCCCCGATGGAGACTATGGGGACCACCTTGGTGGCCGACTGGTTCTCCAGCCCCTTGTTGAAGGTGATGGTGTTTATGAACTTGTTGAGGGGCTCCGCCACGGCGGAGACCAGGAAGCCTCCACCCACCACCCCTATGAGGCTGGAGAGGTCGAAGGCCGAAGCAGGGAAGGCCAGGGCGGTCAAAAGGGCCCCGGTGACGATCAGGTTCTTCAGCTTGCGGTTTCTAACGTTCATTTTCATTTCGCACCTCCTGAGCCGCCGGATCCACCCACCAGCGGCATCATCTCGTTGGTTACGGGATATCCGAACACCTGGGTGTCGGCACCACCGGCGGCCTCAAGGTAGAACTGGGTCCCCGCCGGTATGGTCTTATCGTCCCCCCGGACCAGGAAGCCCCCCGCCAGCCCCAGGGGTCCGAAGATGGCGAGCCCCGCCACGCTGGCCCCGGCGGCCCCGATGGTCCCCCGGTCAAGGTCCGCCGCCCGCTTGGCGTTCTCCCCCAGCACCACCGGCAGCCTCTCGGCCCCCACGGTCTCCAGGTGCTGGAAGGCCAGCTTCACCTCCGAGGGGCGTCCGAAGCTCCTGGGCCCCTCCACCTTGTCCACCTGGGCCATGATCCGGCTCCCCTTGGGGGCCACCAGCACGTTGTTGAGCACCAGGTCCTCCGCCAGCTCCAGCTTGACCCTGTCCGAGGGCTTGGAGGCCCGGGCGGAGAGGGGCTGAAGCAGGGTGACCTTCATCACCGTGCCGGACGGGACGGTCACCAGGGCGGACTGGACGCCGCCGGGCAGGAGCCTGGTTATCATCCGCTCCAGCCTCATGGCCAGGGGCCCCTGCTGTATGGACCCCTCCAGCACCTGCTCCAGGGCCTCTATTCTGGAGGCGGCGAACCTCTCGGAGTTAACCTTCTTGAACAGGGCCCACTCCGCCACCGAAAGCTTGAAGAGGAAGCCCGGCTGGCCCTGGGTCCCCCTGTCCAGGAACTGGACCAGGGCGTTCTGCCTCTCCACCAGGCTACCCGGCAGCTCCCGGCCAAAGAGGTCCCTCTCCGCCCGACCCAGCCGCTCGAAGAGGCCCCCCGCCTGGGGTCCCCCGTAAAGCACCGTCTCCACCCGCTCCAGGCTCTGGGTGAAGCCGGTGGAGACCGCCTCATCCTGGGCCAAGGCCAAACCGGCCACGGTGCCCATCAGGACCAGGGCTAGGCAAAGGGATCTGAAGATCCTGGCCATGGAATCTCACCTCCAAAGATAGGGTTCAAGGGATCTAACGCCCCAGCGCGGCGGCCACGAAGCCCTTGAAGAGCGGGTGGGGCTTGGTGGGCCGGGAGAGGAACTCCGGGTGGAACTGGACACCCACGTACCAGGGGTGATCCCTGAGCTCCAGGATCTCCACCAGGTCCTTCTCCTCGTATATGCCCGCCACCGTCATGCCCGCCTCGGCGAACCGCTTCCGGTAGTCGTTGTTGAACTCGTACCGGTGCCGGTGCCGCTCCATCACCGTCTCGGCCCCGTAGGCCCCTTGGGCCCTGGTGCCTGGGGTGAGCCTGCACGGGTAGGCCCCAAGCCGCATGGTGCCCCCAAGGCGGGAGACGTTGCGCTGCTCCTCCATCAGGTGGATCACCGGGTTCGGCGTGCCCGGGTCCATCTCGGAGCTGTGGGCCGCCGCTATGCCCAACACGTTCCGGGCGAACTCCACCGCCGCCACGTGCATGCCAAGGCAGAGCCCCAGGTAGGGGATCCCGTTGGTCCTGGCGTAGGAGGCCGCCATGATCTTGCCCTCGAAGCCCCGGGAGCCGAACCCGCCGGGGACCAGGATACCCGACACGCCCGCCAGGACCGCCTCGGGACCCTTCTCCTCCACGTCCTCCGCCTCCACGGACCGGACCTTGACCCGGACGCCGTTGGCGGTGCCCGCGTGTCCCAGGGCCTCCACCACGCTCAGGTACGCGTCCTTGAGGCCCGTGTACTTGCCCACCATGGCGATCTCCACCTCCCGCTGGACCGAGGCGGAGGCGTCCAGGAAGGCGTTCCAGTCGGTGAGGTCCAGGGGACCGTAACCCTCCACCCCAAGCTTCCTGAGGACCAGCTCGTCGAACCGCTGGCGGAGCAACTCCATGGGGACCTTGTATATGCTGTCCGCGTCCAGGGCCTCCACCACCGAGTCCTTGGGGACGTTGCAGAAGAGGGCTATCTTGTCCCTTATGTCCCGGTCCAGGGGGTACTGACTGCGGCAGACTATAACGTCCGGCTGGATGCCTATGCGCCGGAGCTCGTTGACGCTGTGCTGGGTGGGCTTGGTCTTCAGCTCCCCCGCGGCCCCTATGTAGGGGATCAGGGTCACGTGGCAGTAGAGCACGTTCTCCCGGCCCACCCGACCGGCGAACTGCCGGATCGACTCAAGGAAGGGCAGACCCTCTATGTCCCCCACGGTGCCCCCTATCTCGGCGATCACCACGTCCCGGTTCTCCGCCACCTTGAGGACCCGCTCCTGGATCTCGTTGGTTATGTGGGGGATCACCTGGACCGTGGCCCCCAGGTAGAGCCCCTCCCGCTCCTTCCTTATCACCGAGGAGTAGATCTTGCCGGTGGTGACGTTGTTGGCCCCCGACAGGGACTCGTCGATGAATCGCTCGTAATGTCCCAGGTCCAGGTCGGTCTCCGCCCCGTCGTCGGTGACGAACACCTCCCCGTGCTGGAAGGGGTTCATGGTCCCCGCATCCACGTTGATGTAGGGATCCAGCTTGATTATGGACACCTTGAGCCCCCGCCGCTTGAGCAGGGCCCCAAGGGATGCGGCGGTTATGCCCTTGCCAAGGGAGGACACAACCCCGCCGGTTACGAACACGAATTTGGCCATTCTGAACACGCTCCCCCGATCTAATCCGAATGTCGAACCCCCCGAATAGCCCCGATGGCTACCGGAGAGACCTCAAGGGGTTCACCGGCACCCCTTCCGCGCGGACCTCGAAGTGGAGGTGCGCCCCGGTGGATCGGCCGGTGCTGCCCACCCGGGCTATTATATCCCCTTGGGAGACTCTGCGGCCCGCCGGGACTGTGAGGGCGCTACAATGGGCGTAGAGGGTGGAGGTGCCGTTTTGGTGCTGGATGACCACCGTCTTGCCGTAGCCGCTCATCCAGCCCGCGTAGACCACCACGCCGGACATGGCGGCCCTTATGCCGCTCCCGTGGGGGGCCTTTATGTCAAGCCCGGTGTGGAAGGACCTCCTGCCGCCGAATGGGTCGGACCTCCAGCCGAAGGGGCTGTTTATCCTTCCGTTCACCGGCCAGATCATCCTGGCGGAGGCGCTGCGCCGCTCCACCAACGCGGACTTGGCCTCGTCTATCTCCACCTTTGCCCCGGGGATGAAGATCTCCTCCCCGGCGGTCAGCCTGGCTGCCAGGTCAAGGCCGTTGGCGGACCTTATGGCCTCCGGGTAGACGTCGTACTTCTGGGCCAGGGAGGCCACCGTGTCCCCGGACTTGACCTTCACGAAGATACCGTCCTGGTTTGGGATCCTCACCGATTTGCCGGGCCTTATGAGCTCCCCGGATAGCCGGTTGGACCCGAAGAGGGTGTTGACGTCCAGCCCGAAGGAGTTGGCGATGGACCAGAGGGAGTCCCCCTCCTTCACGGTGTAGTAGCGCACCCCGACCCGCGGGGGGTTCTTCTGGGCCTCCTCCTCCTTGCGATGCAGCTCCTTCACGTAGGCCAGGGTCTCCAGGACCGTCTCCGGGGAGGAGGGGACGAAGAGCACCTGCCCCTCCTGGATGGAGTCCGGGTTCCTTATCTCGTTGGCCCGCACCAGGTCCTTGACGGACACGCCGCTCCTGGCGGCTATGGCGGAGAGGGTCTCCCCCTCCTGGACGGTCACCTGCTGGAAGGGCCTGTTGGCCTCCGCCGCCTCCCTCTCCTCCCGGACCTCATCGGCGTCCCTTATCACCAGCCCGTCGTCCGACAGGCTGGGGGACTCGAAGGGGCCCACGCCGAACCGGTCGGCTCTCCCCTCCGCCGCCTTGGACTGGGTGGGGGATCCCACCTCCACCATCACGAACCCGCTGGCGCTTCGGGGAACCAGCCCGTCCTCCGACAGGCTCCCCCAGAGTAGCCCCGCCCTCTCGGAGGCCGCCAGGGACAGGGCGGCGGAGGCGGACACCGCCGCCAGACAGAAGGCGGCGAGCCCCCACCTGCGTCGGGGTTTGAAACTCACAAGGATCTCCTCCCTTCCATTGGGGCCTCAGGCCATCTTGACCGTGGCCAGGAAGTCCCGGTTGGTGGGTGTGTTCCTCAGCTTCTCCAGGATGAGGTTGAGGACCTCCGCCTCGTCCATGTTGGCGATCCGCCGCCTGAGCACCCATATCCTCTGCAGGTCGTCCTCGGGGATCAGCAGGTCCTCCCTCCTGGTGCCGGACCTGGTTATGTCCACCGCGGGGAAGATCCGCTGCTCGGATATCTTCCTGGAGAGGTGTATCTCCATGTTTCCGGTCCCCTTGAACTCCTCGTAGATCACGTCGTCCATGCGGCTGCCGGTCTCCACCAGGGCGGTGCCTATGATGGTTAGGCTGCCCCCGTCCTCTATGTTCCTGGCGGCGCCGAAGAACCGCTTGGGGAAGTGGAGCGCCGCCGGGTCCATGCCGCCCGAGAGGGTCCTGCCCGAGGGGGCCACCACCAGGTTGGAGGCCCTGGCCAGCCGGGTTATGGAGTCCAGGAGGAGCACCACGTCCTTTCGGGCCTCCACCAGCCTCTTGGCCTTCTCCAGCGCCAGGGTGGCCACCCGGATGTGCTCCTCCGACGGCCGGTCGAAGGTGGAGGCTATAACCTCACCCCTTATGGACCGGGACATGTCGGTGACCTCCTCGGGGCGCTCATCGATGAGGAGCACCATGAGGATCACCTCCGGGTGGTTCTGGGTCACCGCGTTGGCTATCTTCTTGAGCAGGGTGGTCTTCCCCGCCTTTGGGGGGGAGACTATGAGGGCCCGCTGTCCCTTGCCTATGGGGGCGAAGAGGTCTATCAGCCGGGTGGAGATCTCCCGGGAGGTGGTCTCCAGTCGTAGCCGGCTGTCGGGGAATATGGGGGTCAGGTGCTCGAAGAGGGGCCTGGACCTGGCCAGCTCCGGGTCCTGGTAGTTGACGGTCTCCACCCTGACCAGGGCCTCGTAGTGCTCCTGGGTCTTGGGGGGACGGACCACCCCCCAGACCACGTCACCGTTCCGGAGGCCGAACTTCTTTATCTGGGAGGGGGAGACGTATATGTCCGAGTCCCCGGGGAGAAGCCCCGGCCCCCGGAGGAACCCGTAGCCCTCCGGGAGGCACTCCAGCGTCCCCCCCCCCAGCCGCTGCCCCTGGGATGACGCCTGGGCCCCCATGATGGCCAGCACCAGCTCCTCCTTCTTCATGGCCGAGTAGCCGGTCACCTGGGCCTCCTTGGCCAGCCGCCGCAGTTCCGACACCCCCAGCTGGATCAGCTTGGCGAAGGAGTGCTTGGGCTGCTCCCTCTGGGTGGAGCGCTTCCGGTCCTCCCCCTTGTCCTTGGGCCTGGACTCCTCCAGGGGCTGCTCCGGCGACGGGGCCGCCTCCTGCTGGATCACCTGGTTCAGCCCCTCATCCATTGGCCTTCGACAGCTCCTGCCAGTCCTTGAGGAACCGGTCTATCCCCTGGTCCGTCAGCGGGTGATGGAAGAGGGAGGTTAGGACCTTGTAGGGGACGGTGGCTATGTGGGCCCCCGCCATGGCGGAGTCGATCACGTGCTTGGGGTGCCGGAGGCTGGCGGCTATTATCTCCGTCTCGATCCCGTGGATGGAGAAGACCTCCGCCACGTCCCGGACCAGGCCTATGCCGTCCTCGCCTATGTCGTCCAGCCGGCCCACGAAGGGGCTCACGTAGGAGGCGCCGGCGGCGGCGGCCAGGAGGGCCTGCTGGGGGGAGAAGACCAATGTCACGTTGGTGCGGATCCCCTCGGAGGATAGCACCTTGACCGCCCTCATCCCCTCCGGGGTCATGGGTATCTTTATGACCACGTTGTCCCTCAGGGCCGCCAGCTCCCGGGCCTCGGCCACCATGCCGTCCGCCTCCAGGGAGATGACCTCCGCGCTGACCGGCCCGTCCACCATCTGGGCTATCTTCTTCACATGGGAGTGGAAGTCCCGGACCCCCTCCCGGGCCACCAGGGTGGGGTTGGTGGTCACCCCGCTCACAACCCCCATGGAGATGGAGGACCTTATCTCCTCCAGGTTTGCAGTGTCCAGAAAGAACCTCAGCTTGATCTCCTCCTTTTCTTTTCTGTCGAGATTTCCGGTCCCAATGGGGCCGGCGGGTCGCTAGAGGCGTCAGCGGATGGAGAACTCCACCCCCGCCAGCTTCCTTATGCCCCAGAACATGTCCACCCGATAACCGCCGCTGGGTAACGGGCTACCGTCCTCCCTGAGGAGGTAGAAGGCCTTCTTGCCCTCCCCCCGCTTGAGGGAGAGGGACTCCCGCTGGACGGTCCTGCCCTGATGGGACCATATTATGGACAGGTCCTCGTCCGAGGGGGAGCTGTATCGGAAGAACAGGCACACCTGCCGGGTGCCTGGGGGGAACTGGGAGGAGACGCCTTGGGGCTCCATGGAGTCGTCCAGGTCCAGGCAGGACACCGCGTCCCTTACCTCCAACCGGTCCACGAAGGCGCCGCCCCCGAAGACCCACACGCTCAGGACCAGGAGGATCCCGGCGGTGACGCACAGGATCTGGACTCCCCTGTCACCCTGGCGGATCCTTTGGATGAGATTCCTCATTGACAGACCTCCCTAGGCAGGCGGGGTAACGGTGCCAGATGGGGCACGCAACCGCCGCCGGTTGTGCATGGCGAAGGGCGCGAACCGGTGGGAAAATCCATACAGGACAAGATACCACAAAAACGCAAAGGGAGGAACACCAAGATGAAAGAACCGGTAAAGTTATCCAACCAGGTGGCCCTGGGGGCGCTTTGCGCCGCGGCGGTCACGGCTCTGACCATGGTGTCGGTACCGGTGCCGGGCTACAGGCTCTACTTCAACCTGGGGGAGGGGACCATATACCTCGCCGCCCTTCTCTTCGGGCCCCGGATCGGCATGGCGGCGGGGGGCCTTGGGGCCGCGCTGGGTGACCTGATCCTGGGGTATCCCATGTGGGCCCCCCTGTCTTTGGTGATCAAGGGGCTGGAGGGGGCAGTGGTGGGACATCTGGGCAGGCGCCTCAAGCCCCCGGTGGCCATTGCGGCCGGGGCGGCGGTGATGATCGCGGGCTACACCGCCAGCGCCTGGGTCCTTTACGGCCCCGCGGCGGCGCCGGTGGAGGCCGTCACCGACCTGGTCCAGTCCTCGGTGGGGGCGTTGGGGGCCTTGGTGGCCCTGGGGGTCCTTGGGCGGGTGCTGAAGGACCGGGCGGATTGAGGCGAAAGGGGGGGAGGGGCGGCAAGCCCATCCCCCGGGTGAATCAGCGGAAGTTGCCCACGAAGACCCAGGCCACCGCTATTGGGGCCAGGATCCGGCACGCCAGGACCCAGAAGGTCTCCAGGGGCTTGGGTAGCGCACCGCCCCGGCGGACCTCCTGCCGGGCCCCCTCGAACCAGCTCCATCCGGCGAAGACGGAGATGAAGATGCCCCCCAGGGGAAGTAGCACGTTGCTGGATAGGAAGTCCATGGCGCCCAGGAAGTCCATGCCGAACACCCTGGGGAAGTGGTCCCCCAGGGAAAGGGCGGAGGGGATCCCCAGGAGGAAGCAGGCCAGCCCTATGATCCAGGCGGCCCTGCCCCTGTCCCAGCGGAACTCGTCCTTCATGTAGGCCACACAGACCTCCAGCAGGGACACCGAGGAGGTCACCGCGGCGAAGAAGAGGAGTGTGAAGAAGAGGAAGGAGAAGAGGGAGCCCATGGGCATCCGGGCGAAGACCGCGGGAAGGGTGACGAAGATGAGCCCTGGGCCGGAGGAGGGCTCCATGTTGAAGGCGAAGACCGCGGGGAAGATGACGAAGCCCACCAGGATGGCCACCGCCACGTTCATCACCGTGACGATGAAGACCGAACTGGGCAGGGACTCCCGGTCGCTAAGGTAGCTGCCGTAGGTTATCATGCACCCCATGCCGATTGAGAGGGAGAAGAAGGCCTGGCCCAGGGCGCCCATGACGGTCCGGGCGGTGAGCTTGGAGATGTCCGGCTTCAGGTAGAACTCAACCCCCTTCATGGCCCCCTCCAGGGTGAGGGACCGGACCATGAGGATCGCCAGGATTATGTAGAGGGAGGGCATCATGACCTTGCAGTACCGCTCGATGCCGCCCCCCACCCCATTGTAGACTATCCATATGGTGGCCAGCATGAAGGCCCCCTGGTAGGCGATCACCTGGACGTAGTCGTTGGTGAAGGTTTGGAAGGCCTCCGCGGCGCCCCCGGCGGCGGCCATGGACATGAGGGGTCCGAAGGACTTGAACATGTAGGCCACGGTCCAACCCGCCACCACCCCGTAGAAGGATAGGATCACGAAGCCGGCCACCACCCCGGCCCAGCCCACCATGGGCCAGAGTCCCCCCTTGAGCTTCCGGAAGGACCCCACAGCGTTCAGCCCCCCGCCTCGGCCTATGGCCATCTCCGCCAGCATTATGGGCATGCCGATGGCGGCCACCAGGATCAGGTACAGGACCACGAAGATCCCCCCGCCGCTGACGCCGGTGAGGTATGGGAACCGCCATATGTTCCCCAGCCCCACCGCGGACCCGGCGGCGGCCATGATGAAACCGAATTTGCTTCCCCACTGCTCCCTCCCTCTGGACACGGATACCACCCCTTTAAACGAAGGTAATTCAAGAAAACAGCCTAATAAACACACACAAACAGACGATTTTGCTTTAACTACCTAACCGAGCTGACGCCACATCACCTCCGAGAACCCGTCGTTCAATAAACAACAAAGATCGGTGGCAAAATATGAAATTGCTAGAATAAATACCCCCTATGCCTTCAAACGTCAAGCCTTTCTGGAATTTTACAGGAAAATAAAAACAATCACCCCCTTATGCAGGGGCGATTGAATTAAGCAAAATAACTAAATATCTCCCTACAATAAAAAGACGGCCCGGGGTCCACCGGCCCATCCCCAATAAAACCTCCTAATTAATATGGATCCTCACAACACCCCTAAACCCCTACCCCAAGGACCCGTCCAGGGCCCTGGAGAGACCGATTAAAACCTCCCCCAGGACCGGAGGGTCGAAGCCGTCCACCGACCGGGTCCTCCGGAGCCTGGCGCCGTCCACCGCCCCCAGGTCCAGCATGGCGTCCAACATGTCCAGCTCCGCCTCCGGGGAGGGGACCCAGCGGGGGCCGAAGGCAAGCCCCGCCAGGGCGTAGGCCCCCCAGTTGGACACGTCCACCGCCAGGGGCAGGTGGCTCTCCACCACCGAAAGACAACGGGCGAAGTCCCCCACCAGGGGGGATAGGGCATCCCGGTAGTTCCCCATCCCCGCCTCGTTGCCCCCATCCCCCACGGCGATCACCGTGGGCCCCTGGGGGGCGCTAAGGGCATCCAAGGCTATCTGATCCAGGGGCTCCACCCAGTGGGACACGTCCAACCCCCGCATGTTCCGGTAGGTGCCGTCCTGGGACCTGCCGATCCGCTCCACGTAGACCAGGGCGTCCCACTCCAGGGGGTCCACCAGCCCGGGGGAGAAGGTCTCCCGGGGCACCCGGATGGCAGCCCCCGCGGCGGATACCGCATCCAGGCACCCCCGGTCGGTGATCACCTTGACCTCCTTCCCCGCCTCATGGAGGGCCCGGGCCAACCAGACCGCCCCCGGGGGGCCGTCGGTCTCGGGGGCCATGGCGGAGGGGATCATGAAGCCGGTGACCAAGACCACCCGCCGGGCCTCCCGGAGGGCCAGGGCGGCGCCATGGAGGCTGGAGGGGTCGAAGAACCGGGGGGCCATGCGGCCCGCCCGGTCGGAGGCCAGAAGATCCCCCAATTTCCGCAGGTCCATCGGATCCATCATATGCTGAGGCAGTCCACCAGCTCCATCATCTCCGCGTTGAGGGGACGCTTCTCCTCCCAGGCGGTGGACATGGGGGGGGTGACTATCTTGCCGTTCACGTACCCCACCATGAAGCCCCTCTGGCCTTCGATGAGGGAGTTCACCGCCGCGGCCCCCATCCGGGACGCCAGGACCGCATCGAAGGAGGAGGGGGCCCCTCCCCGCTGGATGTGCCCCAGCACGGTTATCCGGGCCTCGTAACCCCCGGTGTCCTTCAGCTGGGAGGCCAGCTCCCCGGCGGACATGACCCCCTCCGCCAGGATTATCATGGAGTGGGTCTTGCCCCTCTGCCGGGCGTAGCGGAGCTTCTCGCACAGGTCCTCGATCTTGAAGGGCACCTCCGGCACCAGCACGTACTCCGCCCCGGAGGCCACTCCAACCTCTAGCGCCAGGAAGCCCGCGGACCGGCCCATGACCTCCACGATGAAGAGCCGGTCGTGGCTCGAAGCGGTGTCCCTCAGCTTCTGAACCGCCTCCAGGGCGGTGTTGCAGGCGGTGTCGAAACCGATGGTGTAGTCGGTCCCCGCTATGTCGTTGTCGATGGTGCCCGGTATGCCCGCCACCGGGAAGCCTATCTCGTGAAGCCTCCAGGCCCCCCGGAAGGAACCGTCGCCCCCTATGACCACCAGGGCGTCGATGTCGTACTCCTTCAGCCTGGCGTAGGCCTCGTTGACCCCCTCGGGGCGCCGGAAACGTTCGCTCCGGGCGGTCCTCAGGATGGTGCCCCCCCGAAGGATTATCCCCCCCACGGAGCTCTTGGTGAGGGGGATCCCATCCCCGTCAAGGAGACCCTCGTAACCTCGCCGGAAGCCTATGACGTCAAGGCCCCGGTAGATGGCGGTCCTGGTGACCGCCCTTATGGCCGCGTTCATGCCCGGCGAGTCTCCGCCGCTGGTCAGCACCGCAATCCTCTTCAAAGCGCATCTCCCCTCTCCGCAGTTTAAAGAGCGCCGCCGAAGGGCCCCAAGGAAATCTACTGCTTGGACAGCTCCTCCAACCTCCTGTTGACCGACTCGATCTCCCCGCTCAACTCCGACAGCCTGGACTCCAGCTCCCGCTTCTCCTTGGATAGCACCTCCAGCCTCTTTATGAGCCGGTCCGCCTCAAGCTTGGCCGCCGCCCGGCCCTGGAATAGCCTGGAGGGGTTATCCTTGTCCA
Organism: Thermanaerovibrio acidaminovorans DSM 6589; assembly: GCF_000024905.1. Lineage (NCBI taxonomy): Bacteria > Thermotogati > Synergistota > Synergistia > Synergistales > Synergistaceae > Thermanaerovibrio > Thermanaerovibrio acidaminovorans. The sequence goes on from NC_013522.1 coordinate 1,309,465, forward strand.
CGTCCCAGATGAAGTCTATCTTCTTACCCTCGGTGATGGGGCTGACCCCGCCGTTTATGACCAGCCTAACGCTCCTGACACCCTCCAGAAGGTCCTTGTTGGTCTTCTGATCGTACCGGGGAAAGAAGACCAGCCCGTCTCTCTTGCCCTGGAGCTTGAAGTTGAACCGGGGGTCGTAGTCCACCGGCCTGTAGCTCTTTCCGTTTATAACCAGGCTCACCTGCTCATCGAAGGGGGCCATCCTCATGGATGGACCCAGGTTCTCAAACTCGATTCGGATAGGTATGGTCTCACCGACCCGCACGTTCTTTAGGAAGGTGTACTTGAAGTTCTCCAGCTCGTCCTTGGTCCACATGTTCTTGTCCGCCTCCGCCTGGATCATGGCCTCCACGTACTCCGCCGAGTAGTAAGTGGCCCTCACCTCCAGGCTTGAACCCAGCTTGTTGGTGTACTTCACCGACCGGGTCCACCTGGCCATGGCGTCGGTGAACGTGGAGGCCCCCGCACAGGAGGCCAGGAGCGTCATGACCAGGACCGCAAAGCCAAGTCGCATCAACCTAAGCATGTGTTCATCTCCCTCCGCTTTCTTGTGACACTGAAGATATTATCACAGGGGACACCTCATGAGGGGAGTTTAACAAAACGAAGGGGGGGCCGAAGCCCCCCCAGCGGGTTTTACCTGCGCGGGTACTACCACTTGAGCCCCTTGACGAACACTATGGCGATCACCACCGGGGCGACCAGCCGGCAGATCCAGACCCATATGCCCTCAAAGACGAAGGGGAGACGCCCCTGGTTGGAGATCTCCTTCTTGCAGCCGTCAAGCCAGAACCAGCCGGCGAAGAGGGAGATGAGGATGCCGCCCAAGGGGAGCAACAGGTTGCTGGCCACGAAGTCCATGGCGTCCAGGAAGTCCTTGCCGGCTATCTTGGGGAAGTGCCCTCCCAGAGACAGGGCGGAGGGGACCCCCAAGAGGAAGATAACCAGCCCCAGAACCCAGGAGGCCTTGGCCCTGTCCCAGCCCAGCTCGTCCTTGAAGTAGGCCACGCAGACCTCCAACAGGGACACCGAGGAGGTTATGGCGGCGAAGAAGAGGAGCAGGAAGAACACGAAGGAGAAGACGGCCCCCATGGGCATCTTGGAGAACACCGAGGGCAGGGTTATGAAGGTTAGCCCCGGCCCGGCAGCGGGCTCCATGTTGAAGGCGAACACCGCGGGGAATATGGCAAAACCCGCCAAGAAGGCCACCAGGGTGTCCAAGAAGGTAACGGTAAAGGCCGCAGAGGGGAGCGCCTCATCCTTGTTTAGATAGCTGCCGTAGGTGATCATGCAACCCATGCCCAGCGACAGGGAGAAGAAGCCCTGCCCCAGGGCGGAAAGGACGGTGCCTCCGGTGACCTTGCTGAAGTCCGGCTTAAGGTAGAACTCGATGCCCTTCATGGCCCCGTCAAGGGTCACGGCCCTCAGGATGAGCACCAGCAACAGGAGGAAGAGACCGGGCATCATGACCTTGCAGTACTTCTCGATCCCCTCACCTATGCCCTTGAATACGATCCAGATGGTGCCGAACATGAAGAGCGCCTGATAGAGGATCACCTGGGTGGGGTTGGAGACGAAGGCCCCGAAGGCGTCCCCCGCCTTGCCCTGGGATGCCACCTCCATGAGGCCCGTGAAGGACTTGAGCATGTAGGCGATGGTCCAGCCCGCCACAACCCCATAGAAGGAGAGGATTATGAAACCTGCTATGACCCCCATCCAGCCCACCAGGGGCCAAGCGCCGCCCCCAAGCTTCTTGAAGGAGCCCACCGCGTTGAGCCCCGCACCACGCCCTATGGCCATCTCCGCCAGCATCACCGAGGCGCCGATGATGAAGACTATGGCCAGGTAGATGAGAACGAAGGCTCCGCCCCCGTTCATGCCCACCACGTAGGGGAAACGCCATATGTTACCAAGCCCCACAGCAGAACCCGCCGCCGCCATTATGAAGCCCAACCTGCTGCCCCACTGTTCACGATCGTTGGTAGACACCACCATCACTCCTCTTTTTCCAAATAAAAAACCTATAACCAATAAAAAATACAACAAAAACACCAAAAACACTTGCAATCTTTCCCCCAAACCACCCCCTCGGCGGGCTGAAGCTTAAATAATCGCCCCAGGACCGCTCAAGAAAAGTCTGTCGCATGGATGCAATAAATAAACCCTCCTCTCCCTGTTTTGTCAAGTTAGATATTGTCATGTCAAAGCCGAAGGCGGGGTGATCAGGTAAAAAACCAGTTAAAAAGGCCCCGGGCCTCGCCATGGCGAGGCCCGGGGCCGGGACCACACGAAGAAAACGAAACGTGAACCGGAGTTAAAGGTCTATCCGCACCCGCTGGATCGACAGGGCCAGCCCGGTGTGGGTGCAGATCTCCACCACCACCCCGCAGAACCTGAGGCGCTCGTCGCAGACCTCGAACTTGCTTGGGGTTCCGTAGATGAACCGGGGTATCACCGATTCGTACCTCATGCCTATCACCCCGCCGGAGCCGCCGGTCATGCCCGCGTCGGTTATGTAACCGGTGCCCTTGGGCAGCAGCTCCTCGTCGGCGGTCTGGACGTGGGTGTGGGTGCCTATCACCGCCGATACCCTGCCGTCCAGGAAGAGCCCCAGGGCCCGCTTCTCACTGGTGGTCTCCGCGTGGAAGTCCACCAGGACGCACCGAGCCTCCAGGGCCTCCAGCTCCTCCTGGGCCCTCCGGAAGGGGCAGTCTATGGGGTGCTGAAGGGCCCTGCCCTGGAGGTTGAGGACCCCCAGGCACATGTCCCCCTTGCGGTAGACCCCGCTGCCCCGCCCGGGCACCCCCGGCGGGTAGTTGGCGGGCCTGAGTATCCTCAGGTCCTCCGCCAGCATCTCCGCCGCCTCCCTCTTGTCGAAGCTGTGGTTGCCGCCGGTTATCACGTCCACCCCGGCGGCGAAGAGCTCCTCCGCCACCGGCCTGGTAATGCCGAACCCCGCCGCGGCGTTCTCCCCGTTGGCCACAACGAAGTGGAAGGGCCCCCTCTCGGAGGCCAGGTCCTTCAGGACCCTGGGCAGAAGCCGCCGGCCCGGCTTGCCCATCACGTCCCCAACGAAGAGGACCCTCATGACCCCCGGGTCGATCATTTGGCGTACTCCACCGCCCGGGTCTCCCTTATGAGGGTGACCTTTATCTGGCCCGGGTACTTCATCTCCTGCTCTATCTTGCGGGCTATGTCGTAGGCCAGCTTCTGCATGGCCCCATCGTCGGTCACCTGGGGGGAGACCGCCACCCGCACCTCCCGGCCCGCCTGGATGGCAAAGGCCTTGCTGACCCCGGAGAACTCCTTGGCCAGGGACTCCAGCTTCTCCAGCCTCTTGACGTAGGCGTCCAGGCTCTCCCGCCGGGCCCCGGGCCTGGAGGCGCTTATGGCGTCCGCCGCCGCCACCAGCACCGCATATATGGTGGTGGGCTCCTCGTCCTCGTGGTGGGACGCTATGGCGTTCACCACCTCGTGGGGCTCCCCATATCTCCTGGCCAGGTCCGCCCCTATGGCGGCGTGGGGACCCTCCACCTGGTGGTCCACCGCCTTGCCTATGTCGTGAAGGAGACCCGCCCGCCGGGCCAGGATCTCGTCCAGCCCCAGCTCTGAGGCCATGATCCCCGTGAGGTACGCCACCTCCAGGCTGTGCTGGAGGGCGTTCTGGCCGTAGCTGAACCGGAACTTGAGCTGCCCCAGGATCCGTATAAGCTCCGGGTTCATGGACTTGATCCCCGTCTGGAGCAACGCCCCCTCCCCGGCCTCCACGATCTCCTCCTCCACGTCCCGCTGGGCCTTCTCGATGATCTCCTCTATGCGGGCCGGGTGTATCCGCCCGTCCGCCACCAGCCGCTCCAACGCCAGCCGGGCAACCTCCCGGCGAACCGGATCGAAGCAGCTTATGGTCACCGCCTCTGGGGTGTCGTCCACTATGAGGTCCACCCCCGTGAGGGTCTCGAAGGTCCTTATGTTGCGCCCCTCACGGCCTATTATCCTACCCTTCATCTCGTCCGAGGGCAGGGGCACCACGCTCACCGCCACCTCGGAGGTGTGCTCCGCGCTGCACCGCTGAATGGCGGTGGCTATTATCTCCCGGGCCTTGCGGTCCGACTCCCGCCGGGCCCTCTCCTCCATCTCCTTGAGCCGCAGGCCTATCAGATGGGCCGCCTCGTCCTCCACCTGCTTGAGGAGCAAATCCCGGGCCTCCTCCCTGGTCAGGGAGGCCACCTCCTCCAGCTTGGCGGTTATCTGGGACTCCCTCTCCGAAAGGGACTCCATCCGCTCCTCCAGCTGCCGCTGGCGGGCCTTCAGATCCTCCTCCCGCTTGGACAGGGCCTCCAGACGACGGTCCAGGGCCTCCTCCTTCTGCTCCAGGCGGCGCTCAGCCCGCTGAAGCTCGCTGCGCCGCTCCTTGGTCTCCCGCTCCACCTCCTGCCTCAACCGGAGGATCTCCTCCTTGGCCTCGGTGAGCATCTCCCGCTTGGACCTCTCCGCCGACGCGGCGGCCTCCTTGAGGACCCGCTCCGCCTCGCTCAACGCGTCCTTGTTCCTCTTGGCGTCCAGATGACGGAGCAAAAGGAACACCACGGCGGCGCCCAAAGCGGCACCCGCCGCCATCATCACAAACGACATTCCATTCCCCCCTGTTCGGTTGTCAAGGTGCAGTTCGCTGATCCATCCGTAATCGTAGATCACCGGGGGCCCATGGCCCCTCACTGCGTATTATATACCGACCGGGGAGACTTGTAGAACATCACCCGCCCCCAAGGATCTCCATGATCCCCGGGAAGCGGCATCGAACCTCCCGGAGGAGCTCCCCATGGATGGCCCATTCCTCCACCAGACTGGCCGCGTCCTCCCGGGCGGCCTCCAGTAGCTCCAGGTCCCTGCTCAGGTCCGCCACCTTGAGCCCCATGTCACCGTGCTGGCTCAGGTGGTGAAGGGTGCCAGGCCCCCGCTCCGCCAGGTCCAGCTCCGCCACCTTGAACCCGTCGGACAGCTCCTCCAGGGCCTTGAGCCTCTGGGGCACCGGCTCCCGGGACGACAGGAGCACGCACAGCCCGTCCGATCCTCCCCGGCCCACCCGGCCCCGCAGCTGGTGGAGCTGGCTCAGCCCCAGCATGTCCGCCCCCTCCACCACCATCACGGTGGCGTCCGGCACATCTATCCCAACCTCCAGTACGGTGGTGCCCACCAGGAGCCGGGAGCTCCCCTCCCTGAAGCGGAGGACCGCCGCCTCCTTCTCCTCCGAGGGCATCCGGCCGTGCACCAGCTGGGGGTTCGCCCAGCCCAGGGACTCGCAGAGCTGCCGGTGACGGGACACCGCGGCGGAGGGACCCGCCTCCAGGGAGGGGCAGACCCAGAAGGCCCTTCCTCCCCTCTCCAGCTCTCCCACCAGCCGATCCAGCACCCGGCCCAGCCCCCGGGGGCCCATGGACATGGTGGTGACCCGGCCCCTCCCAGGGGGGGACTCACCCAGGGTGAGCACCTCCAGGTCCCCGTAGAGGGCCAGGGCCATGGTCCTGGGTATGGGGGTGGCGCTCACCATGAGGAGGCTCATCCGTCCCCCTCGGGTGAGGGCTGCCCGCTGGGACACGCCGAAGCGTTGCTGCTCGTCCACGATGGCCAGGGCGGATGCCTCCCCCAGGGCCTTCCGGAAGAGCAGGGCGGAGGTGCCGACGTAGAGCCCCGGCCCCGGTGAGGCATCCGCCCTTGTGTCCCCGGTTACCAGCTCCACCTTGAAGTCCGGGAGCAGCCGTCGGGCCACCTGGAAGGTCTGGCGGGCCAGGATCTCCGTGGGGGAGAGGAAGAGCACCGACCGGCCCCGCTTAAGATACAGGTGGGCGGCAAAGAGGGCCACCGCGGTCTTGCCGGACCCCACGTCCCCCTGGAGCAACAGGTCGAACCTGCCCCGGTTGAAGGCCTGGGCTATGGCCCTCATGCAGGACTCCTGGGACCGGGTGGGGCGGAAGGGAAGGCTGGAGGCGTACTCCTCCACGTCCGCCTCCCGGGCGGGGGCGGCGGGGGCGGCTCCCAGGGGCCTCATGCGCCGCCTGAGGGCGAAGCAGGCCTGCAGGAGGAGTAGCTCCTGGTAGGCAAGCCTCCGCCGGGCCTCCCGCCAAGAGGCCCCGGAGGAGGGCCAGTGGATCTCCCTTAAGGACCCCACCAGGTCCGGGAGGGACCTGCGGAACCGGATCTCCTCCGGTATGGGGTCCTCCGGGGGATCCTGGGAGGTCCGCTCCAGGGCGGACAGGATAAGGTTCCTCATCCACCAGGAGGGCAGGGCCCTGCTGGATGGGTATACGGGGACTATGCGTCCCAAGAGGGGGGATGAGCGGTCCAGCAGCTTGGGGTTAGCCATGCAGGGTCCCAGGGGGGAGGTCCGGACCGGGCCGTAGAGGAGGACCCGCTCCCCCGGCTGGGGCACCATGGGTCGGGGTCCGAAGACGAAGACCCACATGGTGCCCCCTCCGCCGGTCACCGGGTACCTCATGCCCCGGCGACCCATCATGGGGGAGGGTCTGCCGGCGGATCCCTCCACCAGGCACCTCCTGCCCGGCAGGGCCTCCGCGGGGGTGACCGGGCGGCGCAGGTCCTCGTAGCGCCTGGGGAGGAAGAGGAGGAGGTCCCCCAATGTGCGGATCCCCTCCTCCTCTAGGGCGGCGGATCGTTTGGGGCCCACACCCTTCAGGGACCCTACCGGGAGATCCGAGCAGATCAGGCCCCCTGTCCCTCCCGGGCGTCGCCGAAGATGTCCAGCACCTCGAAGGGGGCCTCCTGGACGTTGAAGGGGTCCTCGGGAATGGGGATACGCTCCACCTTCGGGGGCTTAGCCTCCCGGATCTGCGGGTCCGCCATGGGGGCCCCCTCCCGGTGGACCTCCGGGTCGCACATGCCCGATGGGGCCTCCTCCCGGATCATCATGTCGAACTTGGAGAGCATGGCCCGGAACTCCGCCACGTACTGGCAACGCACCTGGGTGAGCCGGTTCATCTCCCGGCGGAGGGAGCTCACCTGGGCCTCCGCGTCGGCGATCATCTTCTCCGCCCGGGCCTTGGCATCCGCCAGGATCGCCTCCGCCTGCTGATGGGCGGCCCGGACCCGCTCCTCCGCGCTCCGCTGGGCCAGGATCAGCGCCTCGTTCAGGGACTCCTTCAGGCCCTTGAACTCCTCCATCTGCTCCTTCATGGTCTCCAGGTCCCGCTCCAGCTCCTTGTTCCGCTGGATGTAGGCCTGGAGGCTCTCCGCCACCTGGTCCAGGAAGTCGTCCACCTCCGCGGTCTCGTACCCCCTGAAACCCCTCTTGAACGACTGGTTCACCACGTCTAAGGGCGTAAGATAGCTCAAACCGGTTCCCTCCCTAAGGTCTTTAAAGCCGGGGCTTGAACCCAGTGCCCCATGGCCCCATATTATAAAACATAATCACAAATTTAAAATCCCCTCCTGGGGCCGAAGAGGCAGGTGCCCAGCCGGACCATGGTGCTCCCCTCCATCACCGCCAGGGGGTAGTCGGAGCTCATGCCCATGGAGAGCTCCGGCAGATGGATCCCCAGGGCGGCCTCCAGCTGGTCCCTGAGCCTCCGGAGGGAGGCGAAGGAGGCCCGGATCCTGGCCTGGTCATCCACCAGAGGTCCCACCCCGAAGAGCCCCCTCAGCTCCAGCCGCTCGCACCGGGAGAGTATCATCTCCCCCAGGGGCTGTGCCAGGTCCGGGCTCACCCCGTGCTTGGAGGCCTCGCCGGAGATGTTGACCTCCATCAGGACCGGGCAGCGGGCGTCCGGGGTCTCCATCAGGACCCGGTTCAGGGAGCTGGCCAGCTCCAGGCTGTCCACCGTGTGGACCTGGTGGAAGGTCTCCAGGGCCTTTCGTACCTTGTTCCTCTGGAGGTGTCCTATCATGATCCACTGGACGTCCAGGTCCTGGAGCTCCCGCCGCTTCTCCATGGCCTCCTGGACCCGGTTCTCCCCCACGATGCGAATCCCCGCCTGGGCGGCGGCCCGGACCGCCTGGGGCGGGTGGTTCTTGGTGACCGCCACCACCCGGACCTCCCCGGGGTCCCGCCCCACCGAGCCGGCCGCCCGTTCTATGGCCTCCATGGCAGCGGCCAGGTTATCCCTCACGTGCTCAAAGGACGTCACCACAGCTGAACCCTTCCCTCCTTGGCCATCTGGCCGTCCACTATGACCGCCTCCCCAAGGGAGAGGCCCTTCATCACCAGGAACCGGTTGCCCCCTATGGGGCGTCCCTCCACGGGCCGGAAGGAGGAGATGTTCCCCCGGACCACGTATATGCCGGTCACCCCATCCCGCTGGACCACGGACCTCTCGGGGATGGCGATCCCGTCGAACCGGCCCGCCTCCACCATGAGCTCCATGACCCGGCTAGTCACCACCTCCTCGGTCATCCATGGCAGGTCCATGTAGACCAGCGCCTTGGGGCCGTGGATCTCGTAGAACCGGACCTCCCCGAAGAGGTTAACCTCGAACCGGTCCCTCCGGACCGGCAGGGATCGAGCCTTAATGGACTCGGGCACCGTCCCGTCCAGGGGCACGTAGCCCAGGAACCGGATCTCCTGGGGGAACTCGATCACCTTCCCCACCGGCTGCCCCGGGGAGGCGGTCCTGAGAGGGGGCGACGGCTCCGGCGCCACGGGGGGCAACTGGTCCCTCCGGTCCCAGAGGTAGGCGTAACGCCAGATGCCCTCCATGCGGTCCAGCCGGGCCAGGAAGATCCCCTGGACCGGGGCCTTCACGTTCACCCCCCCCACCCGGGCCACCACCGCCCCGGCGGGGACCTTCACGGGCCCCTCCCCCCTGGGGTAGACCACCGGGCCGGAGGAGGGGGACCTCACCACCCGCTCCTGCCATATGAGGGCCCCCTTGACGGGGATCAGGTACCACTCGGTCCAGGGGACCCCCCAGGTTATCCTGGGATTGGTCCTCTTGTGGTGGTCCACGTAGCTCAGGTACCCGAATACCCAGAGGACCGCCAGGGTGATCAGCACCAGCCAGTAGATCACCCGCTTGGGTCCCGTGAGCTCCCCCCTAGCCAACCTTCACCAGGGGACCTATGGTCCCCGGCAGGTCCGCCACGGACCCCAGCACTAGCCGGGCCCCGGCGGACTGGAGCTCCTCCGGGCGGAAGGGGCCGGTGGCCACCCCGACGGGCACCACCTTGGCCCTCAGGGCGCACTCCATGTCCACGTCGGTGTCCCCCACGTACAGGGCCTCCTCCGGGCTTATCCCCATCCTGGACAGGGCCTCCAGCAGCATGTCCGGCTCCGGCTTGGCGGGCAGGCCGGACTCCAGCCCGATGGCCACGTCCAGCAACTCCATGAGCCCCATCCTCTGGGCCACCACTCCCACCATGTTCCGGTTGGACACCACCCCGAGCCTTAGACCCATGGCCTTGAGGGCCTCGAGGGCCGCGAGGGCCCCCTCTATGGGCCTTATCATGGAGTGCTCCAGGTGCCGGTACCGGCTCCTGTAGGCCTCCACCCACCGGGGGTCGTACCCGCCGAAGAGGCGCCGAAGGGACAGATCGAAGGGCAACCCTATGGTGCCCATCAGGTCCTGGTGGGTTATGGGCCTCAGGCCCTCATCCTCCGCCAGCAGGTTAAGGCAGTGGGTCACCGCGTGGCTGGAGTCCACCAGGGTCATGTCGAAATCGAACACCACCCCCCGGGGGGAGAGATCAAATTTAGCTTTCATTACTTGTCGACCTCCATCAGTATGCCCTTTAGGTACTCCCCCTGGGGAACCTGGGGGGAGACCGGGTGATCCCAGGGCTGGGCGGGCCTGTGGATGACCCTCACCTGGGCGGATCTGTCCAGGGCCCCCTTCAGGGCCAGCTCCAGCAACGCATCATGGGACACCGCGTGGCTACAGGAGCCGAACAGGACGAAGCCCCCGGAGAGGACCAGGTTGATGGCCCTCACCATCAGCTCCCGGTAGCCCCTCATGGCCCCCTCCAGGTTCCGCCTGGAGGGGGCGAAGGGGGGCGGATCCATTATAACTAAATTAAACTTCTCCCCTCGCTGGTCGAGCCCCTTGAGCAGGTCGAAGGCGTTGCCCTCCAGGAGGGTCACCCTCTCCTGGAGTCCCAGGCCGCGGGCGGACCAGAGGGCGTTGGAGAGGGCCAGGGGGGACTGCTCCACCAGCACCGCCTCCCGGGCCCCCAGGGCGAGCAGGTTCAGCGACAGGTGGCCCTGGTAGGAGAAGGCGTCCAGCACCCTAGCCCCCTCCAGGGGCAGGCGGGACAGGTCCTCCGCCCAGTCCCGGGTGTCCAGGTAGAGACCGGTCTTCTGGCCCTTCAGGACCGGCACCCGCTGGGGGACCCGCCCCAGGGGGACCGTCAGGTCCTGGTCCAGGGAGCCGATGAGGACCCGCACGTCCTCCTGGAGGCCCTCCTTGGGCAGGTGCTTCCCGGTGTTCTTCAGCACCACGGACCGGATGGAGGGCACCGCCTCCAGGAGGCACCGGACGAAGAGGTCCAGGTTCCTGATCCACCCCAGGTGGGACAGCTGGAGCACCGCGGTGGATCCGTAGAGGTCCACCACCGCGGCGGGCAATCCGTCCGACTCCCCGTGGACCAGCCGAAAGGCCTGGACCCCTCTCGAGCGGGCCATGGGGATCCGCCAGGAGGCGGCGGAGGCCAGGCGCCTGGAGAGGACCGCCCCCAGGTCCTCGGCGGGTCCGAAGCCCAGGATCCGGACCGCTATGTCCGAGGGGCCGAGGAGGCCGAAGGCCACCGGGCGGCGGTCCAGCAGGACCTCCACCAGGTCCCCCATCTCCCCCTGGGAGTGGGCCACCGCCCCCCGGTAGATCCAGGGATGGCGCCTTGCGATGCCCTCCGAGGCGGAGGGCTTGAGGTGCACCTTGGGCAGGTGGCTCATGGCCGGATCACCTCCGCCACCGCGTCGTGGTCGTGGATGCTCTCGTGGCTAACCACCCGGACCCTGAGGGACTCCACCCGGGGGTCCTCCAAGAGCCGGGCGGCGCAGTCCCTGGCCAGGTCCTCCACGAACCGGGGCCTCATGTAGGCCCCTTCGGTTACGAACCGTTCGTCCTGGCGCTTGAGCACCGGGTAGACCGGGGACGAGGCGTTCTCCTCCGCCACCGCCACCAGCTCCTCGATCCAGATCATGCGCCGGGATCCCACCTCTATGGTGACGTGGGCCCGCTGGTTGTGGGCCCCGAAGCTGGATATCTCCCGGGAGCATGGGCAGAGGGTCTTCACCGGCACCTTCACCGCCAGGCGGAAGGACAGGTCCTCCCCCCGGAGGGAGGCCAGGACCCGGCACCGGACCTCCAGGGGGCAGGGGATCCGGGTCACCGGCGAGGCCTTGGGGACGAAGAAGGGGAACCGGACCTCCGCCTCGGAGGCGCTGGCCCCCAGGGAGGAGGACAGGGAGGAGAGCAGCTCCCGGGCGGATGAGGGGCAGGGGACCCGGCCGTCCCACTGGAGGACCAGCTGGGCTATCCTGCTCATGTGGGAGCCCCGCACGTCCGGCGGCAGGTCGGTGAAGGCGCAGAAGCGCCCCACGGTGTGTAGCGCGGGTCCCTCCATGGATAGCACCTCCATGGGCCGCTTGATCCCCCGGACCCCCACCCGGTTCAGGCCTATGCCCCTCAGGTCCCGTTCGGACTGGAGGTCCCTCACCGCCGGTCCTCCCGGAGGAACAGGGCGGAGCAGTCGGGGCTCTCGAAGACCTCCACGGACTCCAGGCGTCGGTTGGGGGCCTCCAGCCGGTCCGCCAGGGCCTCGAAGATCCACCGGCTCAACGCCTCGGCGGTGGGCTGTTCCAGCAGGTCGTTGAGGCACGAGTGGTCCAGCCTGGAGAGGACCATCTCCTCCACCAGTCCCTTGAGCTCCGTGAAGTCCATTATCATCCCCTCCGGGTCCGGGGAGCCCTCCAGGGTGATCACGAACGAGTAGGTGTGCCCGTGCAGGGCCTCGCACCGGCCCTTGTACCTGGGCAACCAGTGGGCGGCGCTGAAGCTGAAGCGCCTCTTGAGCTTCATGGTCTTTACCTTCCCTTCGATGGCTAGATGGCCTTCATTTTAGCATCATACCCACCGGGGCTGAAGGGAAGGGGTCCCCTCACAGCCCCAGCCGGGTCTGGGATGGGGTACCCTCCCCCAGTCCCAGGAGGCCCGCCATGGCCAGGGCGGACTTGAGGGCGCTACCCCCCACGCAGTTGTTGAACATGACGAAGACCCGGGGCACCCGCTGGGCGTGCCGCAGCGCCAGGTCCCTCCAAGGCCTCAGCTCCTGGGCGGGGTACACGTAGTTCCCCCGCTCCTCCGGGGTGGGGAAGGGTCCACCGCCGGTGCCCCTCCCGTGGAGGCGGGCTATGGCACCCCAGGTGGCGGTGAGGTGCCAGGGCATGGCCCCATGGGGGGAAAGATCGGCTCCAACCAGGGCCAGGTTCTGATCCCGGGCGGTCTCAAGCAGCCCCTCCAGTGGGCCCGAGGCGAACCACCGGGGGTTCCTCAGCTCCACCGCCAGGGGCCAGCCGGGGGAGAGCTCCCGGATGGCGGAGAGGTAGTCCAGCGCCTCCCCGGAGGGCTCGAAGGATGGGGGGAACTGGAAGAGCAGGTACCCCAGCTTTCCGGAGGACCGGAGGGGCTCCAGCGCCTCCAGGAAGGCGGCATAGAGCCTCCGGCGGACCCTGGGGGGAACCATGTGGCGGAGCACCCGATCCGCCCCCTGGGGCCTGGCCCAGGCGGGCAGGGCCTGGGACCTCACCGGGTGGTGGGTGAAGAGGCCGAAGGCCTTGACCCCCAGTAGGAAGCCCTTGGGGACCGACACGGAGATCCGGAAGACCGCCTCCGCCCTGGGCAGGGCGTAAAAGGTGGACCCCACCTCCAGGGCCCCGAAGGGGGCCTCCAGGGGGGCCCGCCTGTCCCGGCCCTTCAGGTCCTTCAGGGCGCAAAGACCGATCCGCACGTCCAATTCATCACCTCCCTCTGCTCCATTCGATTTTGCACCACCCATGGCGGCCCTTCAAGCCCAGTGGGCTCCAGATCACAATCGATTAAATCGCTCGTTAGACTTGCATGATATCAAACATCATGCTACAACTAGCCATATTTTTGGGATGAGAGGTGGTAGTTATGGGAGATAGGCCTACATGCGTGTTCGGATGCGACGTCTTCGACCGGCGGGCCATGAGGGAGCGGCTTCCCCGGGAGGTGTACGCCCGGCTCCTGGAGGTGATGGAGGGGACCGGCAAGCTGGACGAGGCCATCGCGGGGGTCATAGCCTCCGCCATGAAGGAGTGGGCGGTGTCTCGGGGGGCCACCCACTACGCCCACTGGTTCCATCCCCGGAACGAGATGACCGCGGAGAAGCACATGGCGTTCCTCACCGTGGACGGGGACGGGACCCCGCTGGAGTCCTTCAGCGCCTTCGAGCTGATCCAGGGGGAGCCGGACGCATCCAGCTTCCCCTGCGGGAGCGTCAGGTCCACCTTCGAGGCCCGGGGGTACACCGCCTGGGATCCCTCCAGCCCCGCCTTCGTGGTGCGGAGCGAGCGGGGGGGCACCCTATGCGTGCCGTCGGTTTTCATCGCCTTCGACGGGACGCCGCTGGACATGAAGACCCCGCTCCTTCGGGCCCTGAGCGCCCTGGAGGGGCGGGCCTTAAGGATATCCCGCCTGTTCGGCAACCGGGGGGTCCGGTGGATAAAGATGACCTGCGGGGCGGAGCAGGAGTTCTTCCTCATCGACTCCGACCGGGCCAGGAGGCGGCCGGACATCCTCCACTGTGGACGGACCCTGATAGGGGCGGAGCCCCCCAAGGGCCAGCAGATGGAGGACCACTACTTCGGGTCCATCCACCACCGGGCGCTGGGGTACATGGAGGAGGTGGAGGAGGAGCTGCTGCGGCTGGGGGTGGCGGTGAAGACCCGGCACAACGAGGTGGCCCCCTGTCAGTTCGAGTTCGCCCCCCAGCACTGCGAGGCCAACCTGGCGTGCGACCAGAACCAGGTGATGATGCTCACCATGCGGCGGCTGGCCCACAGGCACGGGCTGAGGCTGCTCCTCCACGAGAAGCCCTTCGCCAACCTGAACGGCAGCGGCAAGCACGTGAACTTCTCCCTGGTGGACAGCGAGGGGCGGAACCTGCTCTCCCCCTCGTCGAACCCCCGCCGGAACGTGCAGTTCCTCACGTACCTGGCGGCCTTCGTGCTGGGGCTCTGGGAGCACGGGGGGCTTCTCAGGGCCGCCACCGCGTGTCCTGGGAACACCCATCGCCTGGGAGGGCACGAGGCGCCGCCGGTGATCATGAGCATCTACCTGGGGGAGGTGATAACCCGGGTGCTGGACCGGATAGACGAGGAGATCGACCAGATCGGGGGCAGGCGTCCCATGGACCTGGGGCTCAATCGGCTACCATCCATCCGAGCGGACAACACGGACCGGAACCGGACCGCCCCCATAGCCTTCACGGGGAACAAGCTTGAGTTCCGCTCCCCGGGCTCGTCCCAGTCCATCGCGGGGCCCCTCACCATGCTGGCCGCCATCTGGGCCAGGGGGCTGGACTGGATAGGGGACCGGATGGAGGCCAGGATCGCCTCCGGCATGGAGCCCAAGGACGCGGCGCTGGAGGCGGTGAGGGAGGCGGTCCGGGTGGCCCGGGGGGTCATCTTCGAGGGGAACTGCTACAGCCCCGAGTGGGAGGCGGAGGCTCGGAGGAGGGGGCTTCTGGTGGCCAAGGGACCCACCGAGGCCCTGTCCCGGCTGATAGCCCGGGAGAACGTGGAGCTTTTGAGCTCCCTGAAGGTCATGTCTCCCGGGGAGTGCGAGACCTTCTGCCAGACCCGGCTGGAACAGCACGTGAAGTGGACCCGGATAGAGATGGGGGTCATGAGGTCCATGCTGCTGGAGGGGGTACTGCCCGCCCTCAAGCGCAGCGCCGCCCTGGAGGCGGAGGCCCTTAGTGCGTTCAGGGCCGCTGGGCTCTCCCCCAAGGGGGACCCGCTGGAGGCCCTGCTGGGGGACCTGGAGGCGGTCCGGGATGGGGTGAGGGGCCTCGAGGGCTCCATGGAGGACCTCAAGGCCCAGCCGGACCTCTTCGAGGCCTGCCGGGCCTCGGAGGAGTGCGTGGAGGTGATGAACCGGATCCGGGAGGCGGTGGACCGGGCGGAGGAGGCCTGTCCCTGGGATCTGTGGCCCTACCCCCGCTACCGGGAGCTGCTCTCCCTGGGCTAGTCCCGGGGGGATATCTCCCGCTCTATCTCCTCAAGCTGCCGGAGGAGGTGGGTCAGCTCCCGGCCCCGCTCCTCCAGCCGGTCCTGGGCGGCGGACTTTAGGTCCATGGCCTCCTCCGCCGCCCGGGCCATGTCCCCCCGGGAGGAGGCGGATATCCGGCGGGCCTGGTCCTGGAGGCGTTGGACCACCAGATCCGGGAGATCCCGCCTCAGGCGATCTAGCTCCCGGTCCATCCGGGCCACCAGGGAGTCCACGTCCTTCATGACCAGCGCCTCCGCGTCGGACCTGCGCAGCCGAAGCTCCTCCACGCCGGACAGGAACCGGTCTATCCGGTCCTTCAGGACCTGGACCGGCTGTCTCAGGGAGTCCAGCTCCACCGAGGCGGAGGCGGAGATGGAGCCCACCACGGAGAGCAGGCGCCTTTCGTTGGCGGAGAGCTGGATCCGGGTCCCCTGGGACTTGAGGGTGGAGGACAGGTGCTCCCTCAGGGCCGCAAGGCCCCAGGCGAACGGGTCCTGGTGGCTGAGCCGGGCGGAGACGGGGAAGACCGGCAAGGGGCGGGAGAGCTCCCGCTCCACCGCGGAGGATAGGTAGCGGATCATCCGGTCCAGCTCATCCCGGGAGAGGAAGTCGATCTTGTTGAGCACCAGGATGACCTCCGGGACGGTGGATGACAGGTCCTTGAGCAGCGCCATCTCCCTGGCGGACATGGGGGAGTCCACCGAGAGGGCGAACAGGGCCAGGTCTATGCGGGGGAGGTACTCCCGGGCCTCCTGGGTCTGGGAGGAGTGGAGGCTCTCGAAGCCCGGGGTGTCCACCAGGACCAGGCCCCCCTGGAGGAAGGGGGAGGGGCACCTGACCAGGGCCCAGCGGACCTGGAGGCGGTTGCCCGGGTTCAGGTCCTCGGAGACGAAGGACTGGAGCTGATCGATTGGCAGGTCCCGGGTGGAGCCGTCCCGGAAGGTGACCGTTAGGCCCGGTTCCCCGTGCTCCAGGAGGGTTATCACGTTGGTGAGGGGTAGAGCGCCGGTGGGGAGCACCAAGGATCCCACCAGGGCGTTGAGCAGGGTGGACTTGCCCCGCTTGAACTCCCCCACCGCCGCCACGTAGAGTCGGCCCCGGGAGAGCCTGGAGCGCACCTCCTCCAGCACCTCCCGGTGGGAGGGTTGAAGGTCCAGGGCCTCCAGCCTGCGGAGGGCCAAGAGAAGCGGACTGGACATGGGGGACCACCTCCGGGGGGTATGGTATCACCCGGGGGGCAAAAAAGAAAGGACGCGGGGGATATCCCCCGCGTCCTTCAGGGTTGCGCTTAGAACACCACGTGGGTCCGGAACCGAACCAGGTTGTCGTCCCCGGAGAAACCGCTGGGGTTGTCGGTGCCGTAGTCGATCTTGTCGTAGACCAGCTCGAACTTAACCGCCGGGTTGTACTGGTAGGCCACCCCGAAGGTGTAGTTCTTGGTGTCGTCCACACCGGCGCCGGACACATCGGCGGTCAGATAGCGCTGGAAGGTGGACCACTTGTCGTTCCACTTCTGCTCGGCGCGGGCGAAGAACACGGTGGTATCGTCGTTGCTGCTAGCTGCTGCACCACGGTTCGCCAGGACCTCGGCACCATAGTTGCTGTAGGCACTGGAGTCCCTGTCGCCGGTCATCACGAAGGAATCGTCGATCTTTGCGTACTCGAGCCACAGGCTGGTGAACTTGAGCAGGTCCTGCTTCACGTCCAGGATGACCTTGTAGGCCACCGGGGAGTCGTTAGACACGGTACCCCACAGGTTCTGCTTGTAGTAGGCGCCCTTCAGGGACACGGAGGGGTTGAACTTGAACTCCATATCGGCCCCGTAGGTGTTGTCGACATCGGGGCTAGCGGTCCTAGAGCCCTCCGCGTAGTCGTAGCTCCTCCAGACCCCCATGACGCCCAGGCGGAACTGCTCGTTGAAGTTGAAGTCCATCCGGGCGCCGTACATGAAGTACTCGTCCACGGAATCGATGCCATCGTCCCAGTGGCTCACGAAGGCATCGAAGTCCACCATCCCGAAGCTCTTCTGGAACCGGAAGCCCTTGAGGGTCCAGTCGCCCACGAAGGCCTCGTTGTCCACATAGAGGCCCCTCTCGTCCTCCCAGTCGATGTTCTGCAGACCAGCGGTCATGGTGATGTCGTAGGGCAGCTTGGTGGTCACGTAGTAGTAGTCCCACTTGGCGCTGTCGTAGCCCTGGCTGTCGTGCTTGTAACCGAGCCTGGAGGTGAAGGTGGTGGTCTCGTTGATCCGCTTCTTGATCCAGATGCGGTAACGGTTCAGGGAGAACTCGTTCTTGCCGTCAAAGTCGTACTTGGTGTTGTCCTCGTTGGCGAACTTGGCGTCGAAGCGGAACTCACCGGCGAGGCTCCAGCCCCCCAGGTCCTTCTCGAGCACCGCCACCCGGCTGTCCAGCTTGTCAACCTTCACACCCAGGGCGTCTAGCTCGTCCTTGAACTCCACAACCAGCTTCTTCAGCATCTCCACGTCCTGCTTGCTGGCCTTGTCAAGGTCCACCTTGGCAAGCGCCCGGGCAACTATGGACGCCATCTCGTAACGGGTGGCGGGCTGACCGCCCTTGTAGGAACCGTCGGGATAGCCGGAGATGACCCCCTTGGAGGCCAGCTGGCTCACCGCATCGTAAGCCCAGTGGTTCATGGGAACGTCCATGAACGGGTTGGCCGCGAAGGCCGGCGCAGCGAAGGCCACGAGAAGGGCCGCCGCGAAAAGCACAAAGCTCTTCTTCATTGTCTTGTTACCCCCTTGAGTCTGTATTTTAGACCTCGGAACCGGCGAAGACCCGGGGGAAAGCCCATCCGCAAGAACCCTAGTTCCCTTGCACTCAAGGCGGATCCCACAAGCCGTCCCGGACCCAAAGGCCCCCGAAACTCCGCTCGCCCTTTATGGCTTGGGGGCATCCACACCTCCTTTCCCGCCCTCAGGGGTCACAGCGAAGCTCCAAGCTATGTCATGGTCCTCACCGGGTACTATACATGAACCCCCCGAAAATGACAAGGGGCGGGATGGGCCCGCCCCGAAAATTCATCCGCCAAATGACCTACTACGGCCGACCGGTGGAGACCGGAAGGTCCGGCATCCCCGCCCAACGCTGGAAACCCTCGTCCACGTTCCTGGCGTAGTAGCCGCTCATCCTGAGCGCCACGCAAGCGTAGGCCCCCCTGACCCCCGCGGTGTCGTAAACGATCACCACGTCCTGGGGAGAGACCCCAAGACCCTCCATCAGGGCCCGGATCTCATCCTGACCCTTCAACGCCCCCTCCTTGGTGAAGAGGCTGTCGAACGGAAGGTGCAAAGCCCCGGGTATCCGGCCACCCCGCCGCTCCTGGAAGAACCGGGCACCCTCGTACTCCGGCTGGGTCCTCACGTCTATCACCTTGACCTTGTCCAGGTTCTCAGAAAGCCACTTGATGTCCACGTTCCACCGGGTGTCGTCCTTGTCGGAAAGCCGGGGCATCCTGCCCCCCTTGCCCCGGTGAGGCACCAGGTCCCGCCGACCGCCGGAGCTCAGCCAGCCGGTGTACCCCCCCTCCAGGATCTTCACCTTCCTGATCCCGTAGCTCCTCATGACCCAGAACAGGAAACCCTCCTGCCCCCAGCCCCCAAGATCCCCGTAGACCACCACGGTCCTCTCCCCATCAACCCCAAGGGCACCAAGCCGCCGGGCCAGCTCCGGCATGGGAAGCCGGACCCCCCAGCCGCTGTCCCCAGGACGCCCACCCAACCGAACAAAATGGGTCCACTCGGCGTTCACCGCCCCGGGCACGTGACCCTTCAGGTACAGCGCCTGGGCCCGGGCGTCCAGCACCACCACCCTGCCAAGGTTCGCCGCAAGCCAGGAGGGGGTCACGTAGACCTCCTCCCGCTTCAGGAACTCCACATCCTTGAAGACCTCCTGGGCGGTCATGCCCCGAACCTCCTCCTTGGGCGCCTCCTTCTCCTTGGGCGCCTCCTTAGACTCCAAGGTCACATCCGAAGAGGCACCAGGGATTGAAACGGGGGCGGAAACCGGGACGTCCACCGACACGGGGGGAGCAACCTCCGACGCCATGCACTCCCCTGACCCCAGAACGAAAATTAAACCAAAGACCGACGCAAAACCGCGAAAACTCAATATCATCACCCTCCTTGTCATCAACAGCCAAATCGGAATTCACCCCAAAGCCCGCCGGCCAACCCTGCAGTGAAGTCCCGCCGCAATCCCCGCCAAGGCCCAGGCGAACATGCCGCTGGTGCTCCGACCCGATACGATGAGCCCCGATGCCCACCCGGAAAGGACAAGCCCACCCATGGCCCCCAGGACACCCAATGCCAGGGGATGCCTGAGACCATACCGGCGAACCGCCCCAAAGCACATCCGCAAAATTCCTAGAACGATCCCCCCGTAGAACAGAAATCCGGAGAAACCCACCGAGACCGCCAGATCCAACGGGTCACTGTGCGCATGACTTGGCCCCCCGGTGGGGTTGGCCGATCTCCACGCCCCTAAGCTCTCCACATCCCTGCACATGACATACACCCGGTCAAACCTGCCCAACCCCCAGCCCCAAAGGGGCCTCTGCTTGAGCAGATCCCAGGAAATGGCCCATATGGTGCTCCTGTGGGTGGTAAAAGCCTTCATATCCCACCGCTTCAGGGCGGAAAGCTGGGTGAACTCCCGAAACACCGCTGACCGGGCGGAAGGGAACAAGACCACCCCCGAGATCAACATGAAAGAGATCCCCCCCAACAGCAAGAGGAGCCTGGCCCTGATCCTCCCCCTGCCCATAAAGAGGACAGACAGGACCACCATCCCACAGCCGAAAAGGGCCCCCAGCATGGCGGCGCTGCTGCGGGATAACACCGCACAGAGGCCGCAAACCACAACCAGGACCAGGTCAAGGGCCCCGTCCATCATGTTCCGGGCCATGACAGCCTCAGCAAGGAACATGGGCATCAACATCTGTCCCAAAGTCCCGTAGTAGACCATACCCTTGTAATCAAAAAGGCCAATCCACGGCCCAACCCCAGCAACGTAAGCCACCGCACCAACAGAAACTATAAGCAGGGCCAAAAGGCAAGCGAAGCGAAAGCGGCGCAAGGCCCCCACACCTGGCCTCGACATGTAAACCAAGCCCATGAAAGCCCCCAACACCGCCTCCAGGATCAGGCTGTACCCCTTCACCGCCTCATCAAACCCGATGAAGTTGGCCATCTCCGACAGGACCCCCATCACCAAAAGGCCCCGCACAGACCACCCCACGTACCTGGGGATCCCGCTACCGATACCCCTCCATAGGCGCCCCTTGATCATGAAGGCCAGGGCGATGAGGAAAAAAAGGTACCTGGCCACCGGCCCGAGAGGGGTTGCCACAAAGGCTGACAGGAAAGACAACTGAAACCCCTTAATGCACCTATCCGACTCAGACGAGCCCATCAAACACCCCACCGGAAGACAAGCTTTCCCGCCAGCCACTCCGCCGACCTCCTCGCCTCGTTAAAACCCCATACGCGGCCAGGATCCTCGGGTATCACCGGACGACCCTGACCGTCAACCATGGGCATCTCCCGCTTCCACAACCCCCACTCCTCGATACGCCCCTCCCGCCTCAGGGCGGAGAAGAGCTCGTCGAACCGGCTGGAGCCGAAGACCGCCCCACCGGGGGCCAGCCCCGCCGCGGCGGCCCGGCGGCTCAGCCTGGAGAGACCCTGCCTCAGCCCCCCGGGACGCTCCACCCGCATGAGCACCACCCGGTGCCCCGCGGTGGCCGCCTCGGACACCATGGACACCGAGTCCTCGGTGCAGAAGATCCGGGTGCACAGCCCCAGCATCCCCGGCACCGGGTTGCCGGAACACCGCCCGGCGGGAAGGTACATCCTCACCGCCCCGCTACCCTTGAGGAGCCGCCCCAGCTCCTCCTCAGCCTCCCGGGAGGTCCGCCGGGAGGTGGTGACGTAAAGGTCCGCCCCGAAGGCCTCCGCCCGACGGAGCAGAACCCCCACCTCCCGCCTTATCCACCGGGGGGTAACCCGGTAGTTCCGGTCGTCACCACCCACCAGCAGCCCCCAGCGCCTCACCGACCGGGGGGGGAACAGGTCCCCAAGGGCCCTGCCCTCCGCCTCCAACGCCCCGGGGTCCACCGAGTTGGGTGCCCCGAGGGTGGGGAACACGTTGCTCCGCCGGGGGGGATGATCGTGCTCGGGCACTATGGCGTAGTCGAAGGGGTCCAACCCGAGCAACGACGGGGTCATGACGGTCACGCTCACCGCCCCCAGAAGGACCCCCAGAGCCAGATTGTAAGGGGCACAGCGGCTCCCGGCGGACAGGACCACCACCCGGCCACCCAGGACCGGGTTGCCGCCGAAGGCCCGGTAAAGCTCCCCGCCGAAGGCCCCCAGCCACTCCCGGGACCTGCGGCGACCACCGGACCGAAGGAACAGGGAGGAGAGCCGGGCCCTGGCGAGAGACACCCCCCCAAGACGCGGCACCTCCCGCTCCTCCACCCTCAAGGATATGTCCCTATCCGCCAGGGCCCGGCCCAACCACAGGGCGATCCCCCGGCTCTGGTTGACGTGACCCGCCACCCCGTCGCTCAGGATGAGGAGCCTGGCAGTGAGCCCCATGGTACCTCCGGTCCGTCCTGGAACCTAAAGGGCCTTGGCCCCCGCCCGGATGGCGCCGATCAGGGCCTCCACCCGGGCGTCGTCCATCACTATGTCCAGCCCAAAGACCGCGGCACGCTCCAGGATCGAGTGAGTAACCGGCCACTCCACCGGCCGGTAGGAGGGCACGTGGTCCGCATGATGACAGTCGTAGGGACACCGGACCCGGGAGTAGACCTTGCCGTCCCTCAGGGTGTCCCAGTGACGGGCGTAGTGCCATGTGTTGTCGCTCAGGATCCCGCAACCGAAGCCCGCCTCCTTGGCGGCCCGCTGGAACCGGCGGGCGGACTCCCCGTCGGGCAGCAGGAAAACGATCTGGGTGGCCAGCTCCCCCTCCGGATCGGGCAACACCCGGGTCTTCAGCCCAAGATCCCTAACCTCCGACAACACCCGGTCCCGGGTGGACCTAAGCATCCCGATGGCGGTGTCAAGCTTATCCAGCCCCACCAGCCCCAGGGCCCCCTGGATCTCGCTCATCCGGAAGTTGAACCCGAGGCACGCCTTCCTCTCCGCCCCCCGGTCGATGGACTTGTCGTGCACGTGACCGTGGTCGTGGTAGTACTCCATCCGGTGATACAGCTCCTGGTCGGAGGTGAGCACCATGCCCCCCTCACCCACGGTGACTATCTTGTAGGGATCCAGGCTGAAGGTGCCCCACAGCCCCATGGACCCGCAGTAGCGCCCCTTGTAGGTGGCCCCCATGGCCTGACAAGCGTCCTCGAAGAGCATGAGGCCGTAGTCGTCACACACCCGCTTGAAGGCGTCCATGTCCGCGGAGGCGCCGAACATGTGGACCGGCATCACCGCCCTCGTCCGCTCGCTCACCAGGTCCTCCACGCAGTTGGGATCCAGGTTCAGGCTCTCGTCTATCTCCCCCAGCACCGGGATGGCGCCGCACTCCAGGATGGCCTCCACGCTGGCTATGAACGTGAAGGGGGTGGTGATCACCTCGTCCCCGGGCCCTATGCCGCAGGCCTTCAGCGCCACGTAGAGGGCCGCGCTCCCGGAGGAGACCCCCAGGGCGTGACGGGCGCCGAACTTCCTGGCGCAGGCCCCCTCGAACTCCTCCACCTTGTATATGTCGTTCCTGACCCCCTGGAAGGAGTAACGATGAACTATCCTCCGGCGGAGCACGTCCGCCACCGCGTCTATCTCCCTCTGATCGAAGAGCTCAAATCCCGGCATCCTAGTACGCCTCCTTGTAAATGGCCACACAGGCCCTCTTGTCCATCACCCTCGGGTTGTTCTCCATGGGACGGGCCACCGCCATGGCCCGGTCCGCCATCTCATCGAAGTGCCTCTCCTCTATGCCCGCCTTGAGCTCCGAGAGCCTGCAAGGCAACTCAAGGTCCATCACCAGCTCCTCCAGCAGCTCCGCCAGGGCGAAGGCCGCCTCCCGCCGGGGCCAGCCGTCGGATGCGCCACCCAAGAGGCCGTAGGCCTCCGCGTAACGATCAACACAGGCCACCGCGTTGTGTCTGGCCACGTAGGGGATCAGAAGCGCGTTGGCACAACCGTGCCCCACCCCAAACATGCCCCCAAGAGGGTAGGCCAACGAGTGACAGGCACCAACCCCCGCATTGGCCAGCGCTACCCCGCCGTAGTAGGACCCAAGCAGCATGTCGCTCCTGGCCCTCAAATCCCGGCCATTCCATGTGGCGGTGCGGATGCTGGAGCCGATGAGCCGCATCGCCTCCCGGGCGAACATGTCGCTGAAGGGACTGGCGCTCCTGCCGCTGAAGGCCTCCAGGGCGTGCACCAGCGCGTCCATCCCGGTGCTGGCGGTCACCGCCGGGGGCATGGTGACCGTGAGCTCCGGATCCAAAAGGCTCACGTCCGGGAAGAGCTTCTCGTCGTTTATGCCCCCCTTGAAACCGTCGCTCTTCCGGATCAACACCGCAGTGAAGGTCACCTCCGAACCGGTGCCCGCGGTGGTGGGGATCATCACCTTGGGAACCCCTGGGTTCCTCACCAGCCCAAGACCCTGATAACGGGCGGCACTACCCTCGTTGGTTATGAGGACGCTCACCGCCTTGGCCACGTCAAGACAGCTCCCTCCACCTAGCCCCACCACCGCCTGACAGTCGTGCTCCCGGGCCAGCTCCGCCACCGCATCGGTGGTCTCCACCGAAGGCTCGGGCTCCACCCCGGCGAACACGAAGGGCTCAACCCCAGCCCCCTCAAGGTACGAACAGATCCGGTCCGCCACACCCAAGGACTCCATGGTGGAATCGGTGACCAAAACCGCCCGATCCGCCCCCAGGGACCTCACCACCTCTCCAACCGAGGCGGAAACGCCACAGCCAAACCTCATCCTGCCCGCTACCCTAGCATCGAACATCTCTCAACACCACCTCTTATCTGCACCCCTCGTCAAGGAGGGACAACACCCGGTCCGCAACCCTACGGGACGCGCCGGACAACCCATCCAACAGACCACAAGGATCAATTTTACACCCAGAAGTTAGTATTTGAATTAACTTAGCCCCCATGTCCTCCCCGGAGGCCACCGGGAACCCGCAGCCCCCGCGGACCATCCGGTCCCTAACCTCCGCGAAGTCCTCCATGTGGGGACCGAATAACACCGGCACGGACCAGCAGGCGGGCTCCAGGGGGTTCTGCCCCCCCTTGGGCACAAGACTCCCCCCCACGAAGGCCACCCGGGCCAGGCCGTACAGGCCGAAGAGCACCCCCACCCGGTCCACCACCACCACGTCGACCCCGCCGGCTAGTCCCGCAAGGCCCGGGTCCTCGGAGAACCGCACCGCTCGCAACCCCTCCCGGGAGCAGAGCTCAAGACACTCGGACGCCCTCTCAGGATGCCGGGGCACCAGCGCCAGCTTGAGACCCCCCACCACCCCCCGGGCCATCCGGTAGGCCACCAGCACCTCCCGATCCTCCCCAGGATGAGTGCTCCCCGCCACGAACAGATCCCCCCGAAAGGCGTAGCCCGACAGGTCCTCCGTCCCCCGGCGACTGAGCACCGCATCCACCTTCACGTCCCCAACGGGACCCAAGACCCCCTCCGGCACCCCAAGCTCCAGGAACCGCTCCCGGTCCAAACCAGTCCTGGGGAAGACCGAGTCGAAACAGCCCAGAAGGTCCCGGTAGAGCCACCCGAGGGCCCTCATCCGCCGGTAGGAGCGGTCCGACACCCGGCCGTTGGCCAACACCAGCCGAACTCCCCTCCGCCGGGCCTCCCATATCATCACCGGCCAGAGCTCGGTCTCCATCACCACGTAAACCCTGGGGTCCAACCCATCCAGGAAGCGCCTGACGAAGCCCACCCGGTCCCACGGGTAGGCCACCACCAGGTCCACCCCCGGCACCGACGATGCCACCCTAAGACCCGTCTCGGTGATGGAGCTCAACGCCAGGGACCCGGCGAACCCCATGTGCCTCAGGGCGCTAACCACCGGCGACGCGGCCTGGACCTCCCCCACGGAGACCCCGTGAAGCCACACCACCGGACCCCCCAAACGGGGAACCCGCCCCCGCCGCTCCTCCACCCGGCTGTAGCGCCCCGCCAGCCTCCGGGAAAGAAGGCCGAAAGCGGAGCTCACCAGGGACGACACCGCCCAGCGGGAGATGGGGCCCAACCTCAAGCCACCCCCGCCTTCAGGAGGTCATGCAGGTGAACTATCCCCTCCACCCGGGCACCATCAACCACCAAAACCACCGATATCTCCATCTCCTCCATGAGCTTGAGGGCCTCCGCCGCCAGCTTGTCCCGGCCCATCACCTTGGGGTTCCGGGTCATCACCTCCCCAACGGGCCTCTCCAGGGACCCTACCCCCTCCCTCTCCATGAGGCGCCTCAGGTCCCCGTCGGTGAAGATACCCACCAGCTCCCCCGAGGGCCCCTCCACCGCCACCGCCCCGTAACCCTTGTCGGTGATGGCGAAGAGGGCCTCCTTGACCGACGCGTCCCGGCTGACCCGGGGCACCCGGTCCCCAACGGCCATCACGTCCTCCAGGCGCAGGAGCAACCTCCTCCCCAGTGCACCCCCGGGGTGGAAAAGGGCGAAGTCCTCCACCCGAAGGCCCAACAGCCGGGTCACCATCCCCGCCAGGGCGTCCCCCACCGCCAGCTGAAGGGTGGTGCTGCTGGTGGGGGCGATCCCCAACGGATCCGCCTCCCGACCCACCGAACAGTCCAACACCACGTCCGCCGACAGCCCAAGGGGGGAGTCCCTACGCCCCGTTAGGGCTATCACAGGACAGCCTATCCGGCGAAAGAAGGGCACCATCTCCAAAACCTCCCGGGTGGTGCCGCTGTTGCTGAGGAAGAGCCCCACGTCGTCCCGGCACACCATCCCCAGGTCCCCGTGAGATCCCTCAGCAGCGTGCAGAAAGAAGGCGGGACAACCCAGGGACGCCAATGTGGCGGCGATCTTGCGGCCTATGAGCCCCGACTTCCCAAGGCCACAGACCACCACCCGGCCGGAACAGGAGGCCACCATCCTGGCGGCCCTGACCAGCTCGAGCCCCATCCTCGATGCCCCATCCTCCAACGCCCGGGCCTCCTGCCGGATCACCTGAAGCCCCACCTCCAACAGCTCCAGGTCCCCCACCCTCGAAAGGTCCCGCTCGTAGGGCAACATCATGGCCAATCAACCCAATCCAAGCAGGCGAAGCCGTCCTCCATGGCCCGGTCCCAGATCCCCTTCGCCTCCTCCAGGAGACGCCGGAAGAGCCGAAGGGGCACCATGTTGGGACCGTCGCTGGGGGCCGAGTCCGGGTCCTGATGGACCTCCAGAAACAGGGCGTCCACCCCAAGGGAGGCGGCACACCTGAGCAGGGGCCGGACGAACCGCCTGTCCCCACCGCTCCTGCCCCCAAGCCCCCCCATGGACTGGACGCTGTGGGTGGCGTCGAACACCACGGGACACCCCAACCCCCTCATGATGGGGAAGGACCGGAAGTCCACCACCAGCTGCCTGTAACCGAACACGCTACCCCTCTCGCAGAGCAACACCCGCCGGTTCCCCACGGACCTGCACTTGTCCACCACCGACGCCATGTCCTCAGGGGCCAGGAACTGGGCCTTCTTCACGTTCAACACCCGGCCGGTGGCGGCGGCGGCCAGCACCAGGTCCGTCTGACGACACAGGAACGCGGGGATCTGAAGGATCTGCACCGCCTCCGCCACCGCCCCCACCTGATGGGTCTCGTGAACGTCGGTCAGCACCGGGACCCCAAGGCGCCGGTGAACCTCCGAGAGGATCCGGAGCCCCTCCTCCATCCCGGGCCCCCGGAAGCTGTCCTTGGAGGTCCGGTTAGCCTTGTCGAAGGACCCCTTGAAGACGTAGCCCACCCCAAGGTCCTCACAGACCCTAAGACACGCCTCCCCTATCATCAGCGCGTGGTCCAGCCCCTCCAGGGCACAGGGCCCGGCTATCACCGCAAGCCGCCCAGCACCGAAGCTGACCCCGCTCTCCTCGAAACCGATCAATCGAGCTCCCCCCTGTCCCTAAGGTATTCCTCCAGGGCCCTAACGTCCTCCTCGGTGTCGATCTCTATGGTGTCCCGCTCGGTTATGACGCACTTTATGGACCGGCCCATCTCCAACACCCGGAGCATCTCCAGGCTCTCCACCCTCTCCAGGGGCGTAACCTCCCAGGAGGCGAACTCCATGAGCAAAGAACGCCGGTAGGCGTAGGGGCCTATGTGCTTGTACCACCGGTCGTTCCGGTTCCTCGGATAGGGTATGGGGGACCGGCTGAAGTAGAGGGCCCTCATGTTGAGATCAAACACCATCTTCACCACGCTGGGGGAGGACACCTCCTCCTCCCGCTCGATCCTCTTGGCCAACACCGCCAACTGACAGGACGGATCCCCCTCCAGGGCCTCCACCAGGGAGCCTATCATGTCGGGCCCCACCAGCGGATCGTCCCCCTGGACGTTCAACACCAGGTGATACTCCGGAAGCTGCCTGGCCACGTAGGCCACCCGGTCGGTTCCGGAGGGCAACTCCGGAGGGGTCATCCAGGCCTCCCCGCCGGCGGACCGGACCACCCGGGCTATCTCCTCGTGATCGGTGGCCACTATCACCCGATCCACCGGGGATCCAACGACCCCCGCCAACACCCGCTCAACCAGCGTCCTGCCCCCTATCCTCATCAGCGCCTTGGCCCGAAGCCTGGTGCTGCCATACCTGGCGGGTATCACCGCCAAAACTCCTGCCATCGAAAACTCCTCCCCTCACTTCGCCAGGATCCCAAAACCCCCGGGACACCATGTCCAATCTCTCCCAGAGAAGGCACAGCAAATCCCAACCCAACTCCCGGGCGGCAAAATCCACCACCCGGTCCAGAGCCCCCCGAGGCCCCATGCGTCTCGATCCCTCCTGCCCCATCCGGTGCCTAAGGTCCGGATCGGACAATATCCGCTCCAGGCAATCCGCCAGGGCCACCGGGTCCCGGGGACAGAGCTCCTCACTGTCCCCCAGAAGCCTCTTCTGGACCCGCTTCCCCAGGCTGTCCAACGACACAACCGGCACCCCAAGCCCGGCGCAGATCTGGTTCGCGGTACCCCCGAGGCCCAAAACCACCTGGGCCCCCAGGGCGGCAACCCCAACGCCGCACCTGCACACCCGGAACAGGCTATCCCCCACCAGGGGCGACCACCCATCCCCAACCGGGAGACCAAGCTCCCCCAGGGGACCGGACACGTCCAGGCTCAAGGCGGGGACCCACAGGAACGAACAGCCAAGCCTGCCCCCAAGCTCCAGACACGCCCGGGCTATCACCGGAAGGTCCTTCAGGTACCCGGAACGGCTCCCGGGAAGGACCAACACCCGGTGGCCAGAGGAGCCCTCCCAAGGGTCCACCCCCCCCACATCCGCCAGGTCCATTATGGGGTTCCCGTCGAACCGGGCATCCACACCCCTCGATGCCAACTCCTCCCGGGTCTCCCGGTCCCTTGTCCACACCGCCAGGGCCCGGTGCCTCAGGAGGAACCCCTCGATACGCCAGTGACCGGACAGGTACACCGTCTTGGCGGTGGCCAAAAGCAAAGGCCTCATCCCCCGGCCCCACAGGGCGTGAAGGAAGAGGTACACATCCCCCACGCACAAGGGGGTCCTCCGGGGAGCCCCCCTCCAGGCCGCCAGCTGGCGGATCAGCTGAGCCGCCAGCCCGCTCCGCAGATCCTCCAGAAGGTACCGCCAGCCGTACTTGACCAGCCCACCGCTGGGCATGCTCAAGACCGGGGAGGACACCGGAAAGCCCCCCTCCCGGTACTCCACCCCCTCCCCCACCAGGGGGAAGGCCTCCACCCGTGCGGCGGGGAACCTGGCCTTGAGGCGACCACAGAGCACCGCTCCAATGGCGTCCTCCCCGTGACCGTTGGAGGCCACCACGAACCGGGGTGCCAACACCTCCGCCAGCTCCCGAAGGAATCGGGGCTCGTCCTCGATCCCCACCCGGACCCGAAGCACCGAAAGGGGAAGCCTGAAATGGTACCCCCCGGGCAGGTTCATCAGGTCCTTCTCGGTGCACACCAGCCACCGGGCCCCTAGCCTCTCCGCCTCATCCTCCAGGGCCATCAGGTCACCGGGACCGAACCGGTGATGGTCCCTGAAGGGCCGGAAGGAGGCCACCTGAACCCCCCGCCCCTCGAGGAGCCCAAGGAAGCTCATTGGGTTGCCTATGGCGCAGAAGGCCAGCACCGGCCCCCGGGGGTCGCCTCCGGACCAGCCGTCCACCAGCAGGGAGGACCTGAAGATCCGGTCCGGCCTCACGTGCCGGCGGATCTCCGCCTCAAGCCCCTCCAGCTCCTGAGCACCCACCTGGTCCGCCTTGGTTATTATCACCAGATCCGCCCTCCTCAAGGACTTCACCGGCTCCCGAAGCATCCCCGCGGGGAACATGAGCCCGTTGCCGAAGGGACAGGTGGCATCCACCAACACCAGATCCGCGTCCCGGGCCAGCTGACGGTGCTGGAAGCAGTCGTCCGCCACCGCCACCTGAACCCCCAGGGACCTCAAAAGCCTCACCCCCGCCACCCTGTCCCGGGAGACCACCACCGGCGTGCCCCGGAGCTTCCGGGCCAACATGAGGGGCTCGTCCCCGTAGATCCTCCGCTCCCCATCGGGGGGCACCACCAGGGGCTCACACCCTCCAGCTCCGCTGTAGCCCCGGCTCACCACCCCGGGCCTCAAGCCCAGGGAGAACACCAACCTGCAGAGGGCCTCCACCATGGGGGTCTTGTTGGTTCCTCCAAGGGTCAGGTTCCCCACGCTCACCACCGGCAGGGGCCCCTCGGTGGCGCAGAGTAGGCCGTGATCGTACATGAAGTTCCGCCCCAGCACCCACCACTTGGACACCAGGTGCAACGGCGACAGCAGCCACCAGGGGGAGGGGCCCCCGCGGGATATGTGCCTCAGGTAGCTGTCAAGAAGCCCCATGACCGAACTGGGCCCTCACCAGCGACGCGTACCGCCCGTCCAGGGCCATGAGCTCCCGGTGGGTCCCCTGCTCCACGATGACCCCCTGGTGAAGCACCAGGATCCGGTCCGCCCGGCGCACCGTGGAGAGCCTATGGGCCAGGATGAAGGACGTCCTCCCCTCCATGACCCGCTCCAACGACTCCTGGATGGTTCGCTCCACCTCCGCGTCCAGCGAGGAGGTGGCCTCGTCCAGGATCAGTATGGCCGGATCCCTTATGATGGCCCGGGCTATGGCCACCCGCTGCCTCTGGCCACCGCTCAAGGTCACCCCCCGCTCCCCTATCTCGGTCTGGTAACCATCCGGGAGGGACTCTATGAAGTCCCCGATCCCCGCCAGGTGGGCCGCCTGACGGATCTGATCCATGGTGGCCCCCTCAAACCCATAGGCTATGTTGAAGGCGAAGCTGCCCTTCATCAGCACCGGATCCTGGAGCACCACCCCGACCCGACGCCTCAGATACCGGGGATCCAGCTCCCTCACGTCCACCCGGTCTATCAAAACCCTGCCCCGGACCGGGTCGAAAAACCGGGGGATCAGGTCCGCCAACGTGGACTTCCCCGCCCCGGTGGACCCGACCAACGCAACCCTCTCCCCGGGGGACACGGTGAGATCCACCCCCCGAAGCACCCAGGGAAGGTCCTCCCCGTACCGGAACCAGACCCCCTCAAAGTCCACCCGGCCGCGGATGACCGGCGGCCGCAACATCCCCGACGAGGGGGCCTCCTCCGGCTGGTCCAGCACCTCGAAGACCCGCTCCGCCGCCGCAAGGGCCTGCTGTACCCGGCCGAAGACCCGGCTCAAGACCCTTATGGGCTGCACCATCAGCCCCAGATAGGTGAGGAACGCCATGAGCTGACCGGCGGTTATGTCCCCCCTCACCACGTGACTGCCCCCAAGCCATATGATGAACCCCATGGCGGCCATGAGGATCAGCTCCACTACCCCCTCCAGCAAACCCCGGAGCTGGGTGCCCCTCATCAGGGCCCCGAAGTGGGACCGGTTCTCCTCCGCGAACCTACGGTACTCCATCTCCTCGGTGGCGAAGGCCCTCACCACCTTCATGGCCCCCAAGGCCTCCTGGGCGGAGGCGGACACCCGGGCCAGGCGCTCTTGGATGGCGTGGCCCACCTGCCTCATCCTGGCGGTAGTGAACCCGATCACCAATGCCGCCATGGGAAGGATCACGAAGGTGGCCAACGTCAGCCTCCAGTTCAAAGTCAAAAGGAACCCCACTATGGCCACGAAGGTGACCCCCTGGACCACCAGGTCCACCAGCACGGAGGAGACCAGGTCCTGAAGGAACGCCACGTCACCGGTTATCCGGGACAGCAACTCCCCGGTCCTCTTGGAGTACAGGTACCCCAACGGCAACCGCTGCACCTTCCGGTACAGGGCCAGCCTAAGATCGAAGAGCACCCGTTGCCCCACCCAGGTCATGAGATAGGTCTGCCAGTAGTAGAAGAACCCCTTCAGGGCGTAGATCCCCACTATGCCACCGATGATGAGCCCAAGCAGACCCCGGTTCCTGTCTATCAGGACCTTGTCCACCAGGTTCTTTATGAGCCACGGGGGTATCACCCCCAGCACCGAGGCCAGCACCATGCAGGCCACGCCAAGCATTAGCCTGCCCCGGTGAGGCCTCAGGAACCCAAGGAGCCGCCCATACACCCCGCCCCCCAAATCACCCATCCAACGCTTCATCGGGACGCCATCTCCGAAACTACCTCCTCCCAGAGGTCCAAGGCCCCGGCCCTCCCAAGCAGGGTCCGCCCCTCCCGAAAGGCGGAAAGCCACCCGCGGAGCCCCTCCGGGTCCTCCACCTGCCGCAACACCCCCAGGATCCTGCGGCCCAACAGGTCCCCTCTCACCGCCCCCTGCAGTAGCTCCGGGTAGAGCTCCCTGCCCAGGAGGATGTTGGGCAGGGCACAATGGGGGGACCTCACCAGGAGCCGGGCCAGGGCCATGGACAACCACGACGTCCTGTAGGCCACCACACCTGGACGGCCCACCAACATGGCCTCCAGCGACACGGTGCCGCTGGCCATCACCGCCCCAACCGAGCGGGCCAGGAGGGAAACCCCGTCCTCCCGGCTCACCTCCACCCCCAATGGGCCCAACAGGTCCCCCATCCACCGGGCCACGTCCTCCCCTAGGGAGGACGCCACGGAGAAGACCGGCCGATACCCCTCCCCCTTGAGGAGCTCCGCCGCCCGGGCGAAGGGCGGAAGGTGACGCCTCACCTCCCCCCCACGGCTTCCGGGCATGAAGGCCACCGTACGGCAGGAGGGATCCAGCTCCGCCTGGGATATCCGGTCCAGGAGCGGATGACCCACGAAGGCGGACCGGCAGCGGTGATCCTGCAGGAACCGGTGCTCGAAGGGGAACAGGGGAAGGCACAGGTCGAAGAGCTCCCTGAGGTGCCTGACCCTGCCGGAGCGCCAGGCCCACACCGCCGGGGGCACCAGGCTAACCATGGGCCCCCGGTAACCCTCCCGCCGGATCCGCCGGGCCAGGGGCAGGTGGAAGTCCGGGCTGTCGGTCAGCACCACGCAGGAGGGGTTGGCCCGGGCCACCTCAAGGGCGATCCGGTCCCGGAGGCGGATGAGCCTCCCCAGGGCCCCAAGGGCCTCGGTGAACCCCATCACCTGGAGCTCCCCCATGTCCCACCGGGTCTCCACCCCCGCCTCCCTGCACCTGGGACCCCCCATGCCCCACAGGCGGAAGCCCCGCCGGGAGAGGCGGAACGCCAGATCCCCCAGGTAGCGGTCCCCCGAGGCCTCCCCACAACTCACGAAGACGGACAACCGGACACCCCCAGGACGCATATGCCCTCCGACTGGGCCATGGGGACGAAGACCTGGGGCTCCAGGATGATGGTCCGCCCCGCCTCCACCGCCAGACACTTGAGCGACGCGCTGGCCATCCGCTTCAGCGTGTGGGGTCCCACGGTGGGGATGTCGTACCTCTCGTCCTGGTCCGCCCTCATCATCTTCACCACCGTGCCCCCCCGGCAGAGGGAGCCCGCCCTAAGGAGGGTGGCGTCAGTGCCCTCCATGGCCTCCACCGCCACCACGCTCCGCCTATGCACCACCACCGTCTGGCCAAAGGAGAGCCCCACTATCCTGCGGGCCACGGAGACCCCGTACTCCACGTCCGACAGCTGCCACGGGAACGGCTCAGGCCCCGCCACGTGCCCCAGGGGGGCCATCAGGTCCAGGATGAGGTCCCGGTAGGACCTCACCTCCATCCCCGCCTCCTCGAAGGCCCTCACCACCGCCCCTAGTAGGCTGTGATCGTCCCGGTCCCTCAGCCCCTCCACCAGGTCCTTCACCCGCTGATCCAGCATGGCGGGCTGGTATAGCAGCGTCTTGGGCACCACACCCGCCATGTAGACCCGCTGAACCCCCCTGGAGGCCATGTCCATCAACGTGCCCCCCAGGTCCAACCGGTGCAGGGACACCACCTCCAAGGCGTACTTGGATATGCCCCCCGCCTTCTCCCGGAACGAATAGATCACCGGCGGCTCACCCAGGTCGGTGAGACGCCGCGCTATCTCCACCGGCAGGTCCCCCTCGCCGGCTATAAGCGCCACAACCAAAGGCCCAAGCCCCCTTCCGAAAAATAACCCGGTCAGTCCCCCCGACGGACCATGAACAGCCCCGCGACCCCAAAGACCAGGTTCGGCACCCAGGCGGCCACCACCGGCGGCAGGTACGACGCCTCCCCCAATGACTGGCAGAACGAGAGCACCACATAATAGAGGAAGACGATCACCACGCTCAACCCCAACCCAACCCCGGCGCCGCCGGATCTCTGGGGACGCACCCCCGCCGAGGCCCCCACCAGGGCCAACACCAGGCTAGCCCACGGAACCGCCAGCCGGAGATGAAACATCACCCGGAGCTTAGTGGCGTCGCTGCCCTGCCGCTCCATCAGCCCTATCTGCTCCGCCATCTGGAAGACGCTCATCTGGGACGGGTCCGTCGACTGGGCCTCCACCCTGGCGGGAGACAGGTCCAGCCTCAAGGACTCCCGGGCGAAGGAGTAGAGGAACTTGACACCCCCGTCGGGGGCCACTTCGAAGGTCTTACCCTCCTCCATGGTCCACTTGCCATCCCGCCACACCGCCCGCCGGGCGGATGTGAGCCTGGACAGACGACCTCCCTCGAACTCCTGCACCAGGACCCCCTCCATCTCCCCAGTCCGGGGGCGGATCCGGTCCATGTATATCACCCGCCGGAGCCCCGAGGAGCCCTCCTCCCTAAGGAACATGCGCTCCTTGAACTCCGGGGGCCTCTCCCTCATAATCTCATAGGCCAACACGTTCCTTGCGGCCCGCTCCGACAGGGGCACCACCGTCTCATTGAGGACGAAGGTCACCACCGACGCCAGGGCGGAGGCCACGACCAGGGGGCGAACCATCCGGCGAAAGGGGACCCCGCAGGCCTTGAGGGCCACTATCTCCGAGTGGGACGACAGCTTCCCGAAACCCATCAGCGCCCCAAGCAGGCTCCCCATGGGTATGGTGGTCACCACCACCCCGGGCAGATAGTACAGGAAGAGCCGCACCACCACCCCAAGGGAGACCCCCCGCTGGATCACCAGGTCCGCTATCCTGAAGAGCAGGCTCCCCGCCACCATGAGCACCGTGAAGGCCGCCACCCCGAAGGCGAAGGGGCCTAGCAGCTCCATCAGTATCAACCGGTCCAGGTGACCGAACCTAGGCCTTATGACCCTCCCCCTCCCTCCGGTTCCTCAACAGTATCCTCTCGCACGCATCCCTCACCGCCCCGGCCCCGGCACGGCTGGGGGTGACGTAATCCGCCAGGCGCAACGCCTCCGGCCGGCCATCGCAGGGCACAACCCCGTAGCCGCACCACTCGAGACACTCCAGGTCCGGCAGGTCATCCCCCATGTAGGCCACCTCATCCTGGGATATCCCCATCTCCTCCGCCCACCGTCGAAGCACCGGTAGCTTGTCATAGACCCCCTGGACGCACAGGTCTATCCCAAGGTCCCTGGCCCGGGCGGAGGTGGAGTCGCTGTGCCGGCCGCTCAGGAAGGCCACCCTGACCCCCGCGGCCTGAAGGAGCTTTATGCCCATCCCGTCCTGGATGTGGTACCTCTTGCTCTCCACCCCGGCGGAATCGAAGGAGACCCCCCCATCGGTCAACGTGCCGTCCACGTCCATGACGAAGAGCCGGATCAATCCTCCTCCACCTCCGACCGATGGGCCCAGGGGGTCCAGCCCCTGCGGCACCGGGACATGAACTCCCAAAGCTCCCTCACCACCGGATCCTGGCCACACTCCTCCAGGAGGCTCTTCAGCCCCTGCCTGAGCGGCAGGGAACCGGTCCTGAGCAGATCGTACACCTCCCGGATCCGGCGCCTCTCCTCCGGGGTGAACCCCTGGCGCCTCAAGCCCACCTTGTTCAGCCCATGGATCCGGGCGGGACGCCCGTCCGCCAGGGTGAAGGGGGGCACGTCCTTAACCACCTTGCTCAATCCACCTATCATGCAGGACCGGCCGATGGTGACGAACTGGTGAACCCCCGCCATGCCCCCTATGGTGACCCGGTCACCCACCCTGGCGTAGCCCGCCAGACCCACCTTGTTGGCCAACACGCAACGCTCCCCAACCTCCACGTTGTGCCCCAGGTGACAGCCCTCCATCAGATACGTCCCGTCCCCCACCCGGGTCTCGTTGCCCTCCCCGGAGGCCCGGTGAATGGTCACGTTCTCCCTAATAACCACCCCGGAACCTATCCGCACCCAACTCTCCTCCCCCTTGAACCCGAAGTCCTGGGGGTCCCTGCCCAGAACCACATGGTCGTATATCCGGCAGGAGGGGCCTATCTCCACGCAATCGCATATCCTGACGAAGGCCCCCAGCTCGGTGCCACGGCCTATCCTGACCCGGCGATCTATCACACAGTAGGGGCCAATCACCACCCCATCCTCTATCTGAGCCTCGGGATCTACCTGAGCGGTGGGATGAACCGCCACGGACACGATCAATCCCCCCCCTTCGTAAGGTTACTGGACAGGGCGAAGCCCAACACCGCCTGGGCGGCCAGCTCCCCATCCACCGTTCCGGTGACCGACACCTTGCCCATCCTGCCCCGGAACTTGAGCATCCTGGCCTCGGTGATCAGCTGATCCCCGGGACGCACCGGCCTACGGAACTTGGCGTCCTCCACGGAGGTCAGGAAAGCGGTCATCCCCTCCAGCCCCGGAACCCGGGACACCAGACAGGCCGCCACCTGCCCCATGGCCTCCAGGATGAGCACCCCGGGCATCACCGGCTCCGACGGGAAGTGACCCTGAAAGAAGGGCTCGTTCACCGTCACGTTCTTGAGCCCCACCACCCGGTCCTCACCCACCTCCAGGATCCGATCCACCAGCAGAAACGGATACCGGTGAGGCAGGAACTCCATTATCTTCAGTATGTCCATGGCATCTACCCCCATCTATCCTTCATTATCCGATACAAGGCCCCCAAGGGCCCTCAAGACCGCCACCGCCCGATGGTGGATCCCGTGCCCGGTCCGGATGGACACGAAGGCCCCCCGGACCGGACGGCCCACCAACGCCAGGTCCCCCAAAAGGTCAAGCACCTTGTGCCCCAGACACTCCTCCCTGAAGGGCAGATGGGACCGGTTCATGGGCCCCTCCCGGTCTATCACCAGCGCGTTGTCCAACCCCCCGCCCCTTATGAGCCCCCGGGAGAGCAGGGCCTCCACCTCCTCCCGAAATCCGAAGGTCCTGCAGGGGGCTATCCTGCCAACGAAGGTCCCCGCATCCACCGGGAACTCCCCGTACACGGTGCCTAGCGGGGTCCCCGGGTAGTCCAGGAGGCACGACACCTTGAGACCATCGAACGGGTAGGCGCACAGTATCCTGCCCCCCGCGGGATCCTCGAAGGCCAGGGGGGACGTGACACCCACGGGCTCCACATCCCCCGCCTCCACCCTAGCGTCCACCAGGGCCCGGACGAAGGGCATGGCGCTGCCATCCAGGATAGGCACCTCCGGCCCCTCCACCTCTATGAGGACCTGCCAGATGTCCAGCCCCGCCAGGGCCCCCAAGAGGTGCTCCAAGGTCTCCACCGACCGGCACCCCACCTCCACGTGGGTCCTCCGGTCACCGCTGCAGGGGCGCCACCGGTGGGCCGGCACCGGCCCATCGCCGGAGGAGAACCATATCCCCGGGAGATGGAAGGGGCGGACCGTGACGCCGCAGGTCCGGCCGGAGTGCAACCCCACCCCCTCAAAGGACACCTCCCCACGGAGGCCGAAGCACCTCACGCCCCATCCCCCCGGCGGGACTCCAGGTCCCTCACCCGGGCCTCCAGGGCCTTCAAGCGCTCCAACAGGTCCGGCAGGCGCCGGACCAGCCCCTGAAGCCTCAGCTCCTCCCGGTGGTCCCGGGCGGGGAAGCCGGAGACGAAGGAGCCCGCCGGCAGGTCCTTCACCACCCCTCCCCGGGCGGCGATGACGCACCGGTCACCCACCGTGACGTGATCCCTCACCCCCGACTGGGCGGCCATCACCACCGACCGGCCCAGCCGGGCGCTGCCCGCCACCCCCGAGTAGGCCACCAGCACCGAGTTAGGGCCGATCTCGCAGTTGTGGGCCACGTGAACGTGGTCGTCCATCTTGACCCCCTCCATAACCCGGGTGGCCCCCACGGTGGCCCTGTCCACGGTGGAGCAGGATCCCATCTCCACCCGATCCCCCAGGACAGCTATCCCTATCTGGGGAACCTTGATCCGCTCACCATCCGCCCCCTCCACGAAGCCGAACCCGTCGCAGCCCACCACCGCACAGCTGTGGATCCGGCAGTGGGCTCCCACCTCACAGCGGTCCTGAACCACCGAGAAGGCCTGGAGCACCGACCCGGCTCCGATCCTGGCCATCCTCCCCACGTAGACGAAGGCCTGCAGCCACGCCCCGTCCTCCACCACCGCACCCTGCTCCACCACGCAGTAGGGACCCACGTGAACCCCCATGCCTATGGAGGCCTCCGGATGGATCACCGCGGTGGGATGCAACCCCTGGAACTCCAGGGGGGGATCGAAGCACTCCAGGGCCCGGACCCAGGCCCCGTCCAGGTCCTCCACCTCCACCCCCCACAGGGGGGGCCTCACCAACCCCTTGAGGGCCACCAGCCCCGCGGGACCCACCGAAACGCCCAGGGGCCCCCGGCTCCTCCAGAAGATCACGTGCCCCTCCGCTGGCTCATGGGGGGGACACACCCCAACAACCTCAATGGACCCATCCCCCACAGGACGGCCCCCTATGATTGAAGCGAACTCATCCAAGCGCAAGGCCAACACCTCCAACGGGGGAACTAAAGGTTGCTCAGGAACATGAGGCTCACCGGGTCATCGTATCGGGAGTCGTAACGGATCTCCACCGAGAAGTGATCCGAGAGCCGGCGTCCTAACCCAATCCGTTTGCCACCCCTATCACCGATGGCCATGTGCAGATAGAAGTCATCGGGCAATACATCGGTATTTACCCGAAGGAACCACTCTCCACCGGGATAGGTCCGCTCTACACCCGCCCACAGATACTGGAGGATCCGCCACTTGAGCCCCCAACGGCTCTCCACCGACAGGTCGACGCCATCCACCACCCACTCACCGTAGGCCTCCATCCACCAGGAGGGTAAGAGCTGCACCTTCCGGCCCAGGTGAACTCCCCCTTCGCTGGACCGGCCATCCGAAAGGGCGTGGGCCGCCACCCAACCCCAGATCACGTAACGGCGGCTGTCCAGCTCCATCAAGAGCTCCCCAATGGGGGCGGGCCTAACCTCCGCCCGGGCCTCCACCTCCAGCCTGCCCGCCAGGGAGCCGGATTCAGCCGAACGGCACAGG
Source organism: Thermanaerovibrio acidaminovorans DSM 6589 (assembly GCF_000024905.1). Classification (NCBI taxonomy): domain Bacteria; kingdom Thermotogati; phylum Synergistota; class Synergistia; order Synergistales; family Synergistaceae; genus Thermanaerovibrio; species Thermanaerovibrio acidaminovorans. The sequence continues at coordinate 1,348,734 of NC_013522.1, forward strand.
TGGCTGGCCGCCTGGGAGGACCTGCCCCTCAGGTACTCCACCGGAAGCCCCAGGAAGGCGGAGGCCCCGGTGAGGGCCTCATCCCTCATCTCACCCAGGACCAGGGCGGGCAGCGTGGAGGACCTGACCCGAGGGTTCAAGGCAAGCACCAGGGGCTCCCCGGGAGTGAGGGACACGTTCAAGACCCCCTCTGCGGGGGTGACCACCGCCCGGAAGCCCCGCATTCGCCTGGAGCAGACCTCCTGCACCAGCTCCTCCAGGGCCCGCCTGCCCCAGGTGAAAGCCTCGTTGGGAAGACCCTGAAGCTGGGGCTCCAACTCGGACGACAGATCCCCCAAGTCCTTCTCGATCCAGCTCGAAACAGGTTCCCTCCAACTCCCCGCTGCGGCGGTAACCCTCCATGAGCGGCCGTTCAAGGGAGTCAGACGAACCTTGAGCAGGTCCCCGTCGGCGGAGGCCTCCACCCGATAGCCCTCGAAGAGCCGGCCGCAGACCATCTCCAGTATCCTCAGCCGCTCCCCCTGAGGACGGGAGGTGCCCATCTCCCGGTAGACCGCCAGCACGGTCCTCTCCACCGAGGGGACAAGCCACCGGGGCACCCCCTCCACCAAGGCCTTCGGGGCACCCAGGGCCAGGCCACACCAGGCCAAAACGAGGGCCGCGGCAAAAGCCGCAGCCCTCGCCGAAGTCCTAAGATCAGCTCCCCTAGAACATGTCGCCGAATCCGAAGTGGGTCCTGGTCTCATCGTCCCCCTGGGCGTAGTCCAGCCGAAGGTTCCCCAGCGGGGTCTTGACCCTTATGCCTATGCCCTTCGACTGGGCCAGGTCCGAAAGGTCCATCCCCTCGCCATCGGACTTCTTCCACGCCTTCCCCGCATCGTAGAAGAACACCAGCGAGAAGTTGTCCTCCACCGGCAGCCGCAGCTCCGCGTTGAAGAGCAGCATCTCCTCACCCCGGAACCGGTTGTCCTTGTACCCCCTCAGCGTGGAGGTACCCCCCACCAGGTACATCTCACCCCAGGGTATGTCACCGCTCCCCCAGCCCGCCCGGGCCCTCAAGGCCAGAAGCACCGGGTTGTCCTCGCTCTTGGAGCCGAAGTCCAGGTAATCCATCAGCTTCTTGAGTGGCGTGTAGAAACGGGCCTCCAGCCAGTACTTGGTGTAGTCCCAGTCGCCCCCCAGGGACGAGAACCCCTTCTCGAAGTTCACCGTCTCCACGTCACCCTTGGGATAAGACAAGTAAGGATCCATGGTGTTCCTCGTAAGGCTAGCGGTTACGGAGAAGTTTTTGCCGTCCTCCATCTCCCGCCTCTCCTCCGGGGTCCTGTTGGAATCACCGGAGGTGACAGTGTTCTCCACCTTATGCCAGTCAAGGGTCACGAACCAGCTCAGCTGGTCGTTACCACGGAACTTCCGGCCCGCCCCCACGTAGGCGCCGATCTTCTCCTGATCGTAGGTGAAGCGCCAGTTGTTGTTCTCGTCGTAGTAGTCGTAGTCGGTCCACTTGCGCTTGTAGACCCCAGCGTTCCAGGAGTAGGTGTCCTGATCCATGTAGGGCTGGCTGTAATAGACCCAATACTGCTCGTTGTCTCCCAACTCAAACCCGGCGGAAAGGTTCGTTCCGAGACCCTGCCAGTTGCTGTCGCTGTAGCTCAATCCGCCGCTCCAGCCGCTCTGGCTGCCGTGACCTACCGAAAGACCCAACTTGCCCGTCTTGGCCTCCTCCACCGTGAGGATAAGATCCATAACCACCGGATCCTCGGTGGGCTCGAAACCCACGCTTATGTCCTCAAAGTAGCCCTTGGCCTGGAGGCGGTTCAGGGAGTGACGAAGCACCGTGGCGTTGAACAGGTCACCCTTCTTGAGCTTCAGCTCCCGGCGGATCACGTAATCCTTGGTCTTCTTGTTCCCCTGGATCACCACCTCCCCGACCCGGGGCTCCAGGATGGTGACCTCCACCACCCCGTCCTTCACCTCCACATCCTGGACCCGCATCATAACGTACCCATCCTTGCGGTACTTGTCGGTGATCCGCTGAAGGTCGTTCCTGAAGAAGGTCCGGTTGAAGATGTTGCCCGGGGAGGTGAAGCAGAGGGCCTTCAGCTCCTCCTCCCGGTAGGCCACGTTGCCCTTGAAGCGGAGTGCCTGGACCACCGGGTTCTCCTTCACGGTGAACACCACCCGAACCCCCTCGGGCACCTCCTCAACCCGGTAGTCCACCGTCTCGTAGAACCCCAGGTCGTAGATGGCATCCCGGTCCCTGTCAAGCTTCTCGTAGCTAAGGGGCTGACCCACCTTGGTGGACAGGGCCCCCGTGACGTAGGACGCCACGGTCCTCTCGAGCCCCTCCACCTCCACCGCCGCCACGTTGGCCCCCTCCTCCGCCAACGAGGGAACCGCCAAGACTGCAACCAGCAGCGAAACCAAGCACAAAACGCGCCACACCCTCACGGGACCACCCACCCTCTGCTCTCGTTCTGTTGCGGTCTAAACATTATAAGGTATGAAGTCCCCCAGTAGGAGGGTCACTGCCCCTCCAGGGCCCTCTGACCCGCCCTAAGCAGGATCAGGGCCTCGTCCAGCCCCAGCGAGGGCCGGGACTCCCCGGGACGCTCCGCCGGGGGCACTGCATGGGACCCCTTGGGGGACACACCGGACTCCGCAACCCTAGGTTGCCTGGACCTGGCGACCCCCTCCGCCGCCCTGGCGGGGGCCACCGAAACCACCCTCACCGGCGGAGACGCAGGATCCAACCGCTGGGGCGGCACCGCATCCACCAGCTTGACGTCCGGGACGGGCCTCTCCTCCCGGGGAACCGATGCGGACGGGACGGGGACCCCATCCCCCACCGCTAAGGGCTCCACCGAGGCCAGGAGGGCCAGCAACGCCATGGCGGCCCCCACCAGGGCGGGACTCCACCGGGCACCGGCCTTCGCGGGGGCACCCGCCACCAGATGGGACACGTGATCCCTCAATGACCGGGCCTCCGCCTCCAGGCACTGGCTCTCCGCCAGGGCGCTGTCCCACATGGAGGCCTCCACCGCCCGGGTGAGCCTCTCCAGCCAGCGCCTCACCCGCTTGAGCCTCAACTCCACATCCAAGGGAAACCACCCCCACCCTCAAGGATCCCGACACTTAACGTTATCCCCGAAGGGCATCGAAAAGTGGATCAGGCCCCCCCAAGGGAGAGCACCTCCCGGAGCTTGGCCAGCGCCCTCCTCCTTATCTTGTGGATGTAGCTCACGTCCAGCCCCTTCTCCTCCGCCAGCTCCCGGGCGCTCATGTCCTCCAGGACCAGGGATCGCACCACGTCCGCCTCCCTCTCCGAGAGAGCCCCCAGGGCCAGCTGAAGGTCCATGGTCCAATCCAACCGACTGAAGCCGTCCTCCCAGGGACCCAGCTCCTCCAACACCTGATCCTCCACCGGGATCGGCGAGGACCCCTCCACCCGGGATAGGAAGTTTATCATCCTTCCCCGGATCCTGTAGTAGGCGTAGGTGGAGAACCGATGTCCCCGGCTCGGGTCGAAGTTGTCCACCGCCTCCAGGAGGCCCAGCATCCCCTCCTGGACCACGTCCTGGTAGGCCCGGTTCCCAAGCCGACGGGCCAGCCAGAACACCATGGGACGGTACGCCAGGATCAGCTCCTCCCGGGCCTCCTGGTCCCCCTGGGCCAACCGGGCCCAAAGGGCCTCCTCGTCACCCCCTGGACCAACCATAGACTCGGATGACAACACACCACCCCCAATCCTATAGACGACCCACGGGAATTCTACCACAAGGGGGGCGTCACTCCCCCAGGGGGCTATCCGGGTAGCCCATCAGGTGGTGCCGGTCGTTGGTGAAGCACAGCATCCGGAAGTCCCCATAGACGTCCACGGCGCTTATGGAGCAGTTGTCCACCCGGAGGTGCCAGAAGACCTTGAGGTCCCTCACCTTGAGCAGCACCCCCATGAGGACCCTCAACGCGTAACCGTGGGACACCAGCACCGCCCTCTCCTCCCCAAGGATCCCGGAGCTCTCCACAAAGTCCTCCAGCCTTCCGGTTATGGAGGCCAGATCCTCCCCCCCAGGCGGGGTCCTGCCAAAGGGGTCCTGGCGCCATAGCCGGTACTCCTCCCCGTACCGCTCCTCTATCTCACGGACGGTGAGCCCCTCCCAGCGGCCGAAGTCCAGCTCCGTGAGCCGCGGGTCCACCCGAAGATCCGATGAGCCCGCCTCCGCCAGCGCCTCCCCCAGACACCGGGCCCTCACCAGGGGGCTCGAGTAGATCCCCGTGGGCTCCCACCGGACGATCCGCCGGACGGTGAGCTCCACCTGCTTCATCCCCTCCTCATCGCAGGGGACGTCGGTTCGCCCCTGGTAGCGGAAACTGGCGTTCCAGCCGGTCCTGCCGTGCCTCACCAACAAGATCCTGCAAGCCAAAAGGGTCACCTCCATGGCCGGGTCATAAAAAAATCCCCCTCCTAGACCGAAGGGGGATCATCCTCTGGAGCCGGCGGGCGGACTCGAACCGCCGACCTGCGCATTACGAGTGCGCTGCTCTACCTGCTGAGCTACACCGGCACGTGTCTGTGGCGGTCCCAACGGGATTCGAACCCGTGCCGCCGCCTTGAAAGGGCGGTGTCCTAGACCACTAGACGATGGGACCCACTTCTACTCCTGGTGAGCCGTGTGGGATTCGAACCCACGACACCCGGATTAAAAGTCCGGTGCTCTACCAACTGAGCTAACGGCTCGCCACATCGGATGATTCTACAGGAAAAACCGCCCTAGTCAAGGCTCCCGGAGCCCAGCCACGACTCGAGAAGCCGGGCCCCCTCCTCTCTCTGCCTCCTCACCTCCGAGGGGCTGGTGCCCCCGTAGGTGCACCGCCGCTCCACCGACGTCCTTATATCCAACAGGGGAAGCAGGTCCTCCCCCGCCTCGGGGATGAACCTCATTATCTCATCCAACCTGAGCCCGTGCAACCGCCGCCCCTGGTCCACACACCACCGGACCAGGCGCCCCACCTTCTCGTGGGCCTCCCGGAAGGGCACCCGCCGCATCACCAGGTACTCCGCCACGTCGGTGGCCAGGGCCAACCCGTCGGAGAAGCACTCCATGGCCCTGGTCTGGTCCACCTCCACCCGCTCCAGAAGGGCGGACAGCACCTCCAGCACTGACCCTGTCACGCTCAGGCTCTCGAAAAGACCCCGCTTGTCCTCCTGGAGGTCCCGGTTGTACGTCAGCGGCAGCCCCTTCACCATGCACGCCAGGTCCACAAACCGGCCCAGCACCCCCGACGCCTTACCCCGGGACAGCTCCAGCACATCCGGGTTCTTCTTCTGGGGCATCATGCTGGAACCGGTGCAGAACTGGTCCGGAAGGTCCAGCCAGCCGAACTCCCGGGAGGCGTAGATTATCAGGTCCTCGCAGAGCCTGCTCCAGTGAAGCGCGCAGGATACGCAGAAGTAGTGAGCGTCCAGCAACGCGTCCCGCTGAGCCACCGAGTCCAGGCTGTTCTGGGTGGGCCCCTCGAAGCCCAGCTCCCGGGCCACCATGAACCGGTCCAGCGGAAGCGTGGACCCCGCCAGGGCCCCGGAACCCAGGGGACACCGGGATATGGACATCAAGGCCAAGTCCAGCCGGTCCCCGTCCCGGAGGAACGCCCAGAAGTGGGACATCCAGTAGTGCCCAAGGCTTATGGGCTGGGCCTGCTGCAGATGGGTGTAGCCGGGCACTATCACCTCCTGATGACGCTCCGACAGCTCCAGCAACACCTTCAGAAGGCCCCCCAGGGCCCCCTTGAGCTCCTTGAGCCTGCGACGCAGGTGCAACCTCACCGCGGTGGCCACCTGGTCGTTCCTACTACGGCCCGAGTGGAGCTTGGCCCCCGAGGGCCCCACCTTGGCGGTGAGCCGGGCCTCCACGTTCATGTGAACATCCTCCAGGGCCGGATCGGGCTCGAAGGACCCGTTCCGGATCTCCTCCAGGATCTCGCTCAGCCCCTCCTCTATGCGCCGAAGGTCCTCCTGGGATATTATCCCAACCCGCTCAAGCATCCTGGCGTGGGCCAGGCTGCCCCGGATGTCGTCCTCCGCCAGGCACCAGTCCAGATCCAGCGACTGGGTGAAGTCCCGGACCCTAACGTCCGTCTCCCCCCTGAACCTACCCTTCCACAAGAGACTCACCTCCACATCCGGGTCCTCCGCACTCCAAGGCCCCCACCTCCAGGGCCAGCCAGGAAGCCATTGGGTGGTACCCAAGCCCCAGCCAGGAGGCCACGTGCAGGTGAAGACACTTGGCGCCGAAGCCATGGACGAAGCCAGCCCCACCGACCCCCCTGCCCCATATGGCCCGAAGCAACCCCGGATCCCTCCGCACCCTGGAGGCCTCCCAGGGACCCAGCAGGCTCCCCCTGAGACGGGCGTGCATCAGATGATAAACCCTCATCTCGTCCAAACGGGACCCCATGGCCAGCTCCATCCTGCCCACCGCCCCACGGGACTCCCTCTCGGCGCACCGGACCGCCAGATGGGGACACACCAGCCAGAAGGTGGTGGGGAAGGGCCCCCTGGCCCCCAGGGGCCCGCAGAACAGGACCCGGGGAAAGCCCCGCCGGCACGGGGCGCAGAACCCCTTAACCACCGACAGGTCCCTTATCCGATCCGGCGGGGTCCAGGGGACCTCAAGAGAGCCGGGGGGAACGTAGAAAACCGGGGGGCAGCCGCCCCCCGGCGCGTGCACCTGCCACCTCATCGCTTCCCCGGCTTCCTCTTACCTCCCCTGGAGTCCTTCATCTTGCTGTTCAGGTCGGCTATCTTCTCGTCGCTGGCCTTGAGGAACATGGAGAGCTTCTTCTCGAAGTCCATCTCCCCACCCCCACCGTAGCCCCGCTGGGGGGGCCGGCTCTCCCGGGGCTTCAGGGCCTTGATGGAGAGGTCTATCCGTCCTCGCTCGTCGATCTTGATGACCTTGGCGGTCACCTTCTGCTGGAGCTCCAGGACGTCCTCCACCTTCTTGACGTAGCTGTGGGACAGCTCCGATATGTGGACCATCGCCTTCTGGCCGTTCTCCAGCCGGACGAAGGCCCCATAGGGAGCTATGTGCTCCACCGTCCCGGTGACCACGTCACCCACGTTCACCCCGGCGGTAGTTGCCGTCTTGTCTTCCACCATTTGCCGCTCGACCCTCCAGTTTTATGTCGTCTGTCCCCCAGGGGGGAAACCTAAAGCCACACCCAGCGGATCGGATCCTCCGCCCCGAAGACCCTCACCATGAGGAGCCGAGCGGGCTTGCCACCCGATTGGGCCCCATGGTACCACAACAGAAGCCTCCCGGACCTCTTGTCCAAAACGCTTCGCTTCACTATGTCCCTCATTATAGGGTAGAAAAGGGCCATGGCGCTAGCCCCCTTCAGCTCCATGGGAGCATATCTTATGCGGTTTGACCTCTCCTGGGGCAGGGAGGCCACCAGCCCAAGCCCCTCCAGCACCGCAGGGCACCTGCCAAGGGGCACGGTCCCAACCCAAGGCTCCTTCTCCCGCACCCGGAACCCAAGCACCCGCCCTTCCGGGAGGGAGAGCCCCCCGGACACCCTGACGGACCTGGGGTCCAGCACCCACCGGGAGGCGGAGGCCACCCGCACGGACCGCCAGCGGACGAAGGAGGCGGAGATGAACCGGGCCTCCAGTGCCCGACGAATCACCCGGAGCTCCCGGTGGGGAAGGCCGCCCAGGACTCGGCCCATCCGGGACCGCAGGCCGCTCCTCACCCTCACCCGGCCAAGGAAGATCCGGCCCAGGGCCTCCAGGGCCCAGTCCAACGTCCCCCTCACAGGGGCTCGTCCTTGAGGGCCTCCAGGGCCCTGATCACCCGGCCGAAGGGCTCCAACACCTCCATGGTCTCCCCCAGCGAGACCAGCTGCTCGAAGACCTTGCTCGCCTGCTGAAGCTGATCCTTGGTGAGCACCACCCTCACCGGGGAGCTTATGGGATCCACCTGAAGCAGGAACTCCAGCTCCCCCTGGAGATCCGCCTGACCCGTCCGGTCCAGGGGCGCCAGGGAGGTGGACTCCACCAGGGCGGTGGGCCCCTTGCCGTGCTGGCGCACCGCCCCCAGGGCGTCCATCTCCCTCACCAACCACAGGCTGGGGCGGACCTCAAGGGCGTCCACCAGACCCTTCACGATCACGTCCTCCTTCAGGTACACATCCAGGGCCCCCCCGTAGAGGATCCGCTCTATCTTGGTGGGCCTCAAGGGCTCCGTGTACCTGAAATCCAAGGGGACCCCCCGGTTATCCACCACCAGGGCGGCCCCCACGTAAAGCCCGTCCCTCTCGTCCACCACCACGTAAGCGGCGCTCACCCCAGAGGCCATACAATCCCTCCGCTCAACCGTAAACCTCAAAGGACCCGGAAGCTCCACCCTCCGGATCCCCCGGGCCCTCCTTCGGTCCACCACCCCGCTTGTTCCCTCGACGACCGCCGCCGGATCCAGCTTCCCTCTCGGCGGCCCCTTCCAGGGGCCTGTCGGCGCTGGAGGCCTCCGCCTCCGCCAGGCGCCTACGCTGATCCTCCTGCCTCCGCTGGGACTCCACCTGGCGGGAGGCCGCAAGGGCGGCGGAGAGGGGGTCCTTGGGCGCCTCCTGGGCCCTCTGCTCCAGGTTCCACATGGATAGCTGCCAGTCCACGGGCCGCAAAGACACGGACCATCACCCCCTAGTAGTCGAAGGGCTTTATCCTTATCTCCCCTTCCTCCACCGCGAAGCTGACGAACTTCTGATCCGATCGGACTATGTAGTTCATGCCCCGGATGGAGACCACCACCCCGTTGTGACAGGTCCCCTTCACCCGGACCCGCCCGGAGGCCTTGCTGCTCTCCACCTCCGCCTCGATGGCCGCCATCCGCTTCTCCAGGACCGATATCTGCCCCTGAAGCTGGAACTTGGCCCGGGTGAGGCGCACCATGAGTGCCCTCTTCTGGTCGTCCAGCAGGTCCCGCTCCTCCAGCTTCTTGAGGTAACCCAGGTTGGTGTTCACGTCCCCCATCTTGGCCTTCAGGTCCTTGAGGGACTCCACGATCCTCCGCCTCTCCTCCATGAGCTCCGGCGGGACCCCCACCACCACCTCGGTCTTGGTGCCCATCTCGCTCCCCAAGGTCTCGCACACCACCTCGATGCCCGCCTGGACCCGGCCCCCAACGATCTGCCCCTTCTTGCTCCCCTGGACGATCACCGAGCCCCGGGCGGAAACCTGGCTGTGCATTATGGCCTCCGATACCCTTACGTCCCCCCCGGCTCTCACGTGGGCCTGATCTATGTAGGCGCAGGACACGTCCCCCTTGGCCTCCAGCAGGGCCTTGCCGGTCCCCCGGACCCCTACCTTTATGACCATGTTGCCCTCACAGGAAAGGTGCGCCCCCTCCACCACCCCGTCCACGAACAGGTCCCCCCCGGCCTTCACCGAGAAGCCCTCCCGGACGGAGCCGCGGACCATCACGGGCCCCACGAACTGGATGTTCCCGACCCCGTAGTCCACATCCCCCTTCACCTCGAAGAGGGGCAACACGCACAGCTTGCCGTCCTTTATGGACAGGTGCCCGTCCTGGGCGGCGTAGAGGTGCATCCGGTCCTCGGACATCTCGGTGCCGGAACCCGCCGGAAGGTTCTTGTCCTTGGGCGCCTGGGCCTTTATGGGCTTCCCCATGACGGTCATCCCGTCTTGCCCAGGCACCGGGGGGGTCTTCTCCGCCAGCTCCTGTCCCTTGAGGACGTTTATCACCGTCCCCAGGTCCTTCATGTCCACCCGCTTGCCCTCCTGGGTCTCCTTGGGCTTCAGTCGCTGGAGGTCCACCTTGTAGACTATGGCCGCGTCCTTGCCGTGCACCACCTCGCGGCCCCGGGCCACCTCCACCCACTGGTTCAGGTGCGACCCCGACGCCAGGGCCCGGATCACGTCCGCCTTAAAGCCCTCCACAACCCCGTGATCCCGCAGGAACCGCTCTATGTCCTCCGGGGACGGTAATGGAAGCTTCCCCAAGGGGGGCGTCAGTTTCATGGAGCAGCTGAGGCCGTCCTCGGATATCCGGATCTCCATCTTGGCGGGACGGTCCAGGTCGGTCTTCCGCTCCGCTATCTTGACGCTCTCGCCGGTGCGCTCCTGGACCGCCCTGGCCACCAGCTGACCATCGTAGTCCTCTATCTGCTTCTCCTTGAGGAGGGCCACCACATCGGACAGCACCAGCTCCCCTTCGGGCTCCACAGTGAGGTATATCCCGTCATCCCTGACGCTCAGCTTGAAAGGCCGATCCAAATCAGCACACCTCCCGTTTCTAAAGGAGCTTGGAGCGCAACATGGCTATGGCCCGCCCGTGAAGCTGGGAGGCCCTGGACTCGGTCACCCCCAGAACCGCCCCCACCTCCTTGAGGGTCAGCCCCTCCTGGTAGTAGAGGGAGAGGAGCAACCGCTCCCTCTCGGGCAGCTCCTCCAGGGCCCGCCGCACCAGGGCCAGCTCCTCCCGGCGCTCCACCTCCTCCTGGGGGGAGGGGGACGGGTCCTCCAAGAGGCCATCCCGCTTGACCTCCCCGTCCTCCAGGCCCAGGACCTCATCCAGGGACACCACGTAGGATCGGCTGGCGATCTCCAAAAGCTCCCTGTAGCTCTTTTCGTTCATCCCTAGCCTCTCCATTAGGGCCTCGTCGTCCAGAAGGGTGCCCTCCGCAGCCGCCTCCTCCATGGCCCGCTCCAGCCGCTGAAGCTTGTCCCTCCCGGTCCGGGATATCCAGTCATACCGGCGAAGCTCGTCCAGGATGGCCCCCCTTATCCGGGGCACCGCGAAGGTCTGGAAACAGAAGCCCCTGGAGGGGTCGAACCGGTCCATGGCGTCCAGGAGCCCCATTACGCCGAAGCTAAGTATGTCGTCGTAGTCCAGTCCCGGCGGCGGGGTCACCGCCATGCGACCCGCCACATACTTGACCAGCGGAATATACCTCTTGACGATCCTCTCCCGGTTCTCCCCCGTGGGCTCCTTGGCGTAGGCCTCCCACAGGATGGCGTCGTCGGACCTCACGGGATCACCTCTTGAGCAGAAGGATGAGCACCAGCAGGAAGAGTCCCAGGGCCCCCAGGAACAACGCCAGCGGACCGCCCCTGGGGGCGGACATGGGCTCCGGCCGGGAGGTGGGGGAAACCCGGATCTTCATGTCCCGGGACATCTTGAAGACCGCGGATATGCCATCCGACACCGCCAGCTTCACCACCGCATCCCCCGCCGGGGACCTCTCCACCGACTCCACCGGAAACTCCGCGTTGCGCCCCGCCCTGGCCAGGAAGCGGCCAATTAGCCTCCCCAGGGGGCCCGAGTCGTCCAGGTCCACCGGGACCACCGCCCCCACGTTCAGCTCCCCCACGCTCAACCCCTTGACCGGGTCCAGGTAGGGCTTGCAGGCCAAGGTTAGCTCCGAGGGCTTCGACTTGGTATCCTCCTTCTGCTGTTTAGGCTCTGGGACCTCATCCCGCCTCCCGAGGCTCGACATGTCCAACCGGATCCGGTGGAACCGCTCCACCTCCAGGGTGCAACTGACGTCAAGCTTGAGGGACTGGGACAGGGCCTCCTTGAGCGAATGGGCCTTGGCCGGGGCGGAGGACGGGTCCCTGAAGAGGGAGTTTATGGCGGTGGGGGGGAAGAGCCTCTCCAGCAGGGACTCCATCTGCTTGTACAGGCTCCTGTCCGGGGAGGCCGGGATGGACCTTATGGCGGCCCGGACAGACTCCCAGCCGGCGTAGACATCGAAGGACTCCGGTAGCCCCCCCGCCCCGACCCAAAAGGTGAGGTCCTTAACCTCCCCTGTTATGCCCTCCGCCACGTAGCAGAAGGCCCCCTGGACGTCACCCCTGCGGCGGGTCTCGAACCGCCCCTTCACCGCCACATAAGTGGGGGCCGCCGCCCTCAGCATGGCAACGGCCTTCTCGTAGTCCACCCCCGAGGAGGTGATGGCGCTCAGGACCGCCTCCTTGGGACACCCCAAAAGGGACGCCAGATCCTCCACCACGTGGGCGGGGATCAGCGAAGCCAGGCTATCGGGCACCGGTGTCACATCACCCGGCGGGAAACGTTCATCCATCAAATGCCCCCCTAGAGCTCCTTGACCCCGGTGCCAAGGGTCTTGACCACCAGGACCCAGGTGTCGGTGGAGAACTCAACACTACGGCCCTTGCTACCCCCCACGTCGGATGCCACCAGGGGCACCCCGAACTTGGCCAGCATGGCAGTGGTGGCCTCCACGTTCCTGGCCCCAACCGCCAGGAGGGAGCTCTCCTTGCCGGGGATGTTGAACATCTGGGCCCCGCCGGCCATCTTGGCCTTCAGCTTGGACTTGTTGACCCCCAGCTCCATCAGCTTGTCCATCATGAGGGGCACCGCCGTGTCGGCGAACTTGCCGGGCTTCAAGACCTCCTTGGCGTCCCGGCTGTCCGGAAGCATTATGTGGGCCATGGCGGCCACCCTGGCGGCCTGATCGTATATGACCAGACCTATGCAGGACCCCAGCCCCAGAGTTATCAGCGTGGCGGGGTGCCTCACCGCCACCAGGTCCGCCATCCCAACGTGTATAGCGGAGGTCGACATGGGCTAGAGCACCCCCAATCTCTTAAGGAGCACTTCCAGCGACCCAGGATCGGGGACCATGATCACCATACCTCGGGCCTCTGCGTCGGAGTCCTGGATCTTGAGGGTGGTCTTCACCAGAAGGGCGGTGTCACCCATTATGCCGAACATGGCGGCCACCACGTCCATTATGGAGCCCAGCATGTCGTGGGCCACCGCCGGCACTGACACGGGAAGGGCCCAGCCGGTCATGGAAGACAGGGCGTTCAGGAAGGCCCCGAGGATTATGTTGCCCACCTCCGCCAGGGCGCTGTCCCTTATCTGCATCCGGACCTCCTCCTCCATGGAGCTCAGGTCCATGGAGATGAGAAGATCCGCCAGGGTGGACGCCTCCTCCTCGTACATGAGGAATATGATGTTGCAGGAGAACTCCCCGTCCGCCCGGATCAACACCCCGCACGCCAGGTCCTCGGGGGAACCGTAGTGGTTGGCTATCTCGTAGACCGAGACCAGCTCCGCCACCGGAACGTCCATGTCCACCATGCGGCCCAATAGCTTGGACAGTGCGGTGGCGGCGTTGCCGGCCCCTATGTTCCCCACCTCCCTTATGGCGTCCATCTGAATGCTGTTGAAGGAATCGAAATCAACCGACATGGCCTCACCCAAACCCTCTTCCATCCAAGGTACGCCCCTACAGGGAGGCGGCGTCCAATATCAGGGCCACATTGCCATCCCCCAGGATTGTGGCCCCCGCCACGCCCCGGACCTTCTGCAACAGCTTGCCCAGAGGCTTTATCACTATCTCCTGCTGGCCCACGAAGTCGTCCACCACGAAGCCTATGCGGTTCCTGTCCCGGCCCACCCGGACCACCACCACCGGATGCTCCTCCACCCCCTCCCGATCCACCGGGGTTGAGAGGATCCCCGCCAGGTCCGAAAGGGTCAGTATCTCTCCCCTCACGGTGGTCACCGGGGTACCGTGCACGTACTTTATTTCGCTCTTGGGCACCAGCAGGGTCTCCTCCACGTTCTCCAGCGATATGGCGTAGATCTCATCCCCCACCCGGATCAGCAGGGCCAACACTATGGCCAGCGTCAAGGGCAACCTTATGACCACCCGGGTCCCCTCTCCGAGCTTAGAAAACACCTGGAACTGGCCCCCCAGGGACTCCACCTTGCTCTTCACCGCGTCCATGCCAACTCCACGGCCTGAGAGGTCCGTAACCACGTCGGCGGTGCTGAACCCAGGTAGCAGGATGAGCCGGATGGCCTCCTCGTCGGTCATCATCTGGGCCTGCTCGGCGGTCACTATGCCCCGCTCCACCGCCTTCCGCCTTACCTTGGCGGTGTCTATCCCACGGCCGTCGTCCTGAACCTCTATGATGACCCCGTTGCCCTCCTGATAGGCCGCCACGGTGATGGTCCCCTCCCGGGGCTTGCCGTTCCTCTCCCTCTCCTCCGGGCTCTCCAGCCCATGGTCCAGGGAGTTCCTGAGCAGGTGAACCATGGGGTCCCCTATCTCGTCTATGACCGTCCGGTCCAGCTCGGTCTCCCGGCCCTCCACCACCAGCCGGACCTCCTTGCCCATCTGACGGGACAGGTCCCTCACCAGCCGGGGCAGCCGGTCGAACACCATGGAGACCGGCACCATCCGGAGCTTGGTGACCAGCTCCTGGATCTCGCCGGATATGCGCCCCAGCTGGGACAGGGGCTCGTCGAAGGCCTTTATCTTGGTCTCCTGGGCCAGCCGCTCTATCCTGGCCCGGCCGATCACCAGCTCCCCCACCAGGTTCATGAGCTTGTCAAGGCGCCCTATGTCCACCCGGACAGTGCGGCTACCCTTCTTGGAACCCTGCTGGGGCGCCTGGGCCGCACCCGCCTGAGGCTGCTGCCCCTGGGAAACCTGGGGGGTTCCAGAGGAGGACTGCTCCTCCTCGTCTTCGTCGTCCTCCATGTCCCCTATGGAGAGCCCACCGTCCTCGTCGAAGTTGAGGGGCGTCACCTCCACCGACGCCACCTCGCTTATGGAGGACGCCACCGACGACAGCGCCTCCCCGGTCTCATGGGTGGCCACGTAGACCCAGAACTCGGTGTCGAAGGCCTCCCTCTCCAGGTCCTCCACCCCGGGCTGGGTCTTTATCAGCTCCCCCATCTCCCCAAGACGGGTCACCACCATGTAGGCCCGGGCGGCCTTCAACATGCAACTGGGGCTCAAAGCCACCCTGAGCTCGTAGACCGCCATCCCCTGATGACGGGCCTCCTTCACCCAACCCCTCTCCTGCTCGGTGAGCTCCACCTTCTTCCCCACCTTGGCGGGCTTGGCGGCGGGGGCCTCGTGGGCCTTGTTGACCAAACGGTGGAGCTGCTCCACCAGGGCCTTCACGTCCACGTCCTTGTCGCTACCCCCACCCCTTATGTTGTCCACCATGGCGGTTATGGCATCCAGACACTTGAAGAGCAGGTCCACGTCCTCGGAGTTGAGCACGTGCTCTCCGCTGCGGGCTAACCCCAGCAGATCCTCCATGGCGTGGGTCAGACCCGCCATGGAGTCGAAGCCCATGGTGGCGGACATGCCCTTGAAGGTGTGGGCCACCCGGAATATCTCGTTTATTATGCCCATGTCGGACTGGTTCTGCTCCGCCGCCAGGAGCAGCTCGTTCAGGTTCTTCAGCTGATCCGTTGCCTCGTCCAGAAACGCTCCTATGTACTGACTCATGTCCATGTTGGTCATCGGCTATCCGCCTCCAGGTTCACGGGATTTTTAGAGTCTAGAACCTAAGGACCCACGGTCCAGCGATGAAAGGCCTCCGGCATCTCGTAGAGAGGGATCACCTCGTCCGCTATGCCAGCCTCCACCACCGCCCTAGGCATGCCATAGACAACGCAAGTCTCTGGGCTCTCCGCCAAGATTATCCCTCCCTTTCGGTGCAGCGCCAGGGCTCCGTCCGCCCCGTCCCTGCCCATGCCGGTCAGGACCGCCGCCACCACCGAACCGCCCACCACGTCCGCCACGCTCATGAACAACATGTCCGCCGCGGGCTTCACGGATCTGACCGGTGGAGCGTCGGAGAGTCTGCAGACCAGGTCCGCACCGGATCTGTCCACCACCATATGATAACCTCCAGGGGCTATCACCGCCATACCCCTTTGCGGTTTTAATCCATCGTAGCCCTCCACCACCTTCAGCTGGCTAGCGTCGTCCAGCCTCTCGGCGAAGGAGGCGGTAAAACCCCGGGGCATGTGCTGAACCACCAGGACGGGACAGGGGAAGTCCTTCCTTATGGCGGGGATCACCTCCTGAAGGGCCCTGGGCCCCCCGGTGGAGGAGGCGATGAGCAACAGATCCACCCGCTGGGGCCTCCTCCTGGGCGCCGTAGCCGCCGCAGGGGCGGAGGGCTGGGACACCGGGGGCTGAGGCCGCCTCTCCGGAGGGAACCTGCGAAGGCCGAGCCGGCTCCGGTCCACCGTGCTGGCCACCCAGACCTTCTGCTTGAGCTCCTCCTCCACCTTGTTCATGTCCAGGGATATGGTGCCCGACGGCTTGGTTACGAAATCCACCGCCCCCAGCGACAGGGCCTGCAACGTCACCTCCGCCCCCTCCCGGGTCAGGCTGGAAACCATCACCACCGGGGTGGGACGCCGCTCCATTATCTCCTTGAGCGCCTCCAGGCCGTTCTTCCGGGGCATCTCCACGTCCAGGGTTATCACGTCCGGCGAGGCCTCCTGCAACTTCTGAAGGGCCTCCTCCCCGTCCCTGACCCGGGCCACCACCTCGAAACGGCCATCGGAGGAAAGGATGTCGCCGATGACCTTGCGCATGAAGGCCGAGTCGTCCACCACCATAACCCTTATCTTTCTGCTGGTCGTCATGGCGCATCTCTCCCCTGGCGGGAATTAAGTTCCTGGGTCCGTATGAACTCTATTATATACTTTTCCGACCATCCCGGGATGGACTCGAAGGAGGATCCGCAGTCTAACAGCCCGTCGGCGGTCCTCTCCACCCTTGTCAGCCTGAGCACCGCCGGCACCCCCGCCTCCCCGAAGGGTAGCATGCCCAGGAACGAGTCCTCCCTGGACAGCCGGTAGGGGAACGCCAGCCTGAACCGGATGCCCCCAAGGCTCAGGTCAACCCCCACAGCCCGGAGCCAACGGCCCGACAGGGGGGAACGGTGCTCCACCTCCAGGGGGAACACCCTGAACTCCTTGACGCAGCTTACCCTGAGGTAGCGCCGGCGCTGAACCCTCTCCACCGGACCTGAGATCCTCACCCACAGCAGGGGCACCGGGGACGAGAGGTCGCTCCGGACCACCACACAACTGCCCCTCATGGGGGACCGGGAGTCCTCGGATATCACCTCGCACTCCATGTCCCGGTAGACCGGCAACAGCCCCCCCTTGAACATGGGGTGCGCCAGCGCCACCATGCCGTCCCTCAAATCCTCCACCCGGCTAGCGTAGGTCCCCTTGAAGAGCCCGTCGTGGACCTTGAACTCCGCCTTGGCCCCAACGGGGAACTCCGCCACGCCCGCATTCGACCCCTGAGACCCCAAGGAGACCACCCCCAAACATCAGGACTTGAGCCGCATCCTCCTGCCCAGCCGCAGCATGAACGCCTTGAGCCCCCGCCCCTGGGGGGCCTCCTGGTCCTGCCCCCCGGACACCAGCCTCCGGGCTATAACCTTGACGCAGGAGGCGGCGGGAGAGTCGGGCATCTCCAGGAGGAAAGGCCTCCGGCGCCTCACCGACTCCATCACCGACTGATCCCAAGGGACGTACCCCACGTAGTCTATGGCCAGGTCCAGGAACTGGCTGGCCGCCATCCTCACCCGGTCCGCCACCGATAGGGCCTCCTCCTGGCTCATGGCCATGTTCACCACCAGGGACACGTTGGGCTTCCAGGACACCCCCATGACCAGGGATTTGAGGACCCCGTAGGCGTCCCTTATGGCGGTGGGCTCCGTGGTGGTGAGAAGCAACACCTGGTCCGCCGCGGCGGCGAAGGATATGACGTTCCTGTGGATCCCCGCCCCGGTGTCCACCAGCAACACCTCCGCCTGGGACTCCATGGCGGAGAACCGCTCTATCAGCATGGCCTGGCTCTGCTCGTCCAGGTCCGCCAGGTCCGAGAACCCAGCCCCCCCGGGGATCAGCCTCACCCGGTCGTTCACCGATATCACTATGTCCTCCAGCCCCATGGTCCCCCCGATCACGTGGCCCAGGTGGTGCTTGGGCACCACCCCCAGGAGCAGGTCCACGTTGGCGAGCCCCATGTCCGCGTCCATCAACATCACGTCCCGGCCCAGCTGGCCCATGGCCAGGGCCAGGTTGACCGACAGGTTGGTCTTCCCCACCCCACCCTTGCCGCTAACGACCGCTATGGACCTAAGCCCCCGGAAGCGGGATTGGGCCTGCCGGGAGGACATGACCGCCTCCCTAAGCGCCCAGGCCTGATCGAACCTGCCGTTGGGCCTATCCAATCTGGTCCCCCTCCAGTATTAGCCGGGCGAGCCGCTCCGACTTGGCCACCTCTATATCGTTGGGCACGTTCTGACCCACGGTGAAGAAGGACACCGGCAGGTTGAAGTCCTCCAAAACGTTGAGCAGGGGGCCGAAGGAGTAGGTCTCGTCCAGCTTGGTGAATATCACCGACCCGATGGGGACCACCGCCATCCGGTCGATCACCTTGAGCATGTCCTTGTACTTCAGGTTCGCCGCCAGCACCAGGTGCACCGCGTCGGGCTGGAAGGCGTCGTAGAGCCACTTGAGCTCCTCCATCTTCTTGGCGTCCCGGGAGCTCCTGCCGGCGGTGTCCAGCATTATGAGGTCACACCCCTGGTGCTTGGACACAAGCCCCTCAAAGTCCTTGGCCTCGAAGACCACCTCCATGGGGATGCCCAGGATCTTTGCGTAGGTCCTAAGCTGCTCCACCGCCGCTATCCGGTAGGTGTCTGCGGTGGCCAGGGCCACCTTCCGGCCCTCCCACAGGGAGTGCACCGCCGCCAGCTTGGCTATGGTGGTGGTCTTCCCCACCCCGGTGGGACCCACGAACATGACCCGACGCCCCCCCATGGCGGACACCGGATCGGACCCCATGACCCTCACTCGGGAGGACAGAAGCTCCAGCAGGTCCTCACCGCCCCGGCGGGACGACAGGATCCGTTGGGCCACCTCCGGGTCCACATCCGCCTCCACCAGGCGCCTCACCTCCGGGTCCTCCCCCAGGTACCTCTCCCCGGAGCCAACCCGCTTCACCACCTGGTCCAACGTCCGGCGAAGCTCCTCCACCTGGGCCTCCAGGTCGGGCCTCCTGGCGGCCCCGTAGGCCTCCAGGGCCGCCGCCTGGCTCAACGGGCCCATGGGCTGGGGCGACACCGGGGGCTGAACCGGGGGGGGTGCCTCCACCCCGGACACCGCCCGCTGGACCTCCTTGCGCATGTCCAGAAGCTGCTGAAAGGAGAAGAGCCTCTGCCTGGACTCCTGATCCATCACCGGCTCGTCGTCCTCCAGGATGCCGGCGGTCACCATCAAAACCCGCTTACCGAAGAGGCCCATGAAGCCCCCCTTCTTCACCGGCCGGGTGCTCAGTATGACCGCATCCCGCCCCAGCCGGCGGGAGGCGATCCTCATGGCCTCCGCGTCATCCTTGGCCTCGAACTCTATCTGCTTGAGGACCCGCATCACTCCACCACTCCCAGGGATCTAAGCTGAGTTGAAGGGGCTATTTCGTTATAGCTTACCACGAAGAGCTGGGGAAGGCTCCCCTCCACTATGCGGCGCACCACCAGCCTCACGTCCGGATGGGTGAGCAACACCGGCGTCAGCCCCCCCATCACCATGGCCTCCGCGGCGGCCCCCACCGCCTCCATCAGCTCCTGCATCTCCTTAGGCGGCATGTTCAGCTGCCAGCCCTGCATAAGGTCCCCCTTGATGCATTCCTTTATCCGTTGCTCCCAGCGGGGGGACAGGGTGTAGACCCCAAGCACCCCGTCCTGGTCCTGGAGCTTCAGGGTTATGACCCGGGAGAGGGCCTCCCTCACCCGCTCCATCAGATAGTCCGGGCTCTTGGTATACCTGCCGTGGTCCGCCAAGGTCTCGAATACGGTCACCAGGTCCCTTATGGACACCTGCTCCCTTATGAGCCCCTGCAGCACCTTCTGCACGTCCGCCAGGCTCAGCACGTCCAGGAGGTCCTTGGTTATGGCCGGGTTGGTCTCCGCCACCAGGTCCACCAGCTTCTGCACCTCCTGACGGGTCATCAGGTCCGCCCCGTACCTCTTGATCACCTCCGACAGGTGGGTGGCCAGCACCGACGGACAGTCAACCACCGTGTAGCCCAGCCCCTCCGCCTGGTCCCGGATCTCGGGGGATATCCATAGGGCCGGCAGGCCGAAGGCGGGCTCCTTGGTGGGGATCCCCACCAGCAGGTCCTCTCCACCGGTGCTCATGGCCAGGTAGTGATCCGGCAGCAGCTCCCCCCGGCCCACCTCCGCCCCCTTCACCCTTATGACGTACTCGGTGGGCTTGAGCTGGATGTTGTCCCTTATGCGGATCGGGGGCACCACCAACCCCAGGTCCATGGCCATCTGGCGCCTTATGGTGCCTATCCTCTCCAGGATGTCCCCCCCCTGGGAGGGGTCCACCAGGGGGATCAGGGCGTAGCCTATCTCCACCTCCATGGGGTCCACGGTAAGCAGCGGCAGCACGTTCTCGGGCCCCGAGGGGGCGGAGGGAGGGGCGGACGGAGCACCAGGCGCCCCCTTGGGCTGGGGGGACCCCTCACCCCTGCCGGCGGGAACCTCCGCCTCCGCGGCCTCCCGCTGGATCCCGTAGGCCATGGCGGCCATGGCGGAGCCCAAAAGGGCGAAGGGGATGGTGGGCAACCCGGGCACCACCGCCAGGGCGAAGAGGAGGCCCGAACCTATGTACAGGGGCCGATGGTTCCTGGTCATGGAGGCCACCATGTCCCTGCCCAGGTCGCTCTCCCCCGCCGCCCGGGTGACTATTATGCCCGTGGCGGTGGACAGCAGCAAAGCGGGGATCTGGGCCACCAGACCGTCCCCAACGGTGAGCAGGCTGTAGGTGCTAAGCGCCTGCCGTAGCTCCATGCCCCGCTGAAGGACCCCGATGGCCAGGCCACCCAGGATGTTTATGGCGGTTATTATGAGCCCCGCGATGGCGTCCCCCTTTACGAACTTGGAGGCCCCGTCCATGGCACCGTAGAAGTCCGCCTCCCGCTGGACGTTGGCCCTCCTCTTCCGGGCCTCCTGCTCGTCAATCATCCCCGCGTTGAGGTCCGCGTCTATGGCCATCTGCTTGCCCGGCATGGCGTCCAGGGTGAACCGGGCGGCCACCTCCGCCACCCGCTCGGCCCCCTTGGTGATCACCAGGAACTGGATTATCACCAGGATCAGGAACACCACGCCACCAACCACGTAGTTGCCCCCCACCACGAAGTTGCCGAAGGCGTTGATTATCTCCCCCGCATAGCCGTTGAGCAGCACCAACCGGGTGGTGGAGACGTTGAGGGCAAGCCGGAACAGGGTGGCCATGAGCAGTATGGTGGGGAAGGCGGCGATCTCCAGCGCCTGCTTCACGTAGAAGGTGCTGAGCAGTATCACCACCCCGAAGGTGATGTTGAGCGCCAGCAAAACGTCCAGAAGCCAGGTGGGCAGGGGGATTATCATCATCCCCACGATGAGCACCAAAAGGACGGCCATTCCCACGTCCGCGTACCTCAGAACCTTGTTGGAAACCGAAGCGGATCCTCCCATGAAAACCTCCTAAAAAGCCAGGCTAAAACCCCTCAGCCCCTCCGGGCCCCGCCCCTCAAACGGTACACGAAGGCCAACACTTCCGCAACGGCCTTGTACAGGGACTCGGGGATCTCCTCCCCCACCTCCACCTGGGCGTATATGGCCCTGGCCAGGGGGGGGTTCTGAACCACCGGCACCCGGTTCTCCCGGGCTATCTCCCTTATCCTCTGGGCGATTAGCCCCTTCCCCTTGGCCAGGACCACCGGAGCCTCCGCCACCTTCCGGTCGTAGCTCAGGGCCACCGCCACGTGGGTCGGGTTTGTTATCACCACGTCCGCCTTGGGGACGTCGGACATCATCCGACGCCGAGCCAGCTCCCGCTGCCGCTGCCTTATCCGGCGCTTGACCAGCGGGTCCCCCTCCATCTGCTTGTACTCCTCCTTTATCTCCTGTTTCGACATCCTGATGGACCGCTCGAACTCCCACCGCTGGTAGGCGTAGTCGAAGAGACCCAGCACCATTAGCATCAGGGTCATCTTCATGCAGAGCACCCAGACCCGCCACATTACAAGCCCCAAGCCCTCCCCGAAGGGCTGCCCTATGGCCCCAAGCAGGGTCAAAAGGTCCTTCCTCAGGGCCCCATAGAGCATGAGAAGCAATATAAGGGCCTTCAGCACCCCCTTCAGCATCTCCACGAAGGACCGGCCGGAGAACATCTTCTTCATGCCGCTCACCGGGTTCATCCGGTTCAGGTTCGGCACCAGGGGCTTGGGCGTTATCATAAGCCCCACCTGGTAGGCCATGAGCCCCAGGGCGGCCAGGGCGCAGGCAAGACCCAGGGGAAACCATATGAGAAGGTAGGACCCGAGGGCCCGGGAGAAGGGGAGCAACAGCCACTCCTCACCCCCCATTGAGGGGTCCTTCAGGTAACCCATCACCTGGGCGAAGAGAAGCTGCAACCGGCGGAAGAAGAACCCGCCGAAGACCAGGACCCCCAGGAGCCCGGAGGCGATCACCACCGCGGCGGTGAGGTCCTGGCTCTTGGTCACCTGCCCCTCCTCCCGGGCCTTCCGCCTCTTCCTCGGGGTGGCGGGCTCGGTCTTCTCCTCCGCGAAGAACTGGAGGTCCAATCGGATGGGGGCTACCTCCACATCATGACCCCCTCCAGGGCCCCGGTCACGGCCCCCCCGAGGGTTCCGTAGAAGAGGTCCACCACGAAGGGGATCACCGCCATGAGCAGGATGAGCCCCAGGCCTATCTTCAGGGGTATCCCCAGGATGAAGACGTTGATCTGGGGGACCGTCCGGGCCACGAACCCAAGCCCCACGTCCGCCAGCAGAAGGGCCCCCATGATGGGCAGGGAGAACCGGATGGCCAGGAGGAACAGGTCGGTGATCCACCTGCCAAACGGCTGTCCCGGCGGCAGGTCCAGCACCCCCTTGCCCAGGGGGATCAGGCTGAAGCTGCGGTTAATCGCCTCGATCAGCACCAGGTGCCCGTTCCAGTGGAGCAGGAACCAGATGCCCAGCAGGTACTTCACCTGCCCCAACAGGGCCACGTTCCCCTCCTGGGTGGGATCGAACAGGGTGGCCATGGCCAGCCCCATCTGGCTCCCCTCCAGGTAGCCGGAAAGCTGCAGGGCGTAGAGGGGGAGCCCGGAAAGGAGCCCCACCATGGCCCCCACCAGGAACTCCCGAACTGCGAAGATGGCCATGCCAGTCCAGGTAGCCAGGAGAACCATGGGCACCTGGGGATCAACCGAAGGGACCATGAGCAGGGAGAGCATCAGGGCCAGCCACATCCTTACCGGTATGGGCCAGGAGGGGAGCATGAAGACCGGACTTGACATCAAAAGCCCCAGCACCCGTATTGAGCACAGCAGGTGGACCGCCAGAACGTCCACCAGGGCCTCGTAGTTCATGACACGAACCGGTGCAGGGACTGGAACAGGAACCGGGCCATGTCCACCACCGTCCTGCCCATCCAGGGTCCCAGGATCAGCAGCCCCCCTATGATCGCCAGGATCTTGGGGATGAACAACAGGGTCTGCTCCTGGATGGAGGTGGCGGTCTGAAGTATGCCTATCACCAGCCCCACCACCATGGCTATCACCAGGATGGGCATGCTACTTATCATGGAGATCCAAAGGGCCTGCCGGAAGGCGTCCGCCACGCTGAGGGATTCCACGGTCCGTCACCTCACTTGAAGCTGGAGACCAGGCTGGCGATCACCAGGTCCCATCCGTCGGCCATCACGAAGAGGAGCACCTTGAATGGAAGGGAGATCATCATGGGGGGCAGCATTATCATCCCCATGCTCATCAGCACGCTGGAGACTATCATGTCCACCACGATGAAGGGTATGAAGATCACCACCCCCATCTGGAATGCGGTCTTCAGCTCGCTTATGACGAAGGCGGGGATCAGCACCCGGGTGGGCACCTCCGACGGGTTCTTGGGCTGCTTCATCTTGGCCAGGCGCACCATGAGGGACAGCTCCGGCTCCCGGGTCTGCCTCAGCATGAAGGCCCTCACCGGCCCCTCCACCCCATCGAAGGCCCTCTGGGCGGATATCTCCCCCCTCATGTATGGCACCAGGGCCCCCTTGTAGACCTGGTCCCATACGGGGCTCATGGTGAAGAAGGTTAGGAACAGGGCCAGGGAGGCTATCACCTGGTTGGGGGGCATCTGCTGGAGCCCCATGGCGTTCCTGACGAACCCCAGCACCACCAGGATCCGGGTGAAGCTGGTTAGCATGAGGATTATGGCGGGAGCCATGCTGAGCACCGTCATCAGCGCCACTATCTGAAGCGTCAAGGCCACATCCTGTTGGGATCTGGCGGCCTCCACTCCAACCCTTATGGCAGGTATCGGAAGCGTCGGAGGCACCGGCTGAGCCCAAGCGGCAGAGGCCGCAAGGACCAGCGCCAAAATCAGCGGCAACCTAAGCCTCACCGCCACTCGCCCCCTCTCCCACCTCGGCCCTCCAGCTCTCCCAGTCCCACCGATCGAGCACCGCGAATTCCCCCTTTGGGGAGGAGATAACTGCCATCACCGACGGGCCAACCCTCAGGACGTACAGCAGGTCCCTCCCAACGGGCGTAACGGACAAAACCGACACCACTCCACCGCCACCAATCCCCCTGAACCTGGGGGACAGTCGGAGGGCTCCAAAGGCCATGAGCCCTATCACCGACAACCCAAGGGCCACCTTCAGAAGGTAGTTCCAGATAGAGATCCCTTCCAAATCAGACACCCCAAACCGTAATTTAATATGATCAAATAAACACAAGGGGGCGCCGGGGGAACCGCCCCGCCACCCCCTTGGGGATGAGGCCCATAACGTCTAGGAGAGGGCCTTGCTCAGCGCCTCCAAGACCCGGTCGGGCTGGAAGGGCTTCACGATGAAGTCCGCCGCCCCGGCCCTTATGGCCTCTATGACCATGGCCTGCTGCCCCATGGCGCTCACCATGACCACCTTGGCGTTGGGATCCTGCTGCTTGATCTCCTTCACCGCCGCAAGGCCATCCATCTCCGGCATGGTTATGTCCATGGTGACCACGTCGGGCTTCAGCTCCGAGTACATCTGGACCGCCATCTTGCCGTTCTCGGCCTCGCCCACCACCTCGAAACCGTTCTTGGTGAGGATATCCTTCAGCATCATCCTCATGAAGGCCGCGTCATCTACTATAAGAACCCTGGTTCCCATTCCGCCCTCTCCTTCCTGGAAGAAAATGGCTACTTCAAACGCCCATGGAGCGGATTCGCTCCGCCCGGCTGACGATCTCGGTCACCCTGACCCCGAAGTTCTCGTCTATGACCACCACTTCGCCCCTGGCTATCAGCTTGCCGTTAACCAGGACGTCCACGGGCTCACCGGCCATCCTGTTCAATTCTACCACGGAGCCGGGGCTCATGTTCAATATCTCCCCGATGGTCTTCCGGGTCCGGCCTAGCTCAACGGTTATTCTAACAGGAATGTCCGATATCAGGTCAATAGCGCTGGCAGAAATAGCCACCTCCTGTCCGCCCAGGGGGGCGAACTCCGCGGGACGCACGTCCACCGGGGCGGTGGATATGGAGGCGCTCCTGGGGGCGTAGAACCCCTCGTCCCGGGCGGGGGCAGCGGGTTGGGGGGCCCTGGGGGCCGCCGCAGCCTGAGGGGCCCTGGCCTCCTGCTTCGGCTCCTCCTTGGGGACCGAGACCTCCCTGATCCGCTCCGCCAGATCCTTGGCGTTGGGGGCGGGCAGCACCAGGAAGAGGGGGAAGGGGGCCACGTCGTCCACCGCCACCTCCATGCCCGCTATCCATGCCTCATCGGTCACCGCCAGCTGGTCGAAGGGCACCCAGGAGAAGTCCGCCAAACCACCGGAGGTGTCCTTGGGCGCCAGCTTGGCCCCCTTGAGAAGCCCGCTTATGCTGGTAAGGGCGGAGCCGATCAGCTGGCTGAAGCCCTCCTGGGAGGCGGAGAGGTAGAGGTCGTTGGGCTCCTCCGGGAGCTCCTTCGCATCCCCACCCATCATCAGGTCCGCCAGGGTCAGGGCCCCCTTGTCGCTGGTCACCAGCCTGGCGGGGGCGTCGTCCAGCCCATCCCACTTCATGGAGAAGACGAAGATGGACATGGCCCCCACCTTCTCCACCACCGAGTTCTGGGGGGCCACCTCGCAGTTGGTGACGTTGACCGACACGGACCTGCCGGCCAGCATGCCCATCACGTTGCCCACCGACGAGGCGGCGGTGGACGCCACCTCCCTAAGTATCTCCATCTCGTCACCGCCGATGGATCCGCCACCGGACGGTCCGCCCCCGGAGGGCTTGCCCCCCGATAGGAGGGCGTCTATCTCGTCTTGGCTAAGGAAATCCTCGCCCATGGCCTAATCCTCCCCCTGATGGGCGAGACCTTCCTCGCTGCTTAGAACCTCGAGGACCCTCGCCGCGTAGTGCTTGTTGAAGCTGCCCGCCTCGCAAAGGAACTTGACCCGGTTGCCCACCCTGAGGCCCAGCGGGTCCGACGTCTTGGCGTCCAGGCGGATCACATCCCCCTCCCGGAGCTGAAGCACGTCCCCCAGGGAGAGAACCGTGTGCCCCAGCTCCAACGCCACCGGAACCGCCACCTTGCTGAGCCGGGCCTCTATTATCTCCCGAGCACCCTCCACGTTCTTCCTCCCCGTGGAGGCGAACCAGTGCTGGGACGACAGCTTGTCTATCATGGGCTCCATCACGAAGTAGGGGATGCACAGGTTCATTATCCCCTCCGCCTCGCCCACCTGAACCTTAAGCGTCACCAAAAGCACCATGTCAGTGCCGGGACATATCTGGACGAAGAACGGGTTGCTCTCCATGCTCTCGAACCGGAACCGGATGTCCACCACGGTGCTCCAGCTCTCCTCCAGGTGCTCAAGGATCTTGAGCATCACCCGCTCCACCACGGTCCGCTCTATATCGGTCAGGTCCCTTGGCTTCCTTATGGGCTCCCCCTTGCCCCCCAACATCCGGTCGATTATGGCGAAAACCAGGTGGGGGTTCATCTCCAGCACCGCGTTGCCGCTCAAGGGGTACATCTCCAGCACCCCGATCACCGTGGGCTGCACCAGGGACCTTATGAACTCGTCGTAGGCCAGCTGATCCACCGACACCACCTCGGAGGAGACCATGGACCTCACCAGGGTCGACAGGGAGGTGGTCAGCTGCCTGGCGAAGGAGTCGTGGATCATCTGGATGGCCCGCAGCTGGTCCTTGCTGAACTTGTCCGGGCGCCGGAAGTCGTAGACCTTTATCTTCCGGTCGTCCTTGCTCTCTATGGCCGCCAGGTCAACGCTTCCACTTGAGAGGGCCTGCAGCAGGGAGTCTATTTCGTTTTGGGAGAGTACCTCCGGCACCATCGTCTCACCCCCTTACTGCAGCATGAACTGATCGAACAACACCTGCCTAACCGGCACCTTGCGGGTCTTCTTGGTCCTGGGGAGTATGGAGTTCAGCTTACCCCTCAGGTCCTGAGCCAGGATCTGGGCCCCCTCGGAGCTCTTCAGGTCGTCGTACCTACGGTCCTTGACCGTAAGGATCACCTCGTTCTTTATCCTGGACATCCACCCGGGATCCGCCAGCATTGTGGCGGTCTCCTGGTCCTCCAGCTCCAAAGTAACCCCCAGCTGAATTAGATGGGGCTCCGGGTCCGCCAGGTTGATGGTGAAGCTTCCCAGGGAAACGGTGGGCCCCGGGGGGAGCAGCTTCTCCTCCGGCTTGTCGGAGCCGAAGAACTTGAGCCCCACCATCACCCCGCCCCCTATGCCGAGGAGCAGGACCACCACCCCGATCACCCCAAAGATCAAAGCCTTCTTAGCCATGGTCCCTCCCCCTCGCTCAAATGGAGTGTTCCGTCAGTATCACTATGTCCACCCGCCGGTTTATGGCCCGATGCTCCGGCGTGTCGTTGGGCACCAGGGGCTTGGATGGCCCGTAGCCCACCGCCTGGACGTTCTTGTCCGACAGGCCTATCCGGTTAACCATGTAGGACGCCACCGCCGCAGCCCGGGCGGCGGAGAGGCCCCAGTTGTCCCCGTAGAGGCCCCCCTCCATTGGGGTGTTGTCCGTGTGCCCCTCAAAGGAGAGGGGGAACCGAACAACCCGCAGCACCTGTCCAACCTTGAAGAGCACCCGCCTGGCAAAGGGGCTCAGCTCCGCACTACCGGGAGCAAAGAGGAACTGCTCCGACATGGAGACCGTCACCCCCCGCTGGTCCACATGAACCTTCATCTGGCTCTGAAGCCCCTCCTCCTTGGCCAGGGCCTGGAGCTGCCTGGCTATGCCCTCCTTGAACTCCTGGGTCCTCTTTATGGAGTCCCCCGCATCCTGGCCAACCTTACCCTGGTAGACCCCCGCATCCTCCTGGATGGTCTTCCCCCCAGGCAGAACCCCCAGTGCCCCCTGGAAGGAGAAGATCATCTTCTGGAACTTCTGGACGTCTATGGACGAGAAGGAGTACAGGAACACGAAGAAGGTGAGAAGCAGGGTGACCATGTCCCCGTAGGTGGCCATGAATAGGGGCGCCCCGGTGGGGCCCTCAGGCTGCTTCTTCTTCCGAGCCAACGGTCATCACCCCCCCTGCTCCTTCTCCTTCTCCTCCTCCATCTTGGCCCTGAGGTCCGGGGAGAGGAAGACCTTGAGTTTCTCCTCCACTATCCGGGGGTTCTCTCCCGCCTGAATAGCCAATATACCCTCCACCATGAGCTCCCGGGCCAGCACCTCCTGGCTGGACCGGTAGGCCAGCTTCTTGCTGGTGGGGATGCAGAGCACGTTGGCGATGAATGACCCGTAGAAGGTGGTGATCAGCGCCGTGGCCATTCCGGGCCCCAGGGCGTCCGGGTCGTCCAGGTTGCCAAGCATCAGGATCAGCCCTATCAGGGTCCCCAACATGCCGAACGCGGGGGCCAGCTCCGCCATGGTGTCGAAGTAGGCCTTACCGGCCCCGTGACGCTCCTCCAGGAGCCCTATCTCCGTGTCAAGGATGGACTTCACCAGCTCCGGATCGGTGCCATCCACCACCAGCTGGATGGACTTCTTGAGGAAAGGATCGTCCAGCTGGGCTGCGTCCTCCTCCAGGGCCAGAAGCCCCTCCCAGCGGGCCTTCTCGGCGAAGCTCACCAGCGTCTGAATGAGCCCAGGAAGATCTATCGGGTCGTTGAAAAAGGCCTTCCGGATGATCTTGGGCAATGCCTTGGTCCTCTCTATCGGGTTAGCCATTATGGCGGCACCAAGGGTACCTCCACCGGTTATGAGAAGTGAAGGGGCATCCACAAAGGCCCCCGGGTCTCCACCCGCCAATATGCCCCCGATGACCAGAATCAAGGCCAAAAGAAAACCTATCACGCTCGCAAGATCCACCGGCGCCTCACCTCGATGAAATCAAGTGTAGATCCCCAAACCCCGGGGGCTCACGCCCCCCCGGATCCGTCACCGATCCCCGGGGGAGACCACAGCCTCCGTTTGAACCGCACCACCTTCTCTATTATATCCTCCGGCGGCTCCTTAACCACGTAGCGATGTCCATTGGTCATCGTCACCACCGTGTCCGGTGTGGCCTCAACGGTCTCTATGAGCTCGCAGTTCACCACGAACTTGCCGCCGCCGAACCGAGTGAGCTCTATCATGAGGCCAACTACCTCTTGAGGTTTATAAGCTCCTCAAGAACCTGGTCCGAGGTGGTGATGACCCGGGCGTTGGCCTGGAAACCCCTCTGGGCCACGATCAGGTTCACAAACTCCTGGGACAGGTCCACGTTGGACATCTCCAGGTTGCTACCCATTATCCGCCCCGCCCCGCCCTCCATGGGCTTAACTATCTGGGCTATCCCCGAGTTGGCGGACTGGGAGAAGACCGTGCCGCTCTCCTTGAAAAGCCCCTGAGGGTTGGCAAAAAGCGCCAAAGCCAGCTTGTAAAGGGGCTGCCTCTGACCGTTGCTGTACACCCCCTGGACCGTGCCGTCGGAGCTCACCGCGTAATCCTGAAGCACCCCCATGGGGTAGCCGTCCTGGTAGTAGGCCTTGGTGGTGAAGGCGGACCCGTACTGGGTGACCCCCTCTATTGCGTCCTTGTCGAAAGACCTACCGCTGAAGTCCAGCCTCACGGTGGAGTCCTCGGCCCCGAGGGCGGCGAAGTTGATGGTCACGTCGAAGGTGTCCACCCCCTCGATCTTTCCCTCGGAGGTGAAGTTTATTACCCCCGTGTTGTCCGTCATGGTGATCCCCGGCTCGCTGGGCAGGAAGGCCCGCCAGCGCCACTGGTTGTTATCTATCTTCTCCCAGGAGACCTCCAGGGTGTGGGCGTTGCCCAGGCTGTCGTATATGTCCATCTTGCTGGTGTGGACGCTGGAGAGCCGCTGGTTCAGGGTGGCCACCGTGGTGGCCCCATCCTTGACCACCAGCCCCAGCCCGTCGGTGGTGGCCTGAACGGTTACCGCATTCCCCGTGGGGGACTGGGCGGCGGCGAGCAGGTTGGTGGCCGCGCTCAGATCGAAGGTCCCGTCCCTCCTGGTTGGGACCGTGACGGAGTAGCGGGTCATGGCGCCGCCAGCGGAGGCGTCGGGCCCCCAGAGAACCAGCTCTTTGTCCCCCGTGGTGGCCACGTCGTTGAACTCCGCCAGGTAGTAGTAGGTGTTGTTGAGCGCATCCTTCACGCTGAGCACCTGGAAGTCCATGAGGGCCGCCAGGTCCACGGTGCTTGAGTTGGTGCCGTCGGTTACGGTCAGCTTCCCGGTGGCGGGGTCGTAGGAGGCGCCGGTGAAGGCCCCGGCGGTGGTTATCTGCGTGAGGTTGGGAAGAAGCGACGTAGGATCAACTATGGGACCCGCGGCAGGGAAGCCCAACGTAACCGAGTTGGTGCCATCCGATAAGGTCATAAAGCTGGCCACCGCCCCCCCCTCGGACACCTGGTTCAGGGTGTAGGTGTTGGTCCCCAGCACGATCTTGAACTCCGAGTCGTTGCCGGTTATCCCCATGGGCAGGTGGGCCTTGACCCGGCTGTCCAGATTGCACCGGTAACCCCCCAGGGTTGTCTTGTTGGCCTCCAGCTTCTGCCCCACCGGTATGTTTATGTCCCCCAAAGGACCCTCTACGTACTTGGTCGGATCCGTGGGATCCTTCGACATCTTGTAGCCCTGGTATATGTAGCCCATTCCGGACATGACCAAGTTGCCACCGGAGTCCATGGTGGCGGAACCGGCACGGGTGTAGAAGGTATCGGCACCGGTCTTGACCACGAAATAACCATCTCCGGATATGCCGAAATCGTTCCGGTTGCCCGTGTACTGCATGGTACCTTGGGTGTGGATGGTCTCCACCGCCCCCACCATGCTGCCAAGACCTACCTGCATGGGGTTTATGCCCCCCCTGCCCTGACCCGCGTCGGGGGCCATGGCTCCCCTGACGTTCTGGTAGAGCAGGTCCTGGAACAGCACGTTAGACCTCTTGAAGCCGGTGGTGTTCACGTTGGCTATGTTGTTTCCCACCACGTCCAGGTAGGTCTGATGCCCCTTGACGCCGGAGACTCCAGAATATAGGGATCTAAGCATGCCCCGCCTCCTCCTTCAATCCAAAATTCGAAACCACAATCCCTAGATCCTAAAGCCC
This sequence comes from Thermanaerovibrio acidaminovorans DSM 6589, assembly GCF_000024905.1. Lineage (NCBI taxonomy): Bacteria > Thermotogati > Synergistota > Synergistia > Synergistales > Synergistaceae > Thermanaerovibrio > Thermanaerovibrio acidaminovorans. Next base: position 1,380,197 of record NC_013522.1, read on the forward strand.
GCCGTCCCTGGGGGCCATAGATTCTGCCATCATAGTCCTCAACCCACGTACTGAACCTTCTCCATTGGAATCGAGTTGCCGTCTGCCAGGTGGAGCGTCACGGAGCCGTCCTTCATCTCCACGAACTTCACCACCCCCGCCGCCTCCTGCCCCTGGTCGTCCGTGTACCCCACGGTGCGCCCCACGTAGTTTACCGCCGAGGCCATGGAAAGCTTGGATAGACCCTCTATGCCCTTGGCTATGTTCATCTGCTGCTCCAGCGCGGAGAACTGGGCCATCTGGGCGATGAAATCCCGGTCCTTCAGCGGATCCAACGGATCCTGGTGGGTCAGCTGGGCTATCAGGATCTTGAGGAAGTCGTCCTTGCCCAGCTCCTTCTTGACCGCCCGGGTGGCCTCCTGACCGCCGGAGGCGGCCTGGGTCACCCCGTTAACCTCCGCCATTCCGAATCCCTCCTCACGCAAGCCAGTGGAGGAGCCCCTCCCTCAGGTCCACCCGGAAGAGGCTGGCCTCCTGGTCCGATCCCGGGTTCAACCGGGACCGACCCCTTCGCTGATCCCCGCCCCCCCGGGGACGGTTCTCGTCGTTCCTCAGGTCCACCGAGAGCCCCATAACCTGAAGGCCCTGGGCCTCCAGCGACTCCCTGAGCCGCTGGGACTGGGCCTGAACGATCCCCAGAAGCTCCCGGTTCTCCACCCGGATGTTGGCGGTCACCGCCCCGTCCTGCACCGAGAGCTCCACCTCCACCCGACCCAGGGACGGGGGCTCCACCACCATCTCCGCCCGCCCCCCCTGATCCGATGAGGAAAGGGGGATGATCCGGATCAGCGCCTCCCCCAGCGCCATCTCCCCCACCGAACCGAGCCGATAGGTCACCGGAACCTGGGGACGAGACGGAACCTGGGGCGCCCCCGGGACACCGGTGGCAGTGGAACCCTCCACACCGAAGGGGATCGACACAGGGCCAGGTGATTCGGCCACCTGGCCCCACCGCTGGGGCCTCACGGGCTCCCCCGACCCGGATGAGCCGGAGCGACGCAACTCCAGCGGCCCCGCAAACCCCTTCTGTCCATCCCCACCGGGACGGACCTCATCCTCCGCTCCGTCCACTCCCCGGCCGGATGCGGAACCCTTGAACTCGACCCCGGGAGACGTGGCCGAGGGGCCCGCATCGGGGGAAGACGCCTCCGGCGCCTCCCCGGGGAGCGACTCGGTGGCCATCCACCCCCCATTAGGGACCTCCTCCAAAGATGCCAAAGGCACGGGATCGAGGTAAACAACGGGCAAGCCCCCTTCCCCGGCGAGCTTGGACGCGTGGAACATCAGCTCCGCCGGGCCGGCATAAAGCCAACTGTCCCCACCCATGGCCCCTGACTCCGAAACAGGCCTCTCCGGCGCCCCCGCCCGGGTGTCACACCCCTCTTCGTCGCTGGAGCCCTCTTGATGCCCGCGGACCTCTGGCCTTAAGACGTCCGCATCCATCACCGGCACATCCCGTTCACCCGTGACCCTGGCCTTACCCAGGGCATCCAAGGCCTGGATCAACCGGTCAAGCCTCTCGTCCACCCCACAGGACCCACCCGCCTCTGTGGCTGACACATCCGCATCCTTCGGGACGGACCTCCCTACATCGGGATCCAACGAGGACCACCGAGCCACACCATCGCGACGAAGCCCCCCTAGAACACCCATGGAGAACGGAACCATGGGCTGAATGAACCGCCCCTTGGCACCGCCCTCACCCCTTTCCCGGGGCTCTTGGGCCCACGAGACAAGGGCTCCCCCCGCCACCCCATGGGCGTCACCACTCGGGGGTTTGCCGCCATCCCCCGTGGCGGATGTCATCTCCTCCATCATGTTCAGGAACGCTTCGGCGTCACCCTTGGGCCCCTCGGATCCAATGCTTGGAACCAAGGGCCCCAGCAAGGACCAGAGGTCCAGGTTAACAGAGTCGGGCACGAACGCCACCTCCCACGGTCAAGGCCTCTTCTCCACGTTGGCTAGCCGTTCCGTCAGCCTGGCCGCCAGGTCCGCGTCCATGCGTCCCAGTATCTTGGCCGCTTGATCCTTGGGCAACCTCGAAAGGATCTCCACCGCCAGGTCCTCGTTCATCTTGCCGATGATCTGGGCCGCGTTCCTGGGGGACATGTCCTTGTAGGTCTTCAGCACGTCCTCCAGGGAGGCCAGCGAGGCCTGCTCTTTCTTATCGTCTTCGGCCTCCAGCTCCTTTAGCTTCGCCTGAAGCTGGGCCTCCAGCTTCGCTATCTCCCCCTGCCGGGCACTCAGGTCCGCGGAGGCCGCGTCCAGCTCCGCCCCCCTCCTGTCCAGCTCCGCTTTGAGGGCCGAGAGGGCCTCCTCCATCTGCCGGATCTCCATGGCCCGGCGCTCCTGGGAGGACATGGCGTAGGTGGCGGGTATCCCGAGAGCGGCCCCCAGGGAGGGCCCCACCTTGGGTATCGAGTACACCGCGCGGAACATGGGCCCCCTCATGTCCACCGCCCCGGAGAAGTGAAGCCCCAGGGCCACCCCCAGGAGGAGCAAGGACAGCAACAGAAGGCGCCTCAGCTTCGACGGCCCCTTCTTCTTTTTGGGCTTGGGCTTATCCTCCCTCTTGGGCCTCTCCTCTTGGACCTCGGGCAGTTCCTCCCGGGTATCGTCCTCGGGCATCAGCGGTTACCTCCGTCGTACTTGCGGTATAGGGCCATCACGTTCTTCACGTACCTCTGGGTCTCCGGGATCGGGGGGACTCCACCGTGGGAGTCCACCCGGCCGGCGCCGGCGTTGTAAGCCGCCAGGGCCTTCTCCACGTCACCACCGTAGCGGGCCAGCATCTGGGCCAGGTACTTGACCCCCCCCTCCAGGTTCCGCACCGGGTCCCGGGGATCCACCCCCAGGGCCCTGGCGGTGCCGGGCATGAGCTGCATGAGGCCTATGGCCCCCGCAGAGGACACCGCATCGGGACGTCCCCCGGACTCGTGGTACATCACCGCCCTGGCCAGGTCCGGATCCACCCCGTACCGGCCGCACAGCTCCTGCAGGACCGGCTCCCAAACCTTTAGCCGCTCCTGGGCCGACTCGGGAATCTCCACATCGCCCCCGGGAAGGGACTCATCCTCCAGATCCCCCTCCGCCTCCTTCAGCGCCCGGTCGAAGGAGACCACCTCTCCCCGCTGGACCCGCTCTATGCCGAACCGGGACTCTATCTCCCTTATCCTGCTAAGGACCCCATCCATGCAGCCCTCAGGCCTCATCCAACACACCCCCGCCCCTCAAACGCAACGCCATCTCGTCCAACATGGACTGCTCCACCCGGGACTCCTCCGCCGCAAGGCGGCTCCGAAGCCTGCCCATGAAGCTCTCGAGAACCTTCAAGTCCCGGTGGGACTCGGTCACCGCCTCCATGGTCCGCTCTATCTCCTCCATGCACCTGGAGAGGTCCGATCCTGCGGACTCCACCTCCTGGGCCGCCAGGTCTATGGAGCTCCTCATCATCCACATGTCCCGGGCGCTCACGGTGCCGCAGAGGGACATGAAGTCCGCCTCCGCCCGGTGCCTCATCTCCTGGGCGGCCTCCAGGCGACGCCGGTGAGCCTCCTCCTCCGCCCGGCGCCGGGCCAGCTCGGTCATCCGCTGGTCCAGCTCCGCCTCCCTTGCCCTGTATATCCGCTCGAAGCGGGCTATCCTCTGCCTTATCAAGGGTCAACCTCCCCTCAAGCCCCCAGGGGGGCCAGCTCCAGGAGCCTTGATACGGTCTCGTCGAAGGAGCTCCTCTCGTGCATCCCCTGACGTAGGAAGTTTCGGACGTCCTCCAGGTTGGCCAAAGCCCAATCTATCCTGGGGTTGCTCCCCGCCTTGTAGGCCCCGATGTTCACCAGGTCCTGGGCCTCCTCGTACACCGCCAGGAGCTCCCTCACCCGGCCCGCGGACTCCAGGTGCTCCCGGGATACTATGTGGGGCATAACCCGGCTGACGCTCCGGCCCACCTCCACCGACGGGTAGTGGTTCTTGGCCGCCAGGGACCGGCTGAGCACTATGTGGCCGTCCAGGATCCCCCGGACCGTGTCCGCCACCGGCTCGTTCATGTCGTCCCCCTCCACCAACACGGTGTAGATGGCGGTTATGCTCCCCCGGTCCCCCGCCCCGGACCTCTCCAGCAGCCGGGGCAGGAAGGCGAACACCGACGGGGTGTACCCCTTGGTGGCCGGGGGCTCCCCTATGGCGAGACCAACGTCCCGCTGGGCCATGGCCACCCGGGTAACCGAGTCCATCATGAGCAACACGTTGGCCCCCTGATCCCGGAAGTACTCCGCCACCGCCGTGGCGGTGAGGGACGCCTTGAGCCTCACCAGGGGGGGCTGGTCCGATGTGGCCACCACCACCACCGACCGCTTGAGCCCCTCGGGCCCCAGATCCCGCTCCACGAACTCCCGGACCTCACGGCCCCTCTCCCCCACCAGGGCGATCACGTTCACGTCCGCCTCGGTGTTCCGGGCCATCATGCCCAGGAGCACGCTCTTGCCCACCCCGGAGCCGGCGAAGATCCCCACCCTCTGGCCCTGCCCCAGGGTCAACAACCCGTCTATCACCCTGACCCCCACCGAGAGGGGGCGGTCTATCATCTGCCTCTTCAGCGGATGGGGCGGCGGGGCATAGAGGGGGTAGAACTCGCTGGCCCCCACCGGGCCTAGGTCGTCAATTGGGTTACCTAGCCCATCCAGGATCCGGCCCAACAGGTCCTCCCCCACGTGGACCCCCAGGGTGGGGCCCAGGGCGGCCACGTCACACCCGGGGCCTATGTCGTTCAGGTCCCCCAGGGGCATGAGGAGCACCCGGTCGGACCTGAAACCCACCACCTCAGCCTTTAAGGGGTTCCGGCGGTTCCGGAAGGATATCTCGCACAGGTCCCCCACCTGGACGTCGGGCCCTTGGGACTCTATCACGAGCCCCACCACCTGGACCACCCTGCCGTTCAGTCGGATCAGCTCGGTCCTCTCCAGCCGCCCCTCCAGGGCCTTGAAGACCTCACTCCCCCTCAAGGCCCCCACCCCCGAACAGGAGGGCCCCCACCTGGAGGTCCACCTGCTCCAGCTGGGTCCTCCACCGGGCGTCATACACCCCCAGGTTGGTCTCAACTATGCAGCTACCCCGGTCCACGTCCCCATCGGGCACCACCTCCAGGTGTTTGACCCCCCGAAGCAGGTCCCCCAGCCCGGATGCGGCCTCCTCCACCATCCGGTGATCTTGGGGGTTAACGTAGACCACCAGCCGTTCCCGGTCGCTTATCTTGGCCAGTATCCCCTTGAGGACCCTCGTAGCGGCCCCCTCCTCCAGGCGGACCCGGTCGAAAAGCATCCGGGACAGCAGGGCCTCCCACAGCCTCACCATCTGGGGCACCAGCAGAGACGCCAGCGCCTGCCGCTCCTCCTCCAGGGACCGGTGTATCCCCTCCAGCACGTCCAGGGCCCCCTTAAACCGGGAGCGGTACTCCTCCTCCAGCTCCGCCCGGGCGGCCAAGAGCCCCTGGGAGTGCCCCGCCTCGAAACCCTCCCGACGCCCCTCCTCCATCGCCTGGCGCTTGAGCTCCTCCACCTTCCGGGTCGCCTCCTCCATGAAGGCCCGCATCTCCTCCTCCTGGCGGAGCTTCAGGGAAACCAGCTCCGCCTCCAGGGCGGACGCCTTGGAGAGGGCCCGCTCCAGCTCCGACTCCAGCTCCGACACCCTGGCGCTCAGGGCCTCCTCCCGGGAGACCTCGGGTGCCGCCGGGGAGGACGACCCATCCTCCTGTGCTGGGGACGGCCCCCTGTCCCTCTGGGTCCTGCCGATCCGGACCACCTCGGGGATGACCCGGACCGCCTTTATCAGGCTGCGGCGAGGGCTAGACAACCAGCTCCTCCTCTCCGCCCCGGGCTATGACGATCTCTCCCGCCTCCTCCAGGGACCTGACTATGTTCACGATCTTCTGCTGGGCCTCCTCCACCATCCGGACCCTCACGGGGCCCATGAAGTCCATGTCCTCCCGTAGCATGTCCGCCGCCCGCTTGGACATGTTCCGGAGGAACTTGTTCTTGAGCTCCTCCGACGCACCCTTGAGGGCCAGTGCCAGGTCCTTCATGTCGACCTCCCGGAGCACCCGCTGCAGCGACCGGTCGTCCATGCCCAGGATGTCCTCGAACACGAAGAGCCGCTTCTTTATCTCCTCCGCCAGTTCCGGATCCTGCTCCTCCAGGGCCTCTATGATGTTCCGCTCCGTGCCCCGGTCCACCCGGTTGATTATGGCCACCACCGCGTCCACCCCGCCCGCCATGGTGAAGTCCTGACCCATGACGGTGGACAGCTTCCTCTCCAACACCCGCTCCACCTCCCGAAGGACCTCGGGGGTTATCCGATCCATCCGGGCGATCCTCCTGGCCACGTCCCACTGGGACGACGGGGGAAGGCCCCCCAACACCTGCCCCGCCTGCTCGGGGGACAGGTACGACAGGATGAGGGCGATGGTCTGGGGATGCTCCCCCTGGATGAAGGATATGAGCTGGGACGGGTCCGCGTGCCGGACGAAGTCGAAGGGCCTGACCTGGAGGCTGGCGGTGATGCGACGCAGTATGTCCTGGGCCCGCTCGGGTCCCAGGGCCTGCTCCAGCAGCTTCCGGGCGTACTCCACCCCGCCCTGGGTCATGAACTCCCGGGCCATGATTATCTCCTGGGCCTCCTTGAGGACCTCCAGCTTGGTCTCCGGGGTCACCTTCCTCAAGTTGGCTATCTCCAGGGTGAGAAGCTCTATGGTGGGGTCGTCCAGGTGCTTGTACACCTGGGCGGAAACCTCCGGCCCTATGGCCACCAGGAATATGGCGGCCTTCTCCCTGCCCCTAAGGTCCTTGGCCTTGGCCATTCAAATCCGTCCTTCCCTAAGATTCCTCCGCCAACCAGTTCTTTATGAGGTTGGCCACCTCTTCCGGGTTGTTGGAGGCGTAGAGCCTGAGCTGCTCCTCCAGTATGGCCAGCTCTCCCTGGGCGGTCATGAGCTCCGGGTTCTCCAGGAGCTCCTTGAGGGACGGAGCCTTCTGCTCCCCCTCCTGGGGGACCAGCCTTGCAAGGGCCGCCAGCTTACGCCGCCGGTACCAGAGGAAGCCGAAGCCCCCGGCGGCCAAAAGCACCAGAAGCCCCACCAGGGCGGCCCCGATGAGCCGCTGACGCCTCTCCGCCTCCAGCTGGGCCAGCATCTGATCCGCCAGGGTGGTGTCGAACTTCATGGCCTGGATCACCAGCCGATCCCCCCGGGCCTCGTCGATCCCGATGGCGGCCGCCACGGTCTGCCTCAGGTTCTGAGAGGCCGCCTCATCCAGCTGACCGTCCACGATCACCGATGCGGATAGACGCTTTATGGCCCCCGGGGTCGACTGGGTCTGGGACTCCTGGGTGGTTATGTCGTAGTTGGTCACCGTGTCGGTCTTGTTGTACTCCACGTTGCCCCCCTGGTTGGGGTTCACAACGTAACCCGGTATGTTGGTGGTGGTGCCCGGCGCACCACCGGGAGGGGTGCCTGGACCGGTGTAGCTCTCCTCCACGTTCTGCTGGCTCCTTATGACCCCCTTGCCGTCCGGACCGGGGATGAACTCCCTCCGGGACGTGCTCTTCTTGTCGAAGTCAAGCTCCACCCGGACCCGGACCACCGCCTTGCCGGGGCCGAAGACCTTCTCCAGCATCACCCGCACCTTCCGCTCCAGCTCCTGCTCCTGCTGGCGCTCCAGCTCCCGCTGGACCGAAGACACCGCTCGCCCGTCGGAGCCGGACATGTAGATCAGGTTGTCGTCGTGGATAAGGTCCGACAGCACCTTGCCGGAGGTGTCCACCACCGTCACGTCCTCGGGCCTGAGCCCCTCCACGCTCCGGGCCACCAGGTTCACTATCCCCCGGACCTGCTCCTGGCCTATCTCCCGGCCGGGCTTGAGCCTCACCAACACCGAGGCGGTGGACGGCCGCTGCTCCTCCAGGAAGAGCCGCTGCTCGGGGATCACGATGCTCACCCGGGCCTCCTCCACCGCGTCTATCTTGGATATGGTCCTGGACAGCTCCCCCTCCAGGGCCCTGGCGTAGGCCACCCTCTGCTGGAAGTCGTTCATCCCCATCTTGGGCTGGTCGAATATCTCGAAACCCACCACGCCCCCCTTTGGGATACCCATCTGGGCCAGGGCTATCCGGGCCTCGTAGACGTTCCGCCGGGGCACCAGTATGGCGTTTGCCCCCGGATCAACCTTGAAGGGGATCTTCTGCTCCTTCAGGTACTCCACCACCGCCCCCTGGTCCTCCATGGTGAGCCCCGAGAAGAGGGGATCGTAGGCGGTCCGCCCGGCCACGAAGGCCAAAAGCACCAGGGAGGCCAGGACCAACGCCCCGGCCCCCACCAGGGAGTACCGCTGCCACCTCTCCAGCCCAAGGAAGAAGCCCTTGAGCCGTTCCAACTGCTCCTTAAGCCTGTCCATAAAGGGCTACACCGGCATCCTCGATATCTGCTGGTACGCGTCCACCAGCTTGTTGCGGATCTCCACCAGGGTCCTCAGCGCCAGCTCCGCCTTCTCCACCGCTATGGACACCTGGGACACGTCCTCCACCTCCCCAAGCGCCAGCCGCTGGACTATCTGATCCGCCCCCATCTGAAGGGAGTTCACGCTCCTCAGACTGGAACGCAACACCTCCTCGAAGGGCGTCACCGACCCAACGGCCCCCGACGAAGGGGAAGCCACCGGGGACACCGACGCAAGCCTAGAAAGATCCAACCGGACCACGTCCACAAGAAATACCCCCCCAAAGCCGCCACCGGCGGCCACGTCACGTCGGTTACGAATCTTATCCCATCCCCCGGGGGGAGATAAAGAGACCAAAATAAAATCTTGTTAATCCGATCTTCCCGTTCTTACGGGACTTTAGACCCATTAAAACAAACCAGTATTTACTTTAGCCCCTCATGATGTCGATGGCGCTGTTCCACATGGCCTTGCCGGTCTCCACCACCGTCAGGTTGGCCTCGTAGGCCCGGCTGGCCACCATCATGTCAGCCATCTCCCGGACCACGTTTACGTTCGGATAGGCCACGTACCCCTCCTGGTTGGCGTCCGGGTGGTCCGGCTGATAAACCATCCGGGGTGGGAGGGGGTCCCTCTCTATGGCCACCACCTTGACCCCCGACGAGGTGGAGCCGTCCTTCATGGCCGCCATGAGCCTCTCCTGGAATATGGGGACCCGCCTCACGTAGGGCCCCCCCTCGGGGGTCCTGGTGGTGTTCACGTTAGCCAGGTTGGACGATATGGCGTCCATCCATACCCGGTGGGCGGTCAGCGCGCTGCCCGCCACGTCAACGCTCCTGAAGACCTTCATCAACGTCCACCTCCTATGGCGGTCCTGTACATGGCCACCTTCCGGCTCAGGACCCGGCTCATGGCCTGGTACATCATCCTGGTCTCCGCCAGCTTGGCCATCTCAACCTCAGGGTCCACGTTATTGCCGTCGTACCGGTAGATCTCGTCCTCCACCCGGTCCTCCCGGGGCTTGACGTTATCTAACCCCAGAGGGACGTTGGTCATGTGCCTCTGGTCGCTCACCGCAAGGGGCAACCTCCTGGGCTGATCTATCACCGCCGCCAGCTGGTCCTCGAAGCTGACCTCCCGGCGGGCGTACCTGGGCGTGTTGGCGTTGGCCACGTTCTGGGCCACCGCCCCCATCCGGCGGGACAGCCCCTCCAGATCCTTCTGGATAACCCCCCAAGAAAGATCTCCCCGCACCGCCTACCACCTCCCAATGGGTCCATCGCCCCATATTATATCCGCAAAGACAACGTTCGGGGGGCGTCAACAAAGTTACACCCTCCTAACTTTGTTTTCTTTTGTTACAAAAAGGGGGCCTGAACGGCCCCTACTCCTCTATGCCCAGCTCCTCCAGGAAGAGAGAGCTTATGACCTTGATGTAAGTCCCCTTCATACCCAAGCTCCGGCTCTCTATTATCCCCGCGCTGCTCAGCTTCCTCAGGGCGTTGACTATCACGCTCCGGGTGACCCCCACCCGGTCCGCCACCTTGCTGGCCACCACGACCCCCTCGGAGCCCCCCAGGTCCTGGATTATGTGCCTCACGGACTCCACCTCCGAGTAGGACAGGGCCCTCATGGCCATCTGGACCACCAGCCTCTCCCGGCCCCTCTCCTCTATGGATCTGGAGCGGTCGTGAAGGATCTCCAGCCCCACCACCGTGGCCAGGTACTCCGCCAACACCAGGTCCCGGGTGTCGAAGGGACAGCCGAACCGGGCCAGGATCAGGGTCCCAAGCCGGTCGCCCCCGCCATTTATCGGAACGTACAGCACGTGCTTGTTGGAGTAGGTGCAGGGCTGGTCCGTGTAGGCGCACATGCCGTTGTCCGTGTGGTTCAACACCGACTCGTGGTACTGGTTCAACCGATCCATGTACCCGCTGGGCAGGGTATTGGAGGACAGGATGTCCACCATGATGGGACAGTCGTAGGAGCTTATCCAGGCGTAGCCCAGGATGCGGCCATCGCGGCTCACGATGTACACGTTGGCGGCGGACAGGTCGCAGAGCAACCTGGACAGCTTGGAGTAGTCCGGGGCCCCCCGGTCCTTCCGGTTCTGCAGCGCCCGGGCCACCAGCCGGGTCTTCTCCAACAGATCCTGCATGGCCGAGGGATCCAGGATCTTCGGCCGGGACTCAACCAACTCACTAGGGGTGTTCATCTTCGATTCCTCCTGATTGCATACACCTTGATTTATTTTAACCTCAACTATAGAAGATACCTTCTCGGATCTCTCTCCTCCAGCAGCCCACCCACCCGGGACGCCACGTACTCCCGGTCCACCGTGACCTCCCCTCTCACCCCGTCGGGGGCTTCGAAACTGAGATCCTCCAGCAACATCTCCATCAGGGTGTGCAGCCGCCGGGCCCCTATGTCCTCCATCTCCCGGTTCATCCGGTGGGCCATCTGGGCCACCTCCCGGAGCCCCTCGTCCAGGAACTTAAGCTCCACCCCGTCGGTCCGGAGCAGCTCCCCGTACTGGACAGTCAGGCTCCCCTGGGGCTCCACCAGTATCCGGTACAGGTCCTCCTCCCCCAGGGGCTCCAGCTCCACCCTTATGGGGAACCGGCCCTGGAGCTCCGGCGCCAGGTCCGAGGGCTTCACCTTGTGAAACGCACCGGCGGCGATGAAGAGCACGTGGTCGGTCCTCACCGGTCCGTACTTGGTGTTCACCACCGTCCCCTCCACCAGGGGCAGAAGGTCCCGCTGAACCCCCTCCCGGCTCACGTCCGGCCCGTGGGAGGCCCCGCTGGAGGCTATCTTGTCCATCTCGTCGATGAAGACGATACCCTCCTCCTCCGCCAGGCGCACCGCCTCCCGGCTCAAGGACTCCCGGTCCAGCAGCTTGTCCGCCTCGTCGGCCTCCAGCTCCTCCAGGGCCTTGGCCACCGTCATGGACTTGCGCCGGGGACGCTTGGGGAACAACCCACCAAGCATGTCCCCCAGGTCCAAACCCTCGCCCCCCATGGGGCCCATCACCGCCACGTTGGGCAACGGGGACTCGAAGACCTCCACCTCCACGGTCCTTTCGTCCAGCTTGCGGGCCCTCAGAAGCTCCCGCAGCTTCTCCCGGGTGGCGGACCTCCTCTCGTCGGGCTCTTCCGGCGCGGCCTCCTCCTGGGACCCCTCGACCCCAAGGAGCTTCAGGAAGTTCAAACCCTCCGTCCTGGGCTTGGGGGACGGCAACAGCGCGTCCAGGACCCGCTCCTCCGCCCGACGCCGGGCCTCGGGGGACACCTCCTCCAGCCTGCGGGACCTCACCATCTGGAAGGCCACTTCCACCAGGTCCCGGATCATGGACTCCACGTCCCTGCCCACGTAGCCCACCTCGGTGAACTTGGTGGCCTCCACCTTGACGAACGGGGCCCCCACCAGCTTGGCCAGCCGACGGGCTATCTCGGTCTTACCCACCCCGGTGGGACCCACCATCAGGATGTTCTTGGGGTAGACCTCCCGGGCCAGCTCCTCCGGAAGGCGACGACGCCTTATCCGGTTCCTCAACGCCACCGCCACCGCCCGCTTGGCCTTGGACTGCCCCACTATGTGCCGGTCCAGGTACTCCACCACCATCCGGGGCGTGAGATCCATCATCTGCCTATCTCCTCCAACGTCACGTTGCTGTTAGTGTATATGCATATCTCCGCCGCTATCTCCAACGACCTCCGGGCCACCGCTGGGGCGTCCCAGTCGGTGCCCTCCAGAAGGGCCCGGGCGGCCGCCAGGGCGTAGCCGGAACCGGAGCCTATGGAGGCGCACATCTCCTCCATCTCCAGCACGTCCCCCGCTCCGGACAAGAGGAGCGTCCTGTCCAGGTCCGCCACCAACATCATGGCCTCCAGCCTCCGAAGGACCCGGTCGGTCCGCCACTCCTTCACCAGCTCCACCGACGCCCTAAGCACGTCCCCCTTGTGGGCGTCCAACGCCCGCTCGAACCGCTCGAACAGCGTCATGGCGTCCGCGGTGGACCCCGCGAAGCCCGCCAACACGTCCCACTTGAGGCGCCTCACCTTCCGGGCCCGGGTCTTGACCACCTGGGCCCCCAGGGTGACCTGGCCGTCCCCCGCCATGGCCACCCGGCCACCCCGCCTCACACAGACCACCGTGGTACCCTTAAGCATCTCCATGGCTCTTATCCCCTCCAGCCCGCGGATGATGGACCTGATAGCTGAACCTCATCCGCTCCGCCGTAACGTCCAGATACCGCTGGGTGGTCACCAGGCTCTCGTGCCCCATGAGCTCCTGAACCACCCGAAGCGATGCGCCCCCCTCCAAAAGGTGGGTGGCGAAGCTGTGCCTCAACGTGTGGGGGCTAACCCCGAAGAGCCCCACCCGCCTGGCGCAGCCGGACACTATCCGGTGCACCGTCCTCTGGGTCAGCCGCTCCGCCCCCCTCTTGCCGGGGAACAGGGGACCCGCGCGACCCACCATCTCACCCCAACGGCGCAACATGTCCTGCACTATGGACCCGAAGGGGACCATGCGCCCCTTGCTCCCCTTGCCCATGACCCGGATCCAGCGCTCCTCCACGTCCACGTCATCCCAGTCCAGATCGCACAGCTCCGAAACCCGAAGCCCCGAGCCGTAAAGGAGCTCCATCACCAGCCGGTCCCGAAAGGCCTCCCTGCCCGACGGGCCCTCCTCCAGGAGACGGCACACGTCCGGATAGGAGATGGCCCGGGGCAACCCCGGCGATGACCTGGGGCCCTTCACCCCCTCGCTGGGATCCCTCTCGATCACCCCAATGTCCCTGAGGTAACCCATGAAACCCCGGATGGAGGACATCTTCCTCAGCGCCGACGCCTTGGCAAAGCCATACCCCACAAGGCTCCGCAGGAAGCCCCTCACGTGATCCCTGGTAATATCCTGGACCCGGTGTACCTCCGCCTGTTCCAGGTACTCGGCGAACTGCCCCAGATCCACCCCGTAGTTGATCACCGTGTGTTCCGATCTGCCGAGACTCTTTAAATATTCCAGAAAAGAATCGATCATGGGGTAAATTCCATCGGCCATGCCGACTATTTTACCCCATGTTCAGGCTAACACAATATTTAGAATTTTTCCAGCCCCGGAATGATTCTAGCCCGCCGTGTCCAGATGGGGGTTCTCCCGGAGGAACGCCTCCAGGGCCTCCAGGGCCCTCCGGAAGTACCGGGCGCAGCGCTCCCTCCGGTCCCGGATCCTCTCCTCCAGGGGAGGGAAGATCCCCAGGTTCACGTTCATGGGCTGGAACCCCTCGGGCCGGGCCTCCCTAAGGTGCCTCAGCAGGGACCCCAGGGCGGTCTCGGGGGGCAGATGGGGCAGCTCCAGTCCCTTGAGGACGCAACCCATGAACATGGCGGCACATAGCCCCATGGCGGCGCTCTCCAGGTAGCCCTCCACGCCGGTTATCTGCCCCGCCAGGAACAGATCCCGCCTGTGGGCCCCAAGGGGCCTCAGGTACCCGTCCAGCACCTTGGGGGCGCAGACGTAGAGGTTCCGATGCATGACCCCCTTGCGGACGAACTCCGCATCCCTAAGGGCGGGGATCATCCGGAAGACCCGCTCCTGCTCCCCCCACAGCAGGTTGGTCTGGAACCCCACCAGGTTGTAGAGCCTCCCCTCCCGGTCGTCCTGCCTCAGCTGGACCACCGCGTAGGGCTCCCGGCCGTCCGGGCCCGGTAGCCCTACGGGCCTCATGGGGCCGAAGCGCAGGGTGTCCACCCCCCGGCGGGCGATCTCCTCCACCGGCAGACACCCCTCGAAGAACCTGGGCTCCTCGAATTGGTGCCGAGGCGCCTGCCTGGCGGACACCAGGGCCTCCCAGAAGGCCAGGTACTCCTCCCTGGTCAGTGGACAGTTGACGTAGTCCTCCCCCTGACCGTAACGGCTCCCCCGGTAGGCCCGGGACATGTCAACGCTGTCTATGGTGACGATGGGGGAGGCGGCATCGTAGAAGTACAGGAACCGGCCATCCTCGCCCCCCGCCACGGCTCTCAGGGCCTCCGCCATCTCCCCCTCGGTAAGGGGGCCCGTGGCGAGGATGCAGGGCCCGGTGGGGATGGAGGTCACCTCCCTACGGACCACCGTCACGTTCGGGAGGGAGCTCACCATATCGGTCAGGTCCCGGGCGAAGCCCTCCCGGTCCACCGCCAGGGCCCTGCCGGCGGGGACCCGGTTGCGGTCCGCGCTCGCCATAACCGGACTGCCAAGTCGCCTAAGCTCCGCCTTTAGGATCCCCGCGGGGCTGGTCTCCTGGTCCGCCCCCAGGGAGTTGCTGCACACCAGCTCCCCCAACAGGTGGGTCCTATGGGCGGGGGAGCGCCTCTCGGGGCGCATCTCGTAGAGACCCACGGAGAACCCCATCCGGGCGAGCCGGAAGGCGGCCTCCACCCCGGCTAGCCCGCCGCCTATCACCTCCACGTCAAACCTCATCCCGCACCTCCGAAACCGTCCCGTCCCCCTTGGGCTTGCTCCAAGACACGTAGTCGCACTCCGGGTACCTGGAGCAGCCGTAGAAGGTCCGGCCCTTACCCTTTCCCTTGGAAGCCTTCCGGGCCACCACGGTCCCCTGGCCGCACTTGGGACAGGGGACCCCGGTGGAGGTCTCCTTCCGTTTGGTGAAGTCGCACTCCGGGTAGCCGCTGCACCCGATGAACTCCCCGTACCGGCCCCGGCGGATCAGGAGGGGCCGGCCGCACTGGGGGCAGTCCTCGCCGGCAAGCTCCGGGGGGACCGTCATCCGCTGGGCGCTGGCGGCCACCTCCTGGAGCCTGGACTCGAAGGGACCATAGAAATCCCCTATGGGCTCCCTCCACTGGATCTCGCCGGACTCCACCCGGTCCAGCTGGTCCTCCATCCTGGCGGTGAAGTCCACCTGGACCACGTCGGGGAAGTGGGTCACCAGGAAGGCGTTCACCACCCGCCCCAGCTTGGTGGGGGAGAGCTTCTTGTCGTCGTCCCGAACCACGTAGCCCCGGTCGGAGAGGGTCTCCACTATGGTGGCGTAGGTGGAGGGGCGCCCTATGCCCTTCTCCTCCAGGGCCTTTATGAGCCCCGCCTCGGTGTACCTCCCCGGCGGCTGGGTGAACTTCTGCTCCAGCCTCACCTGGAGGGGCCTCAGATCCTCCCCCTCGGAGGCGGCGGGCACCTCGGTGTCCTTGACCCCAAGGGGCCACACGGCCCCCCAGCCCTGGAAGGTGACCTCCACCCCGGAGCACTTGAAGGTGAGCTCCCCGCATCGGGCCTCCAGGGTGTTGGTCCTCACCCGGGCGTCCGCCATCTGGCTCGCCAGGGCTCGGCGCCAGATCAGGTCGTAGAGCCGGTACTGCTCGCTGGACAGGTACTCCCTTATGGCGTCGGGCTCCAGGGTCACGTCCGTGGGGCGGATGGCCTCGTGGGCGTCCTGGCTCCTGCCCTTCTGGGCAAAGTGGTTGGGCCTCTCGGGCAGGTACATGGGGCCGAACCGGGAGGCTATGTGGCCCCTCATGGCGGATATGGCCTCGTCGGAGATCCGGAGGCTGTCGGTCCTCATGTAGGTTATGAGCCCCACCGGGCCCCGACCGGGGATCTCCACCCCCTCGAAGAGGGACTGGGCGATCCGCATGGTCCTCCTGGGGCCGTAGCCCAGGCGCCGGGAGGCCTCCTGCTGGAGGGTGCTGGTCTTGAAGGGGGGCATGGGACGCCTCAGGCCATCCCGGCTCCGGAAGGAGGACACCTGGAGGGGGCTGGACCTAACCAGGGCCTCCACCCGCCGGGCATCCGCCTGGTCCTTTAGCCTTACGGGCTTACCCGCCTCCTTGTCCAGCTTGAGCAGGTAGGACCTGCCCCCCTCCGCCTCCGCTTGGACCTCCACCAGCCAGTACTCCTCGGGCACGAAGGAGTCTATCTCGTCCTCCCGCTCGCACACCAGCCGCAACGCCACCGACTGGACCCTCCCGGCGCTGAGCCCCCGCTGGACCTTGGCCCAGAGGAGGGGGCTCAGCCGGTAGCCCACCAGCCTGTCCAGGACCCGCCGGGCCTGCTGGGCGTAGACCTTGTTCATGTCTATGCCCTCCACCTCCTGAAGGGCGGCGGAGATCCCCGAGGGGGTTATCTCGTGGATCCGGACCCTGCAGGGGGAGTCCAGGGGTACCCCCAGGAGGGTGGCCAGATGCCAGGCTATGGCCTCCCCCTCCCGGTCCGGGTCCGAGGCCAGGAGAACCCGGCTGGCCCCCCTGGCCAGCTCCTTGAGGCGCTTTATCACCGGCCCCTTGCCCCTGACCTGGATGTACTCGGGCTCGAAACCGTTCTCCACGTCCACCCCCAGCCTCACCTTGGGAAGGTCCATCACGTGCCCCAGGCTGGCCTCCACCGCGTAGCCGGGCCCCAGCATCTTGCTCAAGCTCTTGGCCTTGGTGGGGGACTCCACCACCACCAGGGTCTCCACGGGACCCACCTTGGGGGACCGGGTCCCGGAGGCCCTGCTACCCTTGCCGGTGGCCTTGCTCCCCTTGGCCGTCTTGGGGGCCTTGGCCTCCGGGGCGGACTTCGATCGGGCCGCCATGGTCAACAGAGCCCCCAGCCGCCGGACAGGGTGGGCAGCTCATGGGGCTGATCCTCCCGCCTCTTCGGCCCATCGGTCCACCGGGCCATGGCCTCCCGGAGGGTCTCCTGGTCCAGCGGGACGCCGGTCAGGCGGTGCAGCAACACCGCGTCCAGCAGGGCCCGCTCCAGGTCCTCCGGGGGGAAGCCGTGATATATCATAGAGTACGCCAGGGCCGCCGCTTCGGGCATAAGGGCCGCCCTCTCCATGGGTGAAAGTATCCTCGAGATCATCGAACACCTCCGGGAAATTTGGAGGACCCAGAGCCAAGGCTTCAAGAGGCCCTCTGATGAAGAGACCAAAAGCGCCGAACCGCCGAAGTCTCACGCCCCAGCGCCGGGAGACAGGCTGTACCTGCCGGGAGACGAGCGGTACACCAGCCCCCTCGCCTCCAGGATCGCCAGGCGACTCAACAGGTCGGCGGCGCCGATTTTACATTCAAGGGCCAACTTGTCAACCGTCCAATCCCCTTCGGAGGCCATGACCTGGAGGATGGCCCCCTCCAGGGGATCCACCTGCCGGGAGCTCCCCCTATCCTCCCCGGGGGGAAACAGGAGATCCAGGTCCACCAGGGGCATGGCCCCGTCGTATATGAGCAGGTTGGAACCCCTGCACTGGGCCTCCCCGATCTTGCCGGGCACCGCCCAGACCTCTCGCCCCAGGTCCAGCGCCCTGGACGCGGTTATCAAGGCCCCGCTCCTCTCCGGCGCCTCCACCACCACCAGCCTGGCGGAGAGGGCGGCGATGATCCGGTTCCTCATGGGGAAGCGCCACTGGCTGCCCTTGGTCCCCAGGGGGTACTCGCTGACCAGGCACCCATCCCGGGCCACCAGCTCAAACAGCTCCCGGTGATCCGCCGGGAAGACCACGTCCACCCCGTTCCCCAGCACGGCGCAGGTGAGTCCCCCCTTGGAGAGGGCCCCCTGGTGGGCTGCCCCGTCGATCCCCATGGCGCCGCCGCTCACCGTCCATAGGGATGACCCGGCGCACCTCTCCCCCACCGCCATGGCCACCTTGAGGCCATAGGTGCTGGCCCGCCGGGTTCCCACCACGCTCACCGCCCCCTGAGGCCTCAGGGGGATACCCCTGGTGCCCCTCACGTACAGGGCCGCCGGCGGATCTGACAGCTCCAGGAGGGATTCCGGGTAGCCCTCCTCCCCCAGGGCCAGGACCCCGATCCCCATGGACGAGGCCCGGTCCAGCTCCCGACGGGCCCAGCCGGTCCTCATGGCCTCCTCCACCCGGGACCAGCCACCCCTGGGAAACCCCGCCTCCTCCAGGGCAGCGGGGCCGGAGATCACCTCCCGGGGAAGGCGCCCCATCCGGGCCCACCGGACCAACGCGGCACCGGCGCGGCCCTCGAAGAGCCTGTTGAGGCAAAGCACCGCCTCCTTGGACGCCAGATCCATCAGCCCACCTCCTCCAAGCTACGGTAGGAGAGGGCCTCCCCCACGTGGCGCCCCTCCACCGACGGGGATCCCTCCAGGTCCGCCACGGTCCTGGAGAGGCGTATCACCCGGCTGAGGCCCCTGCCGCTGAGGCGGAAGGCCCCTATGGCCCCCTTCAGGATCTCCTTGGCATCCCCGGTGAGCCTCACGTGCCTCCTCAGGATCCCCTCGGGCACCTCGGAGTTGCACAGGTAGCCCAGGGGTCCCCACCGGTCCGCCTGGATCCTCCGGGCCGCCAGGACCCGACTCCTCACCATCCGGGAGTCCTCCCCGCCTGAGGGGGCGTCGATGAGCTCCGCCGCCGGCACCCGGGGCACCTCGAGCCGCATGTCCATCCTATCCAGGATGGGGCCCGATATCCTGCGCCGGTAGCGCCTCACGTCCCCCAGGCTGCAACGGCACCGGCCCTCCGGATCCCCCAGGTACCCGCATGGACAGGGGTTGGCGGAACATACCAGCAGGACCCGGGCGGGGTACTCCACCGTGCCGGACGCCCGGCTCACCCGGATGACCCCGTCCTCCAGTGGGCCCCGGAGGGCCTCCAGCACGTCCCGCTGGAACTCCGGCAGCTCGTCCAGGAAGAGCACCCCCCGATGGGCTAGGCTAACCTCCCCGGGCCTAAGGGACGAGCCTCCGCCGCAGATGGCCACCGTGCTGGCGGTGGGGTGGACGGGCCTGAAGGGTCTCTCCCTGCAACTGCGCACCGGCAGGCCCGCCACGCTGTGCACCGATAGGACCTCTATCATCTCCCGATCGTCCAGGGGGGGCAGGAGACCCTTGAGGGCCCGGGCCAGCATGGTCTTGCCGGAGCCCGGGGGCCCCACCATCAGCAGGTTGTGATGCCCCGCCGCCGCCACCTCCAGGGCCCGCTTGGCCGCCGCCTGGCCCCGAACGTCCCTCAGGTCCACCGGGACATCCCCTCCGGGATCCTCCACTTCGGGGCTCACCGCCTGCTCCAGGACCCGCTCCCCCTTGAGATGGGATACCACCTGGGAGAGGGTGGAGGCGCCGAACACCCGGGCCTCCCTCACCATGGCGGCCTCCCGGGCGCTCTCGGCGGGCAGGATCAGCGGTAGCCCCAGCCTTGCGGCCAGCACCGCCGCCGGTATGGCCCCCCTGACGGGGCGCAGCCGCCCGTCCAGGGAGAGCTCCCCGATGAACAGGGATCCCTCCAGGGGGAGGGACATCCCCGAGGCGTCCATCATGGCCAGCGCCATGGGGAGATCCAGCAGGGCCCCCTCCTTGGGGACCTCAGCCGGGGCCAGGTTCACCGTCACCCGCCCCCTCAAGGATACCCCAAGGCTCTTCAACGCCCCCCTTACCCTCTCCCGGGCCTCCCGGACCGATGCGTCCGGCAACCCCACCACGTTGATGGCGAAGAGGCCCCCGGTGACCTGCACCTCCACCTCCACCGGCACCGCCTCTATGCCCCGCAAGGTAACCCCCATGGACCGGCTCAAAGGCAAACCTCACCCCCCGGTGACGTCCCTTATCAGCTCCACCCGGTACCCGCAGGGCCCCTGGTCGATGGCCAGCAGGTCTATCCTGAAGGGGCCGTCGTAGCCCCGGGACTCCGCGAAGGCTCTGCAGGCCCGGATGAGCTTCCTCAGCTTGGCGGGGCCCACGGTCTCCGCCGCCCTCTGGGGGCCGGGCCCCCGGAGGCGCACCTCCACGAAGACCAGCTCCGTGCCGTCGTGGGCCACTATGTCTATCTCCCCGAAGGGGTAGCGGACGTTCCGGCCCAGTATCCTCCAGCCCATCCTGATCAGGTGCCGGACCGCCATCTCCTCCCCCAGGGCACCCCGGGCCAGGTTCCTAGCCTCCACCCCTGGCCCTCCTCTCCACCTCCATGACGAAGGCCAGCACCTTGGCCACCGCCCCGTAGAGCTCCGGCGGGATCTCCTCCCCCACCTCCAAGGCCAGCAGGGCCCCCACCAGGGCCGCGTCCTCCACGATGGGCACGCTGGCCTCCCGGGCCACCTCCAGGATCCTCTCCGCCACGTGACCCCGGCCGGAGGCCATCACCACCGGCGCCCGGTCCCGCTCCTCGTCGTACCGTAGGGCCGCCGCCTTCCTCTGGCCCCGGCGCTTGGGGCTGGATCCACCGGACATGATCAGGCCTCCACGTCTATGGGGCGAGGCCCCTCCGCCGCCCTACGCCGCCTCAGGGAGACGGACAGGTGCGACACCGAGACCCCCCCGGATGACAGGTCATCCATCAGCTTGTCGGAGTGTCTCCTCATCAGCTCCACCCCCTCCGGCCGATCGCATCGGATCTCCACCCCCAGCAGGGGGCCTATCAGGGTCACGGTCCCATCGGTCCTGCCAACCTGCAGGTCCTCCACGTCGAAGAAGACCGAGAAGGCCCGCCTATCCCCCTCCCGCCCCTCAGAGAAGACCACCCGGGCCATGGGCCCCTGATCCCCCACGGGCCAGAAGGCGGGACACAGAAACCCCTCCCCCTGGAGGGGCCACCGGACCGGCCGCATGGCCCAGCGGTGGGCCTTTAGGAACCGGCTCGCCTCCGGGTCGTCCCGGGTGATCTCCTCCAGGGACCGTCCCTTGGAGGATTTTAGCCTATCCCGGATCCTCCTCCACAGGGCCAGTGCCTGGCCGGGGCTGAGGGCCATGTACCAGCCCATCAGGTCCACCGACTCCCGGTTGATGGGCACCCCCCGGGCGAAGAGCTCCACCGCGGCGGACAGGTCCGCCTCCCCGCCCCCTAAGGACATCCAAGCCTGCCTCAAGGCCAGGATGGAGTCCCCGTCGGTGGGGAGGCCCCGCAGGATCAGTGCCTGGGCAAGGGGGCGATCCCTCAAGGGGAACCGGGAGAGGAGCTGCAGGTCCTCCTGCCTCAGTCGCAGCACCGGCACGTCCCCGGAGGAGTCCCAGATGGCCCGGAAGCGCTGTCCCGGGAAGAGGGGCACCGACGACCTGGCCCAGAGGGTGGAGGTGCCCACCCGCACCTGCACCATGGAGTCCTCGGAGCGGAGCACCAGCCCCTCCACCTCCTGGCCGTCCTTGAGGCCCCTTACCTCCCTCCCGGGGGATACCGGCTGGGGGGCCGATGGGCCCAGATCCCTGCCTACCCCCCCGGATCTCACACCCCCCACGTCGTAGCCCGTCATCTCAGATCCTCCTGAACGAGAAGCTCCGCCGGTGCACCGGGGAGGGACCCAGCTGGGACAGGATCCTCCGGTGCTCCTCCGTGGGGTAGCCCTTGTGGGAGGCGAAGCGGTACTGGGGGTAGAGCCGGTCCAGGGCTAACATGACCCGATCCCTAAGCACCTTGGCTATCACCGATGCGGCCATTATCGACGGCACCTTGGAGTCCCCCTTAACCACGCACCGCTGGGGTATGCGCAACCCCTCTATGGGCACCGAGCCATCCACCAGGACCAGCTGGGGCCTCACCGGAAGGGCCATCACCGCCATCCCCATGGCCCAAAGGGAGGCCTTTAGCACATGGGTTCGGTCTATCCTGCCCCAGGAGGCCGCTTGGGCCCTCCATTGGACGTTCAGGGAGCGGATGGCCTCGAAGAGGGCCTCCCGCCTCCGGGGGGAGAGGGCCTTGGAGTCCTTGAGCCCCAGGGCCATCAGCTCCCGGGCCTGATCTCGGGTCAGCACCGCCGCAGCGGCCACCACCGGCCCCGCCAGGGGCCCCCTGCCCGCCTCGTCAACCCCCGCCACCGTCATGGAACCAGGGGCCTCCCGGGCACCTCCAGGCTCACCCGGCCCAGCCTGCCGGAGGCGAAGGCCTCCAGGAAGGCCTTGGCGGCCCCGTCCAGGTCCAGCACGCCGCCCTTGAGGCGCTTGCCTAGCCGCTCCGCCACCGCCCCCAGGATCTCATGGCAGGGTCGGTCCTCCACCTCAACTCCCCAGTGGGACATGATGTCCCGGAGGAGCCCCAGGCGGGAAAGGCAGTCCAGGCAGTCCGCCGCCAGGTCCACCGGGGAGGAGACCACCGCCCCCTTCACCGCGTTGAGCCAGGCCAGCCGGCGGTGGACCAGGGCGCCGGACCGGGGGTCCAGCACCCCCGGGGAGTCCACGATCATGATCCCGTCGCCCCGGAACCAGGAGACCCCCCGGGTCACCCCCGGCATGCTCCCCACCTTGGCGGAGCTCCTGCCTATCATGTGGTTGAGCAGGGCAGACTTGCCCACGTTGGGGACCCCCACCACCGCCAGCCGGACCTCCCGGTGGGCGGGGGCCAGGGACCGGATCTGCCTCATCATGGCCGACGGGGCCTGCTTCCGGGCGTCCAGGGCCCAGCAGGGTACCCCCTTGGATCTCAGGTGTTTCACCCACAGATCGGTGACCGCCGGGTCCGCCAGGTCCGCCCGGGAGAGCACCACCCACCGGTTAAGCCCCTTCACGGCCTCCATGAACGGGGAGGACGTGAGGTGAGGGGCCCTGGCGTCCCGGACCTCTATCCAGAGGTCCAGGGCGTCCAGAAGCCCCTCCAGCTGACGCCTTCCCTTGGCCATGTGGCCCGGGTACCATACGGTGCGTCCCATCTACCTGGGCACCCCCAGCCGGCTCAGGGGCCAGTAGCGGAAGACCACCGGACCACGGATCATGCTCTTGGGCACGAACCCCCAGTAGCGGCTGTCCTGGGAATTGGGGCGGTTGTCCCCCATGCAGAAGTAGTTGCCCTCCGGAACCTTGGTGGGCGTCATGTCGAAGTCGTCGGGGTTCACCACGTAGGGCTCCGACAGGCCTATGCCGTTGACGAAAACGTTGCCTCCCCGGATCTCCACCATGTCCCCCGGGAGGCCTATTATGCGCTTCACGAA
This sequence comes from Thermanaerovibrio acidaminovorans DSM 6589, assembly GCF_000024905.1. Classification (NCBI taxonomy): domain Bacteria; kingdom Thermotogati; phylum Synergistota; class Synergistia; order Synergistales; family Synergistaceae; genus Thermanaerovibrio; species Thermanaerovibrio acidaminovorans. The sequence goes on from NC_013522.1 coordinate 1,403,574, forward strand.
GTCCCGCCTGGGGTCCACCGGATACTTGAAGACCACCATGTCCCCCCGCTTGGGGGCCACGTTGGGCAGATGGTACCAGAACTTGAGCACCAGGACCCGATCCCCAGGCTCCAGGGTGGGCTCCATGGAGCCGCTGGGTATCCAGAAGGCCTGGATGACGAAGGTCCTCAGGATCAGCGCCAGCACTAACGCCCAGAAGAGGGTCTCCGCCCCCTCCCTCCACCACGGTTTAGCCATTCACCATATACCTCCCAACTTGTTGGAACCGATGCCTTCTGTTTATAATGCCCCATTCGCTCATTTTCAAGTTCGACAACATAAATGGGGGTGTTCCGGTGAGGATCTTGGGAATCGTGATGTCCGTCTTCGCCCTCATCTCCCTGGGCTACGGGGCGGGAGAGGTGATGGCCCAGAGGGGCCAGCAGCGGGCCCATGTCCAGCTCGATGGAACCTATGCGGAGGTGATCCTGTTAAGCCCCGACGGGTACTGCCCGTCCTGCCGGAGGCTGAGGGAGCGGCTCAAGGGGGCCATGGCGGGGGAGCTGGGGGACCTGATCCTCAGGGGATCCGTCCGGGTGCGGGAGGTATCCTGGGGGGACGGGGCGGTCCAGCTGATGGAGCGGCACCATCTCCCGGAGGGGGGGCTACTGCTCCTGGGGCCCGGCGGCAAGGGAATCCCCCTCAGGGACCCATACGGCCACCTGGACAGCCAGGGGGACTTCGACCGGTACCTGATGGGGCACCTGTCCCGCCTCCTTGGGGGTGTCAACCGGTGATCTCCCCCCTCCATCTTGGGCTATTCGCCCTGCTTGGAGCCACGTCGTCCCTCATTCCCTGCGGGGCGGTGTATCAGCTGGCCGCCGCCTTCGCGGTGCTGGGGGGCGGCTCAAGGGGGCATCTCTGGCGGGCCGGGGCCTACCTGGCGGCCCGGGGGGCGGCCCACGGCCTCATGGGGCTCGCCATCTCCGCCCTGGGGGCCCTAAGCCTTCCGATCCTCCTGGTCCAGAGGGCCGCAGGTCCCCTGCTGATCCTCTCCTCCTGCGCCATGCTCAAGGCCCTCCCATGGCTTGACATGAGGCCCCTGGCGGAGCGGGGGGCCCGGGCGGCGGGGTCTGGGCACCTGGGGGCCGCCGCGGCGGGGATCCTGCTCTCCCTGGTGCCCTGCCCGGAGGGGGCAGCGGCGCTCTTCGGGGCGGTGATCCCCCAGGCGGCCAGCATGGGACCCGTGGGGGCCCTGCTTGGGGCCATGGCGTTCGGCCTGGGTAGCGGGTTGCCCCCGGTGCTCATGGCGGCGGGGCTGAGGCTACTGCCCCCGGGCCTTGAGGGGTGGATCGCCCGGAGGGAGGGGAAGATCAGGACCTGGGCGGCGATGGGCCTCATGGGGATAGGGCTTTACATGACAATGGCTCACGTGTATCATTTGTTTTAGATTACGGGCTTTAGTCGGATCGAACCTTGACACATCACGGGGGAGCTCCTGATCTGGGGCTGAGAGTGCGGGAGGACCCGCAGACCCTTCGAACCTGAGCGCCCAAGGGGCGCTGTCGCGGTTTAGCGGCACCGGTTAATACCGGCGCAGGGAGGCCCTTCGCAAGAAGAGAGCGGTTCAAGCCGATGGATAAGGCCGGGCCGCCTTCCACAACGGAGGGCGGCTCGGCCTTCCTCGTTTCATCCCCGGCCCCGCCCCAGCCTCCCTGGGTCGTATCAAGCGAAAGGAGATGGTGAGCTTGGAGCTGGACGAGCGGAGGATATCGGCGGTGATCGTAAGGAGGTTCATGGACAGGCTGCTGGACTCCATGGACCTGGACGTGGCAATAGTGGGGGGAGGTCCCGCCGGCCTGGTGGCGGGTCACAACCTGGCCCGGGAGGGGTTCAAGGTGGCCATGTTCGAGCGGAAGCTGTCCCTGGGGGGAGGCATGTGGGGGGGCGGCATGATGTTCAACCAGATAGTGGTCCAGGAGGAGGGGGCCCAGGTGCTCCGGGAGTTCGGGGTCCGGGTCCTGGACGAGGGGGAGGGCTACTACTCCGCCGACTCGGTGGAGGCGGTGAGCACCCTCATCTCCTCCGCCACCCGGGCGGGGCTGAGGGTCTTCAACTGCGTCACCGCCGAGGACGTGACCATGCGGGAGGACCGGGTGGTGGGCCTCGTTATCACCTGGACCCCGGTGGAGATGGCGGGGCTTCACGTGGACCCCTTGGCGATCCGGAGCCGGTTTGTAATAGACGCCACCGGACACGACATAAACGTGGTCCGGGTGGTGGAGCGCAAGGTGCCCGGCAAGCTCATGACCCCCACGGGCCGGGCGGAGGGGGAGAAGTCCCTCTGGAGCCACCGGGCGGAGGAGCTGACGCTGGAGAACACCCGGGAGGTGTTCCCGGGGCTCTACGTGGCGGGCATGTCCGCCAACGCCACCTTCGGCGGTCCCCGGATGGGCCCCATCTTCGGGGGCATGCTCCTGTCGGGGCGCAAGGCGGCCCAGCTGGTCTCCCGGGCGCTGAGGGGCCAGGGTGGTCGAGGATGATGACCCTGATTGACAGGGCCCGGGAGGGGGTCATGGACCCCATCTTCCAGAGGGCCTGCGCTGGTGAGGACGTGGGGCCCGAGGAGCTGGCCCGGCTGGTGGCGGAGGGGCTGGCGGTGATCCCCTACAACCCATCGAGGGGTTGCGCGAGGCCCGTGGGGATCGGCCAGGGGCTTAGGACCAAGGTGAACGCCAACATAGGCACCTCAAAAGATCAGAGCTCGGTCCAGATGGAGCTTCGGAAGCTCAAGGCGGCGGTGGGCAACGGGGCCCACGCGGTGATGGACTTGAGCACCGGGGACGACGCGGGGGAGGTCCTCCAGGCGGTGCTCTCCCATTCCCCGGTGCCGGTGGGAACCGTGCCCATATACCACGGGGCGGTCATGTGCCGGCTCTCCGGCAGGCCTGTGGTGGACATGACCGAGGACGAGATGTTCCAGGCGGTGGAGCTCCACGGGAGGATGGGGGTGGACTTCGTCACGGTGCACACCGGTCTAACCCGCCAGGCCCTGTCGCACCTGGTGGACCAGGGGCGCCTCACCGACATAGTGAGCCGCGGGGGCTCCATCATGGCCGCCTGGATGATCCACCACGACCGGGAGAACCCCTTCGCCCGGGACTTCGGCCGGCTACTGGAGATAGCCCGGCGGTACCAGATGACCCTGAGCTTAGGCGACGGGATGAGGCCCGGATCGGGGCACGACGCCACCGACCGGGCCCAGGTGGCGGAGCTACTGGAGCTGGGACGCCAGGTGGGGGCCTGCCGGGAGGCGGGGGTCCAGGTGATGGTGGAGGGCCCCGGTCACGTGCCCCTGGGGCAGATAGGGGCCAACGTGCAGCTTCAGAAGAGGCTCTGTCAGGGGGCCCCGTTCTACGTGCTGGGTCCCCTGGTGACCGACTCAGCGGCGGGCTACGACCACCTGGTGGGGGCCATAGGGGGTGCGGTGGCCGCCTCCTTCGGGGCGGACTTCCTCTGCTACGTGACCCCCAAGGAGCACCTGGGGTTCCCCGACGAGGAGGACGTGGCGGAGGGAGTCAGGGCCTCGGTGGTGGCGGCCCACGTGGGGGACCTGGAGAAGGGGATCCGCTCCGCGGTCCGACGGGACATGGAGGTGTCCCGGGCCAGGAGGGCCATGGACTGGGACGCCCAGAGGGAGGCGGCCCTGTTCCCCTGGAAGTTCGACCGGGTGACCGGCATGTCCAGCCAGGGCTGCGCCATGTGCGGCCCCCTCTGCGCCATGAGGATCGCCCAGGAGGCCCTGGGATCTTGGAAAAAGGTCTGACCAATATTATAATTTGGGCCGTGGGCGGCCCCACGTTCCGCCCTTCGTATGCGCTTGAAAACCTAGGACTTAGGAGGTGTAGCTGCGGTGCGTCGTTTTCGTTGCGTGAGCTGCAAGCACGAGTTCCAGGTGGAGGGCAAGGAGCAGGTCACCCGCTGTCCCAAGTGCTTCGACAAGTTCCTCCAGCTCCTGGAGGGGGACCCCATCAAGGGGAAGCCCTGGGGTAGCAAGAGCTACAGCGTGAAGCGCTGATCTTCACCGGGGGGCTTGCAAAGAGGAGGATTCGGTGCTAGAATCCTTCTCGTGCTTCGGGCGGCTAGCTCAGCGGGAGAGCACTGCCTTCACACGGCAGGGGTCACAGGTTCGATCCCTGTGCCGCCCACCATGATGACCGAGGGGACCCTGACGGGTCCCCTTTTTGAGTTCAGTCCCACTGGACGGATTTCCAGCCGCCCCCAAGGCAAAGGCCCCCGGGGTCTATCCCCCGGGGGCCCGATGTGTCAGTCCTCGAAGCAGCTGCCGCCGATGAACTCCCGAAGGATGGATATGTTGGGCACGTCGTCGGAGGGGATGAAGGGCACGAACCTAAGCATGGAGAGGAGCCGCTGGGCCTCCCCGTAGGCGGGGGATTCCTCCGGCACGGACCTAAGGAGGGGCTCCGCGTAGCCCTTCAGCACCGGCAGCTCGTAGACCAGGGCGGTGTTGAACATCACGTCAGCCCTCTCCTGGTAGGGGAAGATGTGCCGGTGGGATCCCCGGATCACCGAGGGCCACATGAGGAGCGTGCTCTCCGGCGAGTGCCCCCTGACCCGGTGGTCCCGCACGAGCCGCCTAAGAAGCCGGTTGTCGGTGGTGCTGGTCCTGTTGTGCCTGTCCAGGCTGACCCCCGTGAGGGGGGAGACGAAGATCTTGTACTTCGTCTCCTCCGGTATGGACCGGGTCAGCTTCTCGTTGAGGCCGTGGATCCCTTCTATTATTATCACGTCGTCGGAACCCACCTTGATCCTCTTCCCCTTCTTCCTGCGGCCGGTGAGGAAGTCGAACTTGGGGAGTTGCACCTCCTGGCCCTCCAGCAGGGCGGAGAGGTCCTGGTTTATCTGCTCCACGTCCAAGGCCTCCAGGGCCTCGAAGTCGTAGTTGCCGTTCTCGTCCCTTGGGGTCTTCTCCCGGTCCACGAAGTAGTCGTCCAGGGAGATGGCCACCGGCCGCTTGCCGCAGACCTGGAGCTGCACCATGAGCCGCCTTGCGGTGGTGGTCTTGCCGGAGCCGGAGGGCCCCGCCAGGCAAACCAGCCTCACGTCCGGCCGGTCGCATATCTCCCGGGAGACCCGGGCCAAGGCCTCCCCGTGGAGCGCCTCGGATATGAGGATCAGTTCCAGCCCCCTGCCGGAGGTCACCCTCTCGTGAATGCTGTCCATGGTGGTGACCCCCAGCACGTCCAGCCACTGGGAGTACTGGATGAACACCTCCGCCAGGCTCTTGGGGGCCTGAAAAGGGGGGATCCGGTCCGGGAAGGATATGGTGGGGAACTGGAGCACCATCCCCGGCGGGTAGTACAGCAGGTCGAAGACCTTCACCTGGCCGGTGTTGGACGCCAAGGGGGCGTAGAAGTAGCCGTAGGTGTCGGCGCAGCGGTAGACCACCACCGGGTCCATGGCGGTCCACTTGAGGAGCCGGGCCTTGTCCAGGTTACCCTGCCGCTCGAAGATCCCCTTGGCCCGGTCCAGGGGGAGCACCTCCCGGTTTATTGGGATGTTGAGGTCGATGAGGCGCTTCATCTCCCCCCTTATGGCCTCCACGTCCCCCTGGCTGGCCTCTCCCCCCACCAGCTCGCAGTAGTAGCCATCGCTCATGGAGTGCCGGATTATCACGTCCTGCCCCAGGGCCCGCTTGGAGGCCATGACCAGGAGGAAGCTCAACGTCCGCCGGTAGACCTCCATGCCCTCGAAGCTGCCGGTGTCCACGAACTCCACATCCGACGCCCCGTCGATAACCCAGCTGAGAGGCCTCAGGTAGTGGTTCACCCGGCAGGCCACCACCTGGTGGGCCATCTCCGCCTTGGCCAGGGACAGAAGCTCCGCCCCGGTGAGGGGCATCTCACACTCGATGCTTCCAAACCCGGATATGTTGACCTTGAACCCCAACTGGACCCCTCCCCTGCCGGGCCCGATCCGGACCCATGATCGCTCACAAGGTGAATCTATTTGTAAGGATACCACGGAAGGTCCAACTTGGTAATTTTCCAACTATTCAAAACTAGCTCCCCATTGCACAATTCGTTCGAATGGTATATAAGGTGCACTGGGTGGTCCAATTGAGACCCCGTTTGGGAGGGATGCGGTTGACGCAGGATCGGGTCAGGCAGACCAGGATATACGAGAAGGTTGTGGAGGAGATAAAGGACGACATCGCCGCCGGGCGCCTCAGGCCCGGGGATCCCTTGCCCCCGGAGCGGAAGCTGATGGACAGCCTGGGGGTGAGCCGCAGCTCCCTCCGGGAGGCCTTCCGTGTGCTGGAGCTCATGGGGCTCATCGAGAGCATCCCCGGCAAGGGGCGGTTCGTCCGGCGCCCCCGTAAGGACCAGGGGGAGAACCGGGGCATACCGCTGGAGGACGAGGCCATCCTGGAGCTCATGGAGGCCCGGCGGATACTGGACCCCGCCATAGCCCGGGAGGCGGCAAAGCGAGCCACCCCGTCGGACCTCACCAAGCTTCGCCGGGTCATATCCGCCACCAAGGACGGGCTGGAGGACCTGGAGAGCCGGGCCAAGGGGGACTTCGACTTCCACCTGACCCTGGCGGAGGCCACCAGGAACTTCGTGTTCGTCAACATCGTCCGGATGAACTTCAACCTCATAATGGCCACCCACGACAGGATCTACGCCCTGCTAACCGACCGGGAGGTCTTCGTGGACGAGCACCAGGCCATATACGAGGCCATCCTGGACCACGACCCGGACCGGGCGGAGCGGTCCGCCCACGAGCACATCGACCGGATATACAAGACCCTGCAGGAGGTAATGGCCCTTGGCCGGTGATCCGGGGCCCATCCACAAGGCACCGCCAAGAGAGAGGAGGATAAAGATGAGAGAACGCATAGCCCAGTTGCTGCCGGAGGTGGACTGGATCTGCGACCGGGAGCTCAAGGAGAAGGTGCTTGCCACCTACGAGGACGCGCTGAAGACCGGCGGCTGGGAGCCGGACGACATGGCCCGGATACCCTTCACGCTGCTCATCCCCAACTGCCCCGCCTCTTACCTGACCCACGTTCGAGGGGTCACCCGGATGGCCAAGGCGGCCATGGACGAGTTCAACGCCCTCTACCGGGACGAGGGGGGCTACCGGCTGGACAACGACCGGCTCATCGCCGGCGCCCTGCTCCACGACGTGGGCAAGCTGGTGGAGTACGAGAAGGACCCGGAGGGCAAGACGGTCAAGTCCCAGATGGGCAAGGACCTGAGACACCCCTTCTCCGGCACGGTGATCGCCATGAGGAACGGGATCCCCAGCGACATAGCCCACATAATAGCCAACCACGCCCACGAGGGGGACGGGAGCCTGCGGAGCCCCGAGGGGGTCATGGTCAACAAGGCGGACTTCATGAACTTCGAGACCATAAAGTCCTTCCTGGGCATGAAGTAGCCCGGAAGGCGGGAGGGAGGATCTCAAATGGGACGCACGGCGATACAGAAGATAATGGCCCGGGCCTCCGGTAAGGACGTGCAGGTGGGGGATCGGGTCTGGTGCAGGATAGACCTTTCCACCGCCCGGGACTTCGGGGGGCCCAACTGCGTTCTCCAGTTCGAGGAGGTGATGGGCACCGAGGGGAAGGTGTGGGACCCCAACAAGATCGCCTTCACCTTCGACCTCCAGGCCCCGGCCCACTCGGAGAAGGTCTCCAACAACCAGAAGATAATCCGCCAGTTCGCCAAGCGCCAGGGGATCTCAAAGGTCTTCGACGTCAACTGGGGCATAGGCCAGCACGTGCTCCTGGAGAACGGGCTGGTCAAGCCCGGGGACGTGATCCTTGGCACCGACAGCCACATGAACCTCCTGGGGGCCGTGGGGGCCTTCGCCACCGGGGTGGGCAACACGGACATCGTGGCCTCCTGGATCCAGGGGACACTATGGTTCAGGGTGCCGGAGACCATGAAGGTGACCGCCACCGGCAAATTCCAGCGGGGGGTCTACATGAGGGACCTGTTGACCCACCTGGTGGGGACCCTGGGGGCGGACGGCATGTTCTTCAAGGCGGTGGAGTTCGTGGGGGACGCCATCGAGCGCAGCTCCCTGGCGGAGAGGATCACCCTATGCTCCATGGTGACCGAGATGAGCGGCAAGGTGGGGCTCATCATGCCCAACGGGGAGGTGCTTGACTGGCTGGTCCGGAGGGCCGGCCAGGAGGTGCCGGAGCGGGTGGAGATGATCCGCCCCGACGAGGACGCGGTCTACTCGGAGACCGTCGCCGTGGACGTGTCCTCCCTGGAGCCCCTGGCCTCCTGCCCGGACGCGCCGGACAACGTGAGGAAGGTCCGGGAGGTTCAGGGGGAGAGGATCGACCAGGTCCACATAGGATCCTGCTCCAACGGCCGGTTCGAGGACATACGGGCCGCATACGAGGTGCTCAAGGCGGCCAACTTCAAGGTGGCGGACCACGTGCGGGTCATCATAACCCCCGCCACCCGGGAGGTCATGAAGGCCTGTGCCGAGGCGGGGATGATCCAGGACTTCCTCTCCGCGGGGGTCATCTTCACCAACCCCACCTGTAGCCTCTGCACCGCAGAGCACTACGGGGCCCTGCCCTCCGGTGACGTGGGGGTCTCCACCACCAACAGGAACTTCATAGGCAAGGTGGGCAAGGGGAGCCACACCTACCTGATGAGCCCCGCCTCCGCCATGGCCAGCGCGGTGAGGGGCGTCATAACGGACCCCAGGGACATCCTGGGCTAGGGAGGTGCCAGACATGAAGGATGCGGTTCTTCGCGGCAGGGCCTGGGTCTTCGGGGACGACGTGGACACGGACCTCATATATCACAACAAGTACCTGGCGGAGACGGACCCCAAGAAGATGGCCCAGTACTCCTTCGAGTATTACCCCGGCAAGGAGAACTTCGCCAAGGAGGTCAAACCCGGGGACTTCGTGGTGGCGGGGCGCAACTTCGGCACCGGCTCCAGCCGGGAGCACGCGGTCTACTGCCTCAAAGAGATAGGGGTGCCCATGGTGCTGGCGGAGTCCTTCGCCCGGATCTACTACCGGAACGCCATAAACAACGGCTACCCGGTCCTCTTCGTCAAGGGGCTCTCGGAGGCCATCAAGGAGGGCAAGGTGAGGGACGGGGATCAACTGGAGGTGAACGCCTCCACGGGGGTCATAAGGAACCTGACCCAGGGGGTGGAGTTCCAGGGAGACGCGGTCACCGACCTGGAGATGGAGATCATGGAAGCCGGGGGACTCATCGAGTACCTCAAATCCAAGGCCTGAGGAGGGGTTGTGAGATGACGGAACCTAGGACCTTCGCGGAGAAGGTGCTCGGCAAGTGGGCGGGGCGGCCGGTTAAGGCCGGTGACGTGGTCACCGTGGAGCCCCACTTCTGCATGAGCCACGACAACGCGGCCCCCATAGCCAGGACCTTCAAGAAGATAGGGGTCTCAAGGGTCTTCGACCCCAACCGGATCGTCTTCATCCTGGACCACGCGGTGCCAGCCCCCTCGGACGACCACGCCCAGAACCACAAGGAGATCCGGGAGTTCGTCAGGGAGCAGGGGATACCCCACTTCTTCGACGTGACCAGCAAGGGCGGGGTGTGCCACCAGAAGATGTGCGAGGAGGGCTACGCCCTGCCGGGGCTCATCATGATAGGCAGCGACAGCCACACCTGCACCTACGGGGCTTTCGGGGCCTTCTCCACCGGCATAGGCCGCTCCGAGATGGCCGCCGCCTGGGCCACCGGCAAGATCTGGTTCCGGGTGCCGGAGTCCATGAAGATCACAGTCACCGGCTCATTCCCCAAAGGGGTATCCGCCAAGGACCTGATCCTCAAGATCATAGGCGACATAGGGGCCGACGGGGCGGACTACATGAGCGTGGAGTTCCACGGGGAGGGCATCCTCCAGATGTCCCTGTCGGAGCGGATGACTTTGTGCAACATGGGGATAGAGATGGGGGCCAAGAACGCGGTCTGCCCGCCGGACCAGAAGGTGCTGGACCACGTGAGGGACATTGCCAAGAGTGACCAGTGGGAGGCCATCTGGGCGGACCAGGGGGCCACTTACGCCAAGGAGCTGTCCTACTGCCTGTCGGAGCTGGTACCCGGGGTGGCCAAGCCCCACACGGTGGACAACTACGCCCCGGTGGACCAGGTGAAGGGGGCCCAGATCCACCAGGCCTTCATCGGCAGCTGCACCAACGGCCGGATCGAGGACCTAAGGGAGGCGGCAACGATCCTCAAGGGCCGTCAGGTGGCGGTGCGCACCATAGTGATCCCCGCCTCATGGCGGGTCTACCGGCAGGCCATGGAGGAGGGTCTCCTGGAGACGTTCCTGGACGCGGGCTGCGTGATCTCCAACCCGGGATGCGGTCCCTGCATGGGGAACCACCAGGGTATCCTGGCCCCCGGGGAGACGTGCATAAGCACCGCCAACCGGAACTTCAAGGGCCGGATGGGCAACAAGGACAGCTTCATATACCTGGCGAGCCCACTCACCGTGGCGGCCTCCGCTGTGGCGGGGGAGATAGCGGACCCCAGGGAGGTGCTGTAGATGAGGATAAAGGGCAGGGTCTGGAAGTACGGGGACGACGTGAACACCGACGTGATCTTCCCCGGCAAGTACACTTACACCATAAAGGAGAGGTCCGAGATGGCCAAGGTGGCCTGCGAGGACCTGGATCCGGAGTTCAACCGGGATGCCCAGCGGGGGGACATCATCGTGGCGGGCAAGAACTTCGGTTGCGGCTCCTCCCGGGAGCAGGCGGTCACCTGCCTGGTGGAGCGGGGCATAGGGGCCATCATAGCCAAGGGGTTCGCCAGGATCTACTACCGGAACGCCCTTAACGAGGGGCTCCCCATAATCGTGTGCCCCCAGGCGGTGGACGCCCTGGAGAAGGGGGACACGGTGGAGATCGACTTCGACCTGGGGCAGGTCCACACCCCCAAGGGGACCTTCTCCTTCCCCCCCTACCCGGAGTTCGTCAAGGGCCTTATCGAGGACGGGGGCCTCATCCCCCACGTGAAGAAGTCCCTGGGACTCTCTTAAAACCAATAAGGAGGTATTCCGCATGAGCCGCAACGTTCTGAAGGTGAAGGAGCGCAAGGACCGCTACAAGGTCTGCTACATGCCCGGGGACGACTCGGGGTTCGACATGATGGAGGGGGCCCTGGTGGTGCTCCTCTCCATGGACCTGCCCATCGACTGGGTAAGAGCCGACCTGGGCTGGTGCATGTGGGAGAAGTCGGTCAACAAGTTCGGCCAGGGGGATCCCCGGTGCAACACGGTCCCCCCGGAGACCATCGACAAGATCCGCTCCTCGGACGCCACCCTGATGGCGGCCATAACCTCCAAGTCGGGGGTCAAGGGCTTCAAGTCCGCCATCCTCCAGATGCGGCAACTCTTCGACCTCTACATAAACCTGCGCCCCGCCAAGACGTTGCCGGACCTGGGCTCCCCCCTCAAGGGGGACCCAAAGATCGACCTGGTCCTCTTCCGGGAGAACACCGAGGATCTTTACTCTGCCGTCGAGTTCCACCCCCTTCCGGAGGAGATGTTCAACCTCCACAAGGGGATGGAGCGGTTCAGGAAGATGGGGGACGTGGCGGTCTCCTGGCGGGTCTTCTCCAGCGTGGGCTGTGAGCGGATAATCCGGGCCGCCTTCGAGTACGCCAAGTCCACCGGCAGGACCAAGGTTCACTGCTGCAACAAGGCCAACGTTATCCGGGAGACCGACGGGATGATGAAGCGCATCTTCCTGGAGGTGGCCAAGGAGTACGAGCAGTACGGCATCACCGGCATAGAGGAGAACGCGGACGCCACCGCCATGTGGCTCATAAAGAACCCCCAGGACTACCAGGTGATCGTCACCAGCAACGTCTTCGGGGACATCCTCTCCGACGAGGCCAGCCAACTGACCGGCGGCCTGGGCTTTGCCCCCAGCGGCAACATAGGGGAGAACACCGCCATATTCGAGCCCTGCAGCGGCTCGGTTCCCAAGTACGCCCACCAGTACCGGGTTAACCCCTCCGCCATGTTGCTCACCTCCAAGATGATGCTGGAGTACCTGGGGCTGGACCAGGCGGGGCAGAAGATCGAGTGGGCCATAAACGAGGTCCTGAAGGAGAACCGGCCCAAGACCCTCACTTACGACATCCTGAGGGACTTCCGGAACGATCCCGACTGGGAGAGGAACGCGGCCAGCACCATAGAGATGGCCACCGCCATAGCCCAGAAGATAAACCCCTCCCTCACGGACAGCACCTTGGAGGACATCAAGGCCAAGGCAAGGGAGATGTGCGACTGGACCAAGACGTTCGGGTTCGAGGACTGATCACCCGAGGGGGGAGCTCGCCTCCCCCCTCCTTCGCACGGGGGGGAAACCACATGAGAACCGTACAGGCGGGGACCTTGGAGTCCATGGACTGTCTGGTCACCGTATCCGACTGCCCCGGAGAAGTTAAGGTCTCCATAAGCGGATCCGGGGCGTGCCGCTTCAGGTCCTCCATGGAGGCGGCGGTGAGGGAGACGCTGGAGCGCCTGGGCGTAAGGGACGTGTCGGTGGACCTGCAGGATAACGGGGCCATCGACCTGATCATAAGAGCCCGGGTGGAGGCAGCGCTGAGGAAGCGCATGGAGGGGGGGGAGGCCCCGTGAGGCGCACAATGCTGTACCTGCCGGGCAACAACCCCAACATGCTGCTCAAGGGGTACCTGTTCGCCCCCGACGGGATAATCCTGGACCTGGAGGACTCGGTCCCCCTGGGGGAGAAGGTCTCCGCCCGGGTCCTGGTCCGGGAGGCCATAAGGGGATGGGAGTTCGGGGGCTGCGAGGTGACCGTCCGGATCAACGGGCTGGACACCCCTTACGTTCAGTATGACCTGGAGGAGATCGTTCCCCTGGGTATAAGCGGGATCCGGGTCCCCAAGGTGGAGGACCCGGCGGAGGTGGCGGACCTGGACCGGACCATGTCGAAACTGGAGGCCCAGGCGGGGCTCCAGGTGGGCAGCACCAAGATCTTCTGCCTGCTGGAGACCGCCAGGGGGGTGCTCCGGGCCTTCGACATAGCCACCGCGTCCAGCCGGGTGGCGGCCATAATCCCCGGCGGGGAGGACCTGGCGGCGGACCTGAAGACCTCCAGGTCCAAGGAGGGGACCGAGCTGGAGTGGGCCCGGCGATACGTGGTCATGGCCGCCCGGGCCGCGGGGGTGGACCCGCTGGACACGGTCTACCCGGACGTTAACGACCCGGAGGGGCTGGAGCGGGAGGTCCGGTTCATCCGGCAGCTGGGCTTCGAGGGGAAGAGCGTGATCCACCCCAACCAGATCCGGGTGATCCACCGGGTCTTCACCCCCTCGAAAGAGGAGGTGCTAAGGGCCCGCCGGATCGTGGAGGCCGCCAGGGAGGCGGAGGCCAAGGGGCTGGGGGCGGTGGCCCTGGACGGCAGGATGATAGACGCCCCGGTGGTGAAGAGGGCCATTAGGACCCTGGAGCTGGCGGAGGCCATGGGGGGAGGTGACCGCCATGACGGTTAACCGGGCGGGACGTTCCGTGCCGGACCACATAGAGGGCTACGGACCGGTGCGTCACTATGAGGGGGCCTTCGAGAGGCTCCCTCAGGGGCCCAAGGTGGGGCCCCTGATCAGGAGGGCCAGGGACGGGGCGTCCTCCAAGGTGCTCAAGGACCTCAAGGAGGCCATCGAGGCATCGGGGCTCAAAAGCGGCATGACCGTATCGTTCCACCACCACCTGCGCAACGGGGACATGGTGGTTAACCAGGTGATACGAACCTGCGCGGAGATGGGGATCGGGGATCTTACCATCTTCCCCACCGCCCTCTTCGGGGTCCACAGAGAGCTGATGGAGCACATAAGGTCCGGGGTGGTTCGCCGGATAATGGGGTCCGTGAACGGCCCCATAGGGCGGCTGGTCTCCGAGGGGGGCATGGCGGAGCCGGTGGTGCTCCGAAGCCACGGGGGACGCCCCCGGGCGGTGGCCTCCGGGGACGTGAAGATAGACGTGGCCTTCATAGCCGCCCCATCGGCGGACCGGCACGGCAACCTGTCTGGATCCCAGGGCAGGAGCGCCTGCGGCTCCCTGGGCTACGCCTTCACCGACGCCATGTACGCGGACCACGTGGTGGCGGTGACCGACAACCTGGTGGAGGGTACCCTCTGCCCCATCTCCATTCCCCAGATCTACGTGGACCACGTGGTCAAGGTGGACTCCATCGGGGATCCGGCGGGGATCGTGTCGGGCAGCACCAGGATAACCAAGGACCCGTTGAGGCTCCTCATAGCCCGGATGGCTTCGGAGCTCATCGAGGCCTCCCCCTACTTCAGGGACGGGATCTCATTCCAGACCGGGGCGGGGGGCATACCCCTGGCGGTGACCGCCTTCCTCAAGGAGGCCATGATCCGACGGGGGGTCAAGGGGAGCTTCGGCCTGGGGGGTATAACCGGCTACTTCGTGGAGTTGCTCAAGGAGGGGTTGCTGGAGTGCCTCATGGACGTGCAGTCCTTCGACCTGGAGGCGGTTAGGTCCATAGCCTCCGACGGTCGCCACATGGAGATCTCCGCCGAGTGGTACGCCAGCCCCTGGACCTGCGGCAGCGCGGTGGACAGCCTGGACGCGGTTATCCTGGGGGCCACGGAGGTGGACCTGGACTTCAACGCCAACGTGAACACCGAGGCGGACGGCTACCTGCTCCACGGCATAGGGGGGCACCAGGACACCGCCGCGGGGGCGAAGCTCACCATAATAGCCCAGCCCCTCCTTCGGGGCCGGATACCCTGCGTGGTGGACCGGGTCCACTGCGTCACCACCCCCGGTGAGGTGGTGGACGCGGTGGTCACCGAGTTCGGCATCACTGTGAACCCTAGGAGGGAGGACTTGCTGGAGGCCGCCCGGGAGGCCAGGCTCCCCCTGATATCCATGGAGGAGCTGCTGCATCGAGCCCGCCGGATCTCGGGCCCCATGGACCCCCTGCCCCAGGAGGACCGGATCGTGGCGGTGGTGGAGTGGCGGGACGGCACGGTGATCGACGTGATAAGACAGGTCAAACCCAAGGCCCGGTGATCCCACCAAACACGGACTGCTGGGGAGGGGGCGTTCCCCTCCCCAGCAGTTTTAAACTGTCCACATCACGTTTAAAATACTACAAAAATCCCCCGATGGCAGGGAGGTGTGCTGACCATGGGATCCTCCATCCCTACCAGGCGAAGGGGCCTAAGGTTCAAGGCGGCCCTGGCGCTGGGCAGCTTCATGGCCTTGATGGTTCTAGTGCTCTTGACAGCCGGCTACTGGATCCTCCACCGGGGCTTCGAGAAGCTGGAGGTGGAGGACGCCAGGAAGGACCTGGACCGGGTGGAGACCGCCATCGACACCATGGGCTACTTCCTCCAGGGAAGCGCCACCGACTGGGGCCGGTGGGACGACACCTACCTCTTCGCCACCAATCGCAACCCGGGGTACATAAGAAACAACCTCAACGAGGACAGCTTGAGGGCCCTTAACGCCAACCTTTTCCTGATCTTCGACCGGGAGGGATCCCCCCTCTTCGGCGCCCTGCTGCCCCAGGGGGGGGAGATGACCCTCTTGAGCGGAGAGGACATCCGCCGGGAAGGGCCCGTCAGATCCCTGGGTGCCCTCACCGGCAATCCCAACCGGGGGGTCCTCTTTGCCTTTGGCATGCCCATGATGATCGCCCACTCCCCCATCCTCACGAGCCTGGGCGAGGGCCCCTCGGCGGGGCGGCTGGTCCTGGGAAGGGCCCTCACCTCCGAGGAGTTCTCCTGGGTGCTCAAGATGGATGTGATGATAGATAGCACATCCAAGACCGGGGACCTCTCGGACGGATCCCACCGAAGCTGGATCCACCCAGTGGACCATCGGACCCTCAAGGCCCACCGGATCGTGCCCACCCTGGACGGGAACGGCGTCCTGGTCACGGTCACCAGGACCAGGGACATCTACGCCCACGAGGAGAGGACCCTGTGGACCCTGGGGGTGCTCCTGGCCTCCATAGGGCTAATGGGGACCCTGGGGGTCAACCTGATAACCCGCCGGATGGTGCTGGATCCCCTGGAGGGGATCAGCTCCAGGATCCATCGGATAGCCCAGTCGGGCCGGTTCGACGAGGCTCTGCCGGTGGAGGGGGACGACGAGCTGTCGGACCTGGCGGAGGACGTGAACCTGCTGCTCCGGGCGGTGGTCTCCTCTCAGGAGCGCCTGGCGGACCTGTCCGCCACGCTGGAATCCCTGAGCGACGGGGTCTTGGTTTGCGACCCGGACGGCAGGGTGGTGAACGCCAACGCCTCCGCCGCATCTATCCTGGGGGTCCCCGAAGGGGAGGTCCGGGGGAGGGACTTCATGGACCTGATCGCTTTGGAGCACGGGGACCTGCGAGGTGTCCCCCAGGTCCACGCATCCTTCGGCGGGGTGGTCAGCGTCCGGGGAGAGGACAGGTTCCTGGAGGGGAGCGTCTCCTCCATCGTGGGCCCCAACGGGGATGTCACCGGATCGGTGACGGTCTTCCGGGACGTGACCCAGGACAGGCGGAACCGGGAGGAGCTAAAGGAACGGGAGGCGTTCCAGCGGGAGCTCCTGGAGATCATGCCTGTGGGGGTCATGGTGGTGGACCCGGAGAGCCGTTCCATCGAGTCGGTTAACCCCCACGCGGTGAAGCTCCTGGGGGTTGAGGACCCGTCCCAGCTGGTGGGACGCCGCTGCCACGGCTCCGTGTGCCCCGCGTTGGAGGGGTCGTGTCCCATATGCGACCTGGGAAACCCGATGGACAACGCGGAGCGGACCTTGCTCAGGTCCGACGGGAGTCAGCCTCAGGTGCTCAAGACCGCCAGGATGGTGACCCTGGGGGGCAGGAGGAAGCTGCTGGAGGTCTTCATGGACATAAGCACCCTTAAGCACATGGAGGAGGAGCTCAGACGAGCCAACGAGCGGCTGGACCTGGTGATAAGAGGCACCAATGACGGCATCTACGACTGGGACTTTGCGAGTGGCAGCCTTTACCTCTCTCCCCGATGGAAGCAGATCCTGGGCTACCAAGACAACGAGTTGGAGAATAGTCACGAAACCTTCGTTCGACTCCTCCACCCGGACGACAGACCCAGGGTTGAAGAGTATCTGGGTCTCTATCTGGAAGGTAGGGTTAGGAACTACTCGATTGAGTTCAGGATGATTCACAAGGACGGATCAGTCCGTTGGATCCTCTCAAAGGGGACCGCGGTTAGGGACCGGGATGGCAGGCCTATCCGGATGGCGGGATCCCACTCGGACATCACCGACAGGAAGATGGCGGAGGAGGAGCTGATCCGCCGGGCGGAGATCCTGAGCGGGCTCACCTCCGCGGCCAACAACCTCATAAACGTTCCAACGGACAGTTGGGACGAGGCACTGACATCCTCCCTGGCCGCCGTGGGGGACGCGCTGGGAGCCATCGGTGGCTACGCCTTCTCCTACGATGACCGCCGGGAGGCGGCGGCGATGACCCACCGGTGGGCCCCTATGGGGCATGAGTTCCCCAAGACCGGGGAGATCCGGTACCATCTCATGGGGCCAATGCGGGAGGCTCACCGGAATGGGCTTGCCTTCCAGGTGGGGGATCTGCGGGAGCTGCCCCAGGGGGACCCCATGGGTGAGATGATGAAGAGTCTAGGGGTGACCGGCCTGGTCACGGTGCCAATCCTTGGGCCCGAAGGCTGCCACGGCTTCGTGTGCTTCGGCTGGGACGTGCCGAACCGTCTTAATGATGACCAGCTGGGGCTTCTGAGCCTGCTGGGGATCATGCTTAAGGCTACCATGGACAGACTGAGCTCCTTGGCGGAGACGCTGGAGGCCAAGAGGCGGGCTGAGGAGGCCAGCGCCGCCAAGTCTGCGTTCCTGGCCAACATGAGCCACGAGATCCGGACCCCCATGAACGCCATCCTGGGCTACACCCAGATCCTGGAGAGGGACCCATCGCTGGGGCCCAAGCAGAGGGAGAAGGTGCAGGCCATAATACGCAGCGGCAACCACCTCCTGGAGCTCCTTAACGACCTTCTTGACCTATCCAAGATCGAGGCGGGGGTGCTGGAGATCCGGCAGGAGGTCTTCCCACTGCGGAAGATGCTCCAGGACGTGGAGGTCATGTTCCGGGGCGGGGCGGAGGCCAAGGGGTTGCACCTGCTCCTGGAGGGGCTGGACCAGGCCCCCCACTGGGTGTCGGGGGACCAGCGGAAGCTGAGGCAGGTGTTGGTGAACCTCCTGGGCAATGCGATCAAGTTCACCTCCGAGGGGATGGTGGTCCTTCGGGCCCAGGAGATCCACAGGGACCAGGAGGGCGGCAGGACCCAGCTTCGCTTCCAGGTGGAGGACACGGGGCCCGGGATACCGGAGGAGGAGCTTGAGGTGATATTCGACCCCTTCGGACAGGGCAGCGTGGGGCTCAAGGCGGGGGGAACCGGGCTTGGGCTTGCCATCTCGAAGCGCATAGTGGAGGCCATGGGGGGTGACATCCGGGTCTCGAGCCAGGTGGGCCATGGGACCGTGTTCACCGTCACGGTGCCCCTGGGACTTCCCTCATCCACCCGGGAGGACCTCCCCGGTGAGGTGAAGCCCGTTGGATCGGTGGTGGGCATCCAGGGGGACGGGGGCCTCAAGCGCATACTGGTGGTGGACGACGACCGGGAGAGCCGGGAGGTGCTAAGGCACCTGCTGGAGGAGGTGGGCTTCCTGGTGGACCAGGCGGAGGACGGGGAGCAGGCGGTTCGGATGGTGACATCATCCCCCCCGGACCTCATCATCACGGACCTTCACATGCCGCGGTTGGGTGGTGCGGAGGCCGCCAGGATCATTGGGCAGAGTGCCAGATCACCGGTGCCCATCCTTATAATGAGCGGCAGCAGATCCGCCGACGTGAAGGAGGACCTGTCCTGGGCGTCGGGTATCCTCCTCAAGCCCGTGGATGCGGAGGAGCTGTACCGGGCGGTGGGGAGGGCCCTCGGGGTGAGTTATGTCTATCGGGAGGAGCGGAGGGAGGGGTGGAGGGATGATGCCCCCCGGCAGAACATTGACCTGCCGCCCTCCCCGGAGGCGGCTACGCTGTTGGACGCCATCCAGGATGCGGTTCTCATGGGGGACGTTGGAGCCCTGGAGGATGCCATAGGGAAGCTGGGAGAGATCAGTCCCGGGGTCGCCGGTGTCATCGGCGCCATGGCAGAGAGGTTCGACTACGAGGGGATCCTCAAGCTTTTAGAAGGGGGGAAGCGGCGGGATGATATGGATTGAACGGCCCCCCACCGTGATGGTGGTGGACGACACGCCGGAGAACCTGCACGTGCTGAGGGGGTTGCTGGAGTCCGGGGGGGTCAAGGTCAGGGCCTTCCCCAACGGACCCATGGCGCTGAAGGCCGCCTGCCAGGACCCGCCGGACCTGATCATGCTGGACGTGATGATGCCCCAGATGAACGGCTTCCAGGTGGCCAGGCGCCTTAGGGAGGACGAGAGGACCCGGGGGATCCCCATCCTTTTCGTGAGCGCCCTGTCGGACACGGGCAGCAAGGTGAGGGCCTTCCGGGAGGGGGGGGTGGACTACGTCACCAAGCCCTTCCAGGCAGAGGAGGTCATGGCCCGGGTGAGGACCCACCTGGAGCTAAGCATGGCCCGGCGGGAGCTCCAGATGCACAACCGTCACCTGAACGACCTGGTGAACGAGAAGGTGCGGGAGATATCGGACTCCCAGATGGCCATAATACTGGCCATCACCAGGATAACCGAGTACAGGGACAGCGAGACGGGGATGCACATAGAGAGAACCGGGCACCTGTGCAAGGCGCTGGCCATGGAGGTCGCCCGGGACCTGGTGTCTCGGGTGAGCGACCAGTTCGTGGAGAACATCTTCCACGCCGCCCCGCTCCACGACATAGGGAAGGTGGCCATACCGGATCAGATCCTCCTCAAGCCCGGCAAGCTAACCGGTGAGGAATTCGAGATCATGAAGACCCACGCGGTCATAGGGGCGGAGGCCCTCAAGGCCGCCAGGGACCGGTACCCAAACAACCCTTTCGTCAACATGGGGATGGAGATCGCCCGGTGGCACCATGAGAGATGGGACGGCAGGGGCTACCCGGACGGGCTCGTGGGGGATCAGATACCCTTATCCGCCAGGATAATGTCCGTGGTGGACGTGTACGACGCCATAAGGTCAAGGCGACCCTACAAGCCCCCCTTCCCCCACCACAGGGCGGTGGAGATGGTGCTGGAGGGCCGGGGTACCCAGTTCGATCCCATGGTGGTGGAGGCCTTCGTTCGGGCCTCCGACGCATTCCAGGCGATACACCTGGAGATGGGGGACGGGGAAGGTGAGGCATGAGAGGCTGGCAGCTCCAGACGGGAGGGTGGTGACCGTGCCCGGGGGTTTCTCGTTCGCCGCGTGCCTGCTACCACCCCTTTGGATGATCTACCATCGGCTGTGGCTTCACCTGGCCGTTTGGATTCTGGGGGCTGTTGCCGCGTTCTTCGGCATCGTATGTCTGGCCCTTGAGGCCATGGGGCCTGGGCCTTGGCTGTGGATGGCTCAGGTTTTCGCTTGCCTGTCCATCGGGTGCCTCACCCTGATACCCGGCGCCTTCGGCAACCGCTGGCGGATCCGGCGCCTCAAACGCCTGGGGTTCAAGCCTCTGGGGGACGGGGATTGAGAAGTGATCGGGGGGACCCGAACGGGTCCCCCCATCTGGGCCTTGGGTTACATCCCCCGGGACGCCAGGGAGGAGAAGATCTGGATCACGAAGGAGTTCACTATGTCCACGAAGAAGGCCCCCACGATGGATATGGTGAAGAAGGCCTTGGGGGCGTGGCCGTACTTTATGGTGACCGCCTGCATGTTGGATATGGCGTTCGGCGTGGCCCCAAGGCCAAAGCCGCAGTGCCCCGCCGCCATGACCGCCGCGTTGTAATCCCGGCCGTTCATGTTGAAGGTCACGAAGTAGGCGTAGAGGACCATCAGCGCCACCTGTCCCAGGAGGATCACCAGTAGCGGGCCCGCCACTCCGGCCAGCTGCCAGAGCTGGAGGGACATGAGGGCCATGGCGAGGAACAGATAGAGGGCCACTCCCCCCAACTGCTCGATCATGGGCATGTTGACTCTGTATAGCCCCGTGAGGTCCGCCACGTTCCTAATGATGATCCCAACGAAGAGGGCGCAGAGGTACGTGGGGATCTTTATGCCCTGGTCCTTGAAGAAGTCCAGAAAGACCGCTCCTATGCTAATGGCCAGGGCGATCTGGAATATGCTGACCACCATGGCCTCGGTGGTGGTGGGCTGGTCCATCCGGTCATGGAGCTCCTCGGTGACGGGCTCTATGGGCTCCAACTGATCCTCCGGCCGGGCCTTGAGGTTGAAGCAGGTTATTAGGGCCCTGGCCACGGGACCGCCTACGAGGGCCCCGGACACCAGGCCGAAGGTGGCGGCCGCCATGGCGATCTCCATGGCCCCATCGAGGCCGTAAGCCTCGGTGAAGTAGCTGGCGAAGGTGGCGCCGGTGCCGTGCCCGCCTGACATGGTTATGGATCCCGCCAGGAGCCCCAGCAGGGGATTGAAGCCCGTGGCGATGGAGAGCCCCCAGGAGACCAGGTTCTGGAGCACCAAGAGGATCGACGCGGTTAGCAGGAACACCGCCACCGCGGGCCCCCCCTTCTTGAGGAGCCTAACGCTGGCCCCGAAGCCTATGGTGGAGAAGAAGGCTATCATCATTGGGTCCTTCAGGGCGGTATCGAAGGTTATCTCCACCCCCCCGGTCCTGAGCCCCAGGTTAAGGAGGGAGAACAGGAACCCTCCTACCACCGGGGCGGGGATGTTGTATTTGTAAAGAAACCGGATCCGCTCCACTAGCCGGAACCCCACCCAGAGGAGCATGCAGGCGAAGGCCAGGGTCTCAACCGCATTAAAAGAAAATTGCACGAAGATACCCCCTCTACTGAAAATAGCCAAAAGGCCCAAGGTAGAATACATAAATCCCAATATGGAATCCATACCAATCTCCAATATGCCCAATAGAAAGATTCTTTGAACCTTTCAACCCTGATTGGGTTAAAAATGACCGAATCGAACCGGGGAATTCACCCCCTCAGCTTCACCGAAACGCATATTCACAGGTCAACCGCTACAGATCGACATACCAACTTCTGAATATTGGGATATAATCCGCGAAGCATGGGGTGCAAATTCATGGGATGGGGTTTTTAAATTCCGTTCTTTTATGGTATGCTAAATGTCCATTCAGACCCGGGAGGTGAGCCAGATGCATCATAGGAGCGTACATGGGACCGCATCCCCCATGGACATATCCTCCTTTGTGGAGGCCCACAGAGGGATCGTCATGGACTTCCCCAAGGGCATGACGGTGATATCCCCCGACGGCTCCGTGCTCCTGGCCAACCGGGCTGCCTCCCTACTCATCGGAGACGGCCCCATCTCCTGGAGTTTCAAGGACCTCTCCATCCTGGACCTGATGACCCAGGAACCCCTCTCCCCAATGGACATGCTCTCCCAAGCCCTCGGGGGGGATAACGTGGAGGCCAACTGCCTCATGGGGTCCCCGTGGAGGGAGGGGCAGGCGCCGGTGAACCTTACCCTCTGGCGCCTTTCCTCTCCCACTGGGGGTCCCATGGGGGTCATGGGGATCATCACCGACCTGTCGGACCTGTGGGAGAAGCAGATGAAGCTGGCGGAGAGCGAGAGGCGGCACCGGGAGCTCTCCACCCTACTCAGGAGCATGTGCGACAACGTGCCGGACATGATATGGGCCAAGGACCTGAACAAGCGATACATATTCGCCAACCGGGCCCTGGCGGAGAAGCTCCTGAACGCCAGGGACACCGACGAGCCCATCGGAAAGACGGACATATTCTTCGCCCAGCGGGAACGGGACTCCCACCCGGAGGACCCCCAGTGGCACACCTTCGGTGAGATCTGCCAGGACTCGGACCTTCTGACCATCCAGGCCATGGCCCCCAGCCGGTTCGATGAGTGGGGGAACGTGAAGGGCCAGTTCCTCTTCCTGGATGTTCACAAGGCCCCGTTCTTCGATCCCAACGGGGTCCTCATCGGCACCGTTGGTTGCGGCCGGGACATCACCCGGGAGAAGGCCATGGAGATGGAGCTGACAGAGAGCCGCAAGAGGCTAAGGCTGGCCATGGAGTGCGGGGACATATACGCCTGGGACTGGGACGTCGATGGGGGGAAGATAACCCTAACCCCATCCCCCTGGGGGGACGGGAACGGGGACGAGGTGTCGATGGGAGAGGACGACATGCTTTTCTCCCGGATCCACCCGGATGACCAGGAGGCGGTGCGGTCCAAGATCGCCCAGATTCTAGATGGCTCCAGGAGCGTGTTCGACCACGTGTTCCGCCGAAGAAACCGCCTGGGTGAGTGGGAGTGGATCTGGTGTAAGGGGGCGGTCACTCAGTGGGATCCGGAGGCGAGGCCCATCCGGGTCACCGGAGTGGCAAGGGACGTAACCGACCGAATGGAGGCTACGGTAAGGCTGGAGAGGTCCGAGGCCCGATACCGGGGCCTCTTCGAGGGGTCCCTGGACGGCCTGCTGGTCCTGGGCTGGCGCAGCTCCGTGATAGTGGAGGCCAACGCGGAGGCCCGGCGGCTCCTGGGCAAGAACGACCCCATAGGGCACAAGGTGCTCCTCTACCCCATATCCGGCGAAGCGGCCCGGCCCATCTCACCCGATGAACTGGCCCAGAGGCCCACCGCCTCCCGGGTGGAGGTCTTCGCGTCAGTGCCAGGAGGGGCCCCCAGCCCGGTGGAGGCCTCCGCCAAGTGGATGGAGCTACCCGGGGGAGAGAGGGCCATCCTGGTAACCCTGAGGGACTTGGCCCCAATACTGAAGATGAAGACCCAGCTCCTTCAGTCCCACAAGATGAGGGCCCTTTCCACCCTGGCGGAGGGGATGGGACATGAGTTGAACAACATTCTTTCCCCTCTCCAGGGCTACGCGGAGATGGGACTCTACGGAAACCTGCACCCCATACTGTGCTTCGAGAAGATCCTGGAAGGGGTCAAGAGGGCCAGGGAGCTGACAATGAAACTGATGATGGCAGCCCATCCACCAAAGTCCACCGCGGACCTGCTGGACCTGAGGGAGTTCCTGCAAAGGCACCTGTCCATCCTGGCGGAGTCCGCCCCAGATGGGATAGAGCTCTCGTGGACCCTTCCCGATGAGCCCGCATGGGCGGTGATCTCCATGGAGCACGCTCGGCAGATCTTGCTCCACCTCTGGTCCAACGCAATATGGGCGGTGGAAGACAAGGGGAAGGTGACCGTTACACTATCGCTGGAGGAGATCGACGCCACCCAGGCGGCCATGGATCCCAGCCTCTCCGAGGGCCCCTACTGTGTGATCCAGGTGACCGACGACGGGTGCGGCATGGACGAGACCACCAGGAACAGGGCCACGGAGCCCTTCTTCTCCTCCCGGGTACCTTTGGGGTCCGGCCTTGGACTATCGGTGGTGCACGGACTGGTGACCCACTACCGGGGATCGGTCATAATAGACTCCAAACCCAACCGGGGCACCACGGTCAGGATCCTGCTACCCCTGGCCAGGGGTCACTGAAAGGACCCGCCAAGCCAGGGGACCCGGGGCAGGACCCGGGCGGACGAAATCTCCCCCAACCATACGGTGAGGCCCACCACCAGGGAGAACTTGACGAGAGCCGGCAAGCCAAGCCCCCCTAGGGCCCAGGCTATGGGAACGAGGATCATCTGGTGCAACCAGTAGAGACCGTAGGAGGCCCTGGATGCCAAATCCAGTCTACAGGACCCACCGGAACCCAACCGCCTCATGACCGCCACCAGGCCCAGTGGCATCAGAACCGCGGATCCCTGATTTAATGCCGCATAGACCAGGAGGTGGACCCCTTGGGGCTTGGGGGGAAGTTGAAGCCTCATGGCCACACTGGCCCCCAAAAGACAGATCCCCAGGATCGCCAGCCCCAGATCCGCCAGGGCGGACCGGTCCCCACCAAACCACCCACCCCGCCCGGCGGCGGCCCCCAGGAGGAACACCAACAGGTACCCTCCTATCCTCAAGGGCTGGAAGACCAGCACGTACCCGGGGTGAACCCATCCGTCCAGGGGGAAGTGCCTCCCCATCACCACGAACCATCCCGCCGCCAGGGCCCAACAGGCAGCCACCCAACCACCCATGGGGACCCGGTCCACCAGGGGACACAGCCACCTCCAGAGCAATGGGAAGATCAACGAGAAGGATATCAGCACCCCAAGGAACCAGAAATGGGCCTGCTGATAGGCGGGACCCAGGAAGACCTTCCACACGAAGGTGCCCAGGGGCGGCACCGGATAGCCCAGGTTCACCAGGCTGGCCAGGGCGAAAAGGGGGGCGAAGAGGACAACCCCCAGAATCCAAGGCGGGCCAAGCCGGCGGAGCCTCTCCCGGACGAACCCCCCGCCCCCCCTCCTATCCAGGGAACCGGGGGCCAGGTACCCGGCCAGGAAGAACATGACGGGCATCAGGAACACGTCCAGCATCAGCACCAGCAGGGTGAAACCCCACCAGCGGCTCTGGTCCTGCACGTACCACCAACCGGGACACCCCTCCATGTAGGTCATGGCCCCGTGAAGGGCCACCACCCCGTAGACGCACCAGACCCTAAGCCTGTCAAGGTGATACAGTCTTTCCACCCCACATCCCTCCACCCAGTTTGTTAAAAGGCTCAAGACGGCTCTATAATACTGCCAACTTCAGATTGGAGGTACGTGAAATGAGAAAGCTGATCCGCATCCTGGCCGTGGGGTCCTGCCTTCTGGCCCCGCAGCTCCCCGCCCTGGGAGAGGAGATGTCCACCGAGGCTCACGTCTACCCCTCCGGAGCGTCGGTGACCTTCCACGTCAAGGTGGACCGCATGAGGGAGGTGCTCCTACCCTCCGCCTACGATCGGGACCATTTTGAGGTCCAGGCGGGGGAGGGAACGCTACGGGGCTTCGTGGTGAGGCCCGTCAAGCTTCCCGGCTGGGTCCCTCCGTCCCTGGAGGGGCAGGCCAAGGAGCTGAGGCGCCTGGAGGCGGAGATCCAGGATCTGTCCTCCGCGGTGGCGGCCCGGGCAGCCTCCCTCAAAGGGCTGGATGCCGCCTCCCCCAAGGACCCCAAGAGGATACCCGGGTGGGAGGCCCAGAGGAGAGAGCTACACCGGCAGATGATGGGCTGGTCCCAGCGACTCTCGGCCCTCAAGGACAAGGCCCAGGTGCTAAAGGACGAGATGGCCAGGCTCTCCCCCCCGGGGGGGGACCTGCTCAACCGGGTGACCATCGACGGGACCGGCTCCATCAAGCTGTCCGCCTGGACGGATCACGCCTCCTGGCGGAACCGATACTCCATCAGGATAACCGGCCAGCGGGTCCAGCTGGACGAGGAGCTGTCCATATCCCAGCGGACCGGGGTTGACTGGAACGGGATCGTGACCTGCCACACCGCCTCCCCCAGGGACTTCAACCAGGACCAGCAGCTCTCCCCCTGGGTGGTGGACTTCCGGCGTCCAGCGGAGGCCTCCCCCCGGGCCCTGATGATGAAGGCGTCGGACTCCCTTCAGGCCTCCTTTGAGGCCTCCCAGGCGGACGTTACCTTCGCCGCCCATGGGAGAGTCCCCGGAACCGGCGAGGAGGTGGTGCTGAGGAGCGGATCCATGAGCCTATCGGGACAGGTGGAGCTGACCGCCATGCCCCTCCTCTCGCCGGTGGCGCTGCTAACCGTGTCCACCTCCCCCCTCCCCCGCACGGTCCTGGGGGGCGATGCCAACATAACCCTGGACGGGGTCCCCACCGGCCGGGCCATGTTGCCTCCCACCCCCGCCGGCCAGTCTCTCCGCCTGACCGTGGGCCGGGCCAGCGCGGTCAGCGCCTCCCGGGAGGAGAGGCTAACCACCCGGGGCATCCAGGGGGACCGGGCCTTCGTCAAGGGGACCACGGTGATCCGGGTCTCCAATGGGCTGGAGAGGGACGTGCGGGTGACCCTCAAGGACCGGGTGCCGGTCCCCGCCGACGACTCCATAAGGGTCTCCCACAGGAGCTCCGTGCCGGAGGACCGGGCGGAGGACGGGATCCTTACCTGGCTCCTCACCGTCCCCGCCGGAGGATCCAGGGAGGTGACGGTGGAGTACACGGTAACCTACCCCAAGGGCAGGGAGGTCAACCTGCCCTAGACTCCGCTCCACCGGGGGGACAGGTTGGACCTCTCCAGGACGAACCTGCCCCCCCTTCTAACCAGCACGTGGACCCCGCAGTGGTCCTGCTCCACCGCCCCGTAGAGCCCCAGCGGGAAACCCAGAAGGCCGCACAGCACCGCCCAGCAGACCCCCCGGTGGGCCACCAACGCCAAGGTGCCCCCCAGCCCCTCCAGGGCCTGGATCCCCCCCATGACCCGCCCCAAGAGGTCCTGGAAACTCTCGCCCCCGGGAGGACGGACCCCCGCCAGGTCCTCCCCCCTAAGCTTGAACTCCATTGGCCACCGGGCCTGGACCTCCGCCTTGCTGAGCCCATCCCACAGACCCAGGTCCAGCTCCCTGAACGCCTCCTCCACCAGGAAATCGAGCCCCGCCAGGCGGGCGGTGGCGGTACAGCGGACCATTGGGCTGGAGACGGCGCTACCCGCCCCCAGGGACCTCAAGAGACCCCCCAGAGCCCGAGACATGCGTTCCCCCTCCTCCGAGAGGGGCACATCGGTCCTTCCCCCCAGCATGATCCCCCGCGGGGCACCAGTCTCACCGTGCCGGACCAGCAGTAGCCTATCCACCCCGGATCACCTCCAGAAGCGCCCCCCCCGCCGCCTCCTCCACCAGGGCCCTCACCCCCATGGCGCGACGGATCCTGCGCCTGGCCGCCTCCAGGGCGGGCGGATCCCCGGCGAACCGGGCCTCCATGGCCTCCATCCTCTCCTCCAAGGCAACCAGCCGGGTGGACATGACCGACTTGTCCGCCAGGTACAGCACCTGGGCCTCCATCGACGCCCCTTCAGGCAGGTCCCTGTGGGAGGCTACCATCTCCCCAAGGCGAGTGAACCCCATTTCCGACAGGATCCGCCCCCCCTCCGCCTCGTGGTCCCGACCCCCCTTGGCCAGGTCGTGCAAAAGACAGCCGGATCGGATGGCCTCCACGTCAAGCTCATACCCCGCATCCGCCAGGACCCTTCCGATCCGGAGCCCCACCTCCGCCACCTTCAGGGAGTGCTCCACCACCCCTGTAGGGGTCCCCATGATCCGTAGCAGCTCCAGGCACTCCTCCCGGTCCGGCACGTCCATATAGGGTAGCCGGTCCAGGACCCGACGGTAGTCCTCCGGGGAGTCCATGTCCATGAGCACGTGACGGTCGAGCACCGGGAGCTCCTCCACCTCCCAAAGGTCCATCAGGGACCGGAGGCCCCCCTGCCCCTGGAAGGCCAGGATCTCACCGAAGCGCCCCCTGGATATGACCGGCGGGTGCCCCCTCTTGCCCTTGAAGGCGGGCACCAGTGCGTCCTGCCCCCGGTAGGAGGCCACCAGGGAGCGGACGGTGCAGGGCCTCACCAGCGGCACGTCCACGGGGAGCATCACCAGCCCCCGGACCGGCAGGTCCGCCAGGGCCCCCACCCCCGCCTGGATGGAGGAGAACATGCCGGTGTGGTACCGGGGGTTCTCCACCACCGCCGCACCGGAGGACCTGGCCAGGGGGGCCAGCTCCTCCATCCGGTGACCCAGCACCGCCACCACCGGATCGCAGACCCCGGATAGCAGCCGCACCGCCCGCTCCAGGACCGTCACGTCCCCAATAGGTAGCGCCGCCTTCAGGGTCCCCATCCGGCTCGAGTAGCCCGCGGACAGGATAAGCCCCGCCAGGGGGCCCGGGGAGCTCATCCCCTCACCAGGGAGCCCGAAGGGCCCCCACGTCCGCCCCACGCTTGACCGCCACTATCTCCGCCATGACCGACAGGGCTATCTCCTCCGGGGTCTCCGCCTTTATGGGCAGCCCTATGGGCTTGAAGATCCGGTCGAAGTGGGCCTCGCTGACCCCCTCCTTGAGCAGGTTGGCCTTCAGAACCCCCAGCTTGCTCCGGGAGCCTATGAGCCCTATGTAGGCCGCCTCGAGCCCGTCGGTGAGGCGCACCACCTCCCCGTCAAGGGCGTGCCCCCGGGTGCATATGACCACGTAGGTCCTGGACCCACCGCTGAAGCGGGACATGAACTCCCCCAGGGACACCGGGTGAACCTCCCCGTAGGGGAACCGCTCGGGATTGGCGAACTCCTCCCGCTCGTCCCAGACCACCACCGAGAAGCCCAGGAAGTGGGCCAGGTCCCCGATGGCCTTCCCCACGTGCCCGGCGCCGAAGATGACCAGCCGCTCCTCGTTGCCCAGCACCTCCAGGTAGACGGTCACCTCCCCGCCGCACACCATCCCGTCCGGGGCGTTCAGGTTCTTCTTGAAGGTGGCACACCCCTCCCCAGTCTTCAGCATCTCCAGGGCCCGCTGGATCACCTGGTGTTCCAGGAGCCCACCCCCCACGGTGCCCGCTATGGAGCCGTCGGGCCTGACCCACATGGAGGCCCCCCGGCTACGGGGGGACGAGCCCACCTCCTCCACCACCGTGCAGAGGACCCCCATGCGGCCCTCCGAGACCTCCCTGCTCACCAGACCCAGAAGCTTAGCGTCCAAAATGCCCACCTCCACGGTTGACTTTTCCAGCCGATTATAATCCATCGACCTGGCGGACAGGATAGGCAAACTTGACAGCTTGACGGTCACCGATGACCGGGCTAGACTTCCCCCATTGATGACCGCTGGTCTATTTTATGACCAGCGTAACAGGGAGGTAACCGACGGTTTGAAGCTCTCGGAGAGGAAGAGGAGTCTGATGGAGTCGGTGACCCGGGACGCCCTCTACGAGGCGGCGGTGGGACTGCTGAGGGAGGAGGGCTGGAAGGGGTTCACCATGGGGAAGCTGGCCGCCAGGGCCGGGGTGGCCAAGGGTACGGTCTACAACTACTTCGACGGCAAGGGGGACGTGCTCTTCTTCGTGATGGAGAGGAACGGCATGAGGACCGCCGAGGCCTTGAAGTCCCTGGCGGACCGAGTGGAGGCGGGGGAAGCGGACCCGGTGGAGGCCCTGGGGGAGGCGCTCCAGGTGGCCACCTCGGGGATGTACCGGAATCGGCACGTGATAGCCGCCATAGCGAGGGCCTTCGAGGACGACCCACGTCTCCTGGCCCGGAAGCGTAGCTGTCAGGACCCAAAGCACCCGCTGGTGACCATAAGGGATTCCATGCTGCGGATCCTGGAGGCGGGGGTAAGGTCCGGTGGGCTGGTGGAGGTTGATCCCAGGGGGGCCGAGGCGGTGATCCACTGCACCATGATGGGCCTAGGCAGGCTCCTGGCCATGGAGGACCGGGACTCCCACGGGATGGGACAGGAGGACATATCGAGCCTGCTCACGAGGATAATCCTCCACGGGCTCAGGAGAAGGGGGGCTGAACTGTGAAGCTTTGGGAGTTCTCGGTGAGGCGGCCGGTCACGGTGACCATGCTAACCGGGGCGATGGTGCTCTTCGGCCTCATGGCCCTTTCCGCCATGGGGCTTCAGCTGATACCGGACATAGATCTGCCGGTGGTGACGGTCTCCACCTCCATGACCGGCGCCAGCGCCAAGGTGATGGACAACGACGTGGCGGACGTGATCGAGGACAAGCTGTCCACCCTATCGGGGGTGGAGAGCATGTCCTCCAGCAGCTACCAGGGGGTGTCCATCACGGTGCTGGAGTTCCAGCTGGGGGTGGACGTGGACCGGGCGGCGGCGGACGTGCGGGACAAGGTCAACCTGGCGGCCCGGTCGCTGCCCAGCGAGGCGGACACCCCGGTGGTCCAGAAGTTCTCCATCGGGGACCGGGCGATCATAACCCTGGCGCTGGTGGGGGGATCGGACCCCAAGGGGCTGGCCACCTTCGCCGACAAGGTGCTGAAGCCCCGGATCCAGGCCATCGAAGGGGTGGGCGAGGTGGGCACCCCGGGGCTGAGGACCCGGGAGATCCGGGTTTGGCTGGACCCGGTCAAGCTGGAGGCCAGGAACCTGATGGTTAAGGACGTGATCGACGCCTTCAAGGCCAAGCACGTGGAGCTACCGGCGGGGAGCGTCAAGAACAGCCGCCAGGAGATCCAGCTCCGGCTCATCGGGGAGTACCAGACCGTGGAGGACCTGTCCTCCATGCCCATCAAGGTGGAGGGCAACGCCATGGTACGGCTCCGGGACGTGGCCCGGGTGGAGGACGGGCTGGAGGACAAGGGGAGCGCCGCCCTCTACAACGGCTCGGACACCATCTTCATAACCGTCAAGAAGCAGCGGGGGGCCAACGAGGTGGCGGTGTGCCGCCGGGTCCGGGAGGCGGTGCAGGAGATGAGACGCCAGGCCCCAGCAGGGGTGAACATCATGGTCATAGGGGACCAGTCGGACTACATCATGAGGTCCATCCGGGGGGTCTTCTCCAACGTCTTCCAGGCGGTGCTACTCTGCGCCCTGGTGATGTTCCTCTTCTTCAAGACCCTGAGGTCCACCTTCATAACCGTCATCTCCATCCCGGTCTCCCTGATAGGGAGCTTTCTGGTCATGAGGGCATTGGGGCTCAGCATAAACAACCTGACCATGATGGGCATATCCCTGGCGGTGGGCATGGTGGTGGACGCCACCACGGTGGTTCTGGAGAACGTGCACCGCCAGGTGGAGGGGGGGCTTAAGCCCCTGGAGGCCTCCATCAAGGGCACCCAGGAGGTGGCCTTCTCGGTGGTGGCCGGGGCGGCCACCACCATGGCGGTCTTCGCCCCCATAGCCTTCATGGGAGGCATCGTGGGACGCTTCTTCTACCACTTCGGCATAACCGTGGTGGTCACTGTGGGGCTGTCCCTGCTGGTCTCCCTTACCCTAACCCCCTTCCTCTGCTCCCTGGCGCTGAAGCACGAGCCGGAGCCGGGAAGGCTAGGGCGGGCCTTCGACAGGTTCTTTGCCCGCCTGGAGGCGGGATACCGCAGGTCCCTCTTCTGGGCGGTGGGGCATCGGAAGGCGGTGGTGCTGGCCGCCTTTGGGCTCTTCGTCCTGGGGCTGGGGCTGGCAGCCAACATAGGCAAGGGCTTCTTCCCCACCAGCGACAGGGGATCCTTCTCGGTGGACGTGGAGCTGCCACCGGGCTCGTCCCTGGAGCGGACCCAGGAGTTCATCGCTAAGCTGGACCATCGGATCCGCCGGAACCAATACGTGAAGTACACCTACGGTGACGCGGGGTCCGGCATTGGGGGGGAGGCCAACAAGGGGAGCATATCGGTAGAGCTGGTGCCCATAAAGGAGAGACCCCCCATAGACCAGGTGATCGACCAGGTGAGGAAGGACCTGTCGTCTTTCCGGGAGGGGAAGCTCACCTTCTCCCAGGAGGGCCGATCGGGGGTCACCATGATGCTGGTGGGGGCCACCACCGAGAGGCTCTACCAGATAGCGGAGCAGATGAGGCGGGACCTGGAGGCCACCGGCAAGGTGTCGGACTTCGACACCGACGTGCGACTCAACATCCCCCAGCTGGAGATCCTCATAAACCGCCCCATGGCGGACGCGCTGGACCTGAGCGTCAAGGACCTGGCCCAGGAGATCCAGGCCTACTTCGGGGGCACAAAGGTGGGGGTCTTCAAGGAGGGGGGCTTCCGGTACGACATAAGGATCATGGCGGACCAGATGGCCAGGACCTCCGCGGAGGACGTGAAGGACGTGGCGGTGAGGGCCAACGGGAGCTCCATCCGGATACCTGGGGTGGTTGACGTCCGCAAGGTGCTGGCCCCCAATGTGATAAACCGGTACTCCCGGAGGAACTCGGTGGAGATAAGCGTCAACGGAAGGGGGATCTCCACCGGCGAGCTGATGACCATGATGGAGGGGTCCTTCCGGAAGTTCGTCCGCCCCGGCGAGGGGGTCCAGATCATGCCCTCCGGCAGGTCCAAGAGCCAGCGGGACGACTTCAAGAGGCTCTTCACCGCCCTGGCCATAGCCATAGCCCTGGTGTACGTGGTGATGGCCATCCAGTTCGAGTCGTTCCTTCACCCCCTGACGGTCATGTTCTCCCTGCCGCTCCTGACCCCCGGGGCGTTCGGTCTCCTGTTCCTAATGGGGAACGAGCTGGACATGATGAGCTTCATCGGCATAATCCTGCTGGTGGGCATCGTGGTGAACAACGGGATAATCCTGGTGGACTTCATAAACCAGGAGAGGGAGAAGGGGGCACCCAAGACGGCGGCGGTGCTCACCGCGGGGCCCTTGAGGCTGAGGCCGATCCTCATAACCGCGGTTAGCACCATGGTGGGGGCGATCCCCACGGCACTCAAGCTCTCCGAGGGGGCAGACTTCCGACAGTCCATGGCGGTGGCGGTGGTGGGGGGTCTCTCCACCTCCACGTTGCTAACCCTCTTCGTGGTGCCCACCGTGTACCTGATCCTGGACGACATGAAGGACAGGGCCAGGGCCCTTTTGAGATACCTTCGGGGCGCCAAGGCCCCGAGGCTACGGGAGGGGAGCTGAACATGAGGATCTCTTTGGCTAGCATGGAGGGATTTCGCCGCCTCCTGGGCACCCTGGCGGTGGTGTCCTCCATCTTGGTCTTGAACCCAGCGCGTTCCGTGGCCCTGGATCTGACGCTGAAGGAGGCGGTCCAGACGGCGATCCAAAACAGCCAGGCGGTCCTGGCGGCGGAGCAGGACGTGAAGGCCGCTCAGGCCCTCCTCCAGCAGGCCAGATCGGCCATGATGCCCACTGTGAACCTTCAGGGGGGGGCCAGCCGGTCCAGCGAGGAGGGCTCGGAGCGGAACAACTACGGGGACATAAGCCTATCCCAGACGGTCTACGCCGGGGGGGCCATAACCGCGGGTCTCCATCAGGCAGAGGCCAACCTGAGGAAGGCCCAGCACAACCTGCAACGCGCCCGGGAGGAGGCGGCCTCCGTGGCATGGGACGCGTTCCTGGACGCGCTCCTTCAGAGGGAGAAGCTCCGCTCCGCGGAGCAGACCCGGGACTACTACGCAAGGGCGCTGGACATGGCCCGGAAGAGGCTTGAGGTGGGGCTTAACACCAAGCTGGAGGTATCCCGGATGGAGCAGAACCTGCGGGACGCGGTGGGATCGGTGGTCACCGCCCGGGGCAACCTGGAGCGGTCGCTCGTCACCCTCTCCAGGGCCATGGGGCTGGACCCCTCCACCAGTCTATCGGTCAAGGGGGAGCTGAAACCGGTGGACCTGGATCTCGAGGAGGACCGGGCGCTGGCGGAGGCCTTGAGGAACCGGCGGGATCTGATGGCCCTCCGGGAGGACCTGGAAATCCAGCGTCAGGGGCTCATAATAGCCGGCGCGTCCATGAGACCCTCCGCGTCGCTCTCGGGCAGCTACCGGCTCTACCACGACAAGCCGGGGAGCACCAAGGAGGGGGAGTGGACCGCCTCCCTGAACCTGACGGTGCCCCTCCTGGACTTCGGAAAGACGGACGCCAAGGTCTCCCAGGAGGCCGCAAAGCTGGAGAAGGCAAGGATCGGCCTTAGGGAACTGGAGGACTCCATCCGGGAACAGGTGAGCAAGGGGATAATAGCCCTAAGGACCGCCCGGGAGAACCTGTCCGCCTACCGAGGCAGCTTGGAGGTGAGCCGGGAGAGCCTCGCCCTGGCGGAGGTGGGCTACCGGGAGGGGGTAAACACCCAGCTGGACCTCATATCCGCCCGCCGGGACCTGACCCAGGCGGAGGTGACCTACCTGGAGGCGGTGAGGTCCCTCCTGGGGGCCATGAAGAACCTGGCCTATCAGCGGGGTACCATCCTGGAGGATCTGGAGAAGATGACAAGGTGATGAACCGGGAGGTGCGATCCCATGAACAAGCGTAACAGGACGATCCTCATACTAACCCTGGCGGCGGTGCTCATCGCCCTGGGGGTCACCCGGGGGCTCAAGGCCCCCAAGAAGGCCCAGCCCAGGGCCCAGGCACCAGCTCCGGCGGTGGCCACCGTGGCCCCAGAACCATGGGAGGTGCAGGTCACATTCGGCGGCGCCTCCACGCTGGAGGCCATGGAGGACGCGGTCCTCTACTCCAAGGTGACCGGCCGGGTAACCCGGGTGACTGCCCGCCCCGGGGAGCGGGTCCGGAAGGGACAGCTCTTGGCGGTGATCGACTACGACGCCCAGGAGGCCCAGGTGAGGGCCTCATCCGCCCAGGTGGAGTCCGCCCGGGCAAGCCTCCAGCAGGCCCGGGCGAGCCTGGAGGAGGCCCGGCGGGAGATGGAGCGCTACCGGAGGCTGTTCGAGCAGGGGTACGCCACCCGGCAGGAGATGGACAAGCGCTCCACCGCCCTTAGCCAGGCGGAGGCATCCTACCGGCAGGCGGAGGCCAACCTGGGATCCGCCTCCGCCTCCCTGAGCGCCCAGAGGGTCAACCGGCGGGACTACCAGATAACCTCCCCGGTGGACGGCACCGTGCTGGACGACTACGGCATAGCGCCGGGCACCATGGCGGGCCCCTCCACTCCCCTCTTCCGGGTGGCCAACGTGCGGATCCTCAAGGCCACGGTGAACCTGCCGGAGACGGAGCTCAAGGACCTGAAGGAGGGCATGGCCGCCACTGTGACCTGCGAGGCCCTGGGGGACGTGACCTTCCGGGGGACGCTGAAGACCATCTACCCCTACGTGGACACCTCCACCAGGACCGTCAAGGCCCAGGTGTGGATGGAGAACCCGGGAAACCTTAAACCCGGCATGCTCTCCCGGGTGACCTTCGTTAAGGGCACCCATAGGGGGCTCAAGATACCCGTTGAGGCCGCCATGAATGGAAAAGTCTTCGTCCTGGAGGACGGGAAGGCGCGGGAGAGGGCCGTCAAGCCGGGGGCCGAAAGGGACGGGATGCTGATGGTCCTTGAGGGGCTCTCCGCATCCGACCGGGTCATAACCCCCTTCCCGGAGGGCATGAGGGACGGGGACCCGGTCTCCCACAAGGCAACCCAAGAGGCCACCGAAGACTGAACCTTACACGCCCAGTAACCCCTTGCGCGTTCCCATGAGAGATGGTAGAATGCGCCTTGTGTGATACGCGGTCCCATCGTCCAGAGGCCTAGGACGCCGGGTTCTCAGCCCGGAAACAGGGGTTCGAATCCCCTTGGGACTGCCAAGAACGCGCCGCGGGGCCGGACACCGATCCGGCCCCGCTTTCTTATTTTTCTTATACTGCCCCGTAACCCCAGGGGCCAAGAAGGGCCGGAGGGACACGGGCGTCGCCGCATCCCCCCGGCTGCAGACCGCAGATCAGAAGACCACCTGGGTCCGGAACCGAACCAGGTGGTCGTCCCCGGAGCGGAAATCGCTGTGGTTGCCGGTGCCGTAGTCGATCTTGTCGTACAGGAGCTCGAACCGGACCGCCGGATTGAGCTGGTAGGCCACACCGAAGGTGTAGTTTACCGTATCGTTCACGTTGCCCACTTGGGTGGTATCCCTGGCACCGGAGAAGTCCGCCCTCATGTAGCGCTGGAAGGTGGACCACTTGTCGTTCCAGTTCTGCTTGGCGTAGGCAAAGAACACGGTGGTATCGCCTTTGCCGGTACTTGCACCACGATTGGCCAGCGTCTTGGCGCCGTAGTTGCTGTAGGCGCTGCTGTTCCTGTCCCCCAAACCGTCATCCACGGTGTCCCCCACCATCCAGAACGCATCGTCAATCTTTGCGTACTCGAGCCACAGGCTGGTGAACCTGAGAAGGTCCTGCTTCACGTCCAGGATGACCTTGTAGGCCACCGGGGAGTCGTTGGCCAGGGTGAGGAATGACTTATGCCACAGGTTCTGTCTGTAGTAGACCCCCTTCAGGGACACGGAGGGGTTGAACTTGAACTCCATGTCGGCCCCGTAGGTTTCGCTTACCCCCACGCCGTCGCTCCTTCGGGACTGCTCATAGTCGTAACTGTTCCACACGCCGCTGAGCCCCAGGCGGAACTGCTCGTTGAAGTTGAAGTCCATCCGGGCGCCGTACATGAAGAACTCGTCCACGGAAACGGCGTCATCGTCCCGGTGGCTCACGAAGGCATCGAAGTCCACCATCCCGAAGCCCTTCTGGAAACGGAAGCCCTTGAGGTCCCAGTCGCCCACGAAGGCCTCGTTGTCCACGTAGAGGCCCCTCTCGTCCTCCCAGTCGATGTTCTGCCGACCGACGGTCATGGTGATGTCGTAGGGCAACTTGGTGGTCACATAGTAGTAGTCCCACTTAACTAGATCGGTGGCGCCATCAGCCTCGCTGCCCAGACGGGCGGTGAAGCTGGTGGCCTCGTTGATCCGCTTCTTGATCCAAATGCGGTAACGGTTAAGGTCGAAGTCCGCCTTGCCGTCCACACCGTAATAGCCATCGTCCTCGTTCTGGAACTTGGCATCGAAGCGGAACTCACCGGCGAGGCTCCAGCCCCCAGGTCCTTCTCGAGCACCGCCACCCGGCTGTCCAGCTTGTCAACCTTCACACCATAAATATTACAAATCAACAAACAAATCAACCTGCGCGGCCAAGAAGATTCTCCCCCTGGCCCGGCGCGTTCCACCCACGGGGAAAACGCCCATCCCCCCTTGCGCGTTCCAATGGGGGGTGGTAGAATAACCCTTGCGCGATACGCGGTCCCATCGTCCAGAGGCCTAGGACGCCGGGTTCTCAGCCCGGAAACAGGGGTTCGAATCCCCTTGGGACTGCCAAGAACGTACCGCGGGGCCGGGCACCTGTCCGGCCCCGCTTTCTTTTAGCCCCCCTTAGATCCCCCGGCGGATCACATGACCTTCCCATCCTCGATCCTGCCCAGGGCCCTAAGCTGGAGCGCCAGCATGACGCCGGTGATAATGGCGGAGATGAGATCCGACAGGGGGTAGACCAGCCAAACCCCCTTGAGCCCCATGGCGGGGGGCAGCACCAGAAGGAGCGGGATGAACAGGAGCACCTGCCTGGAGAGGGACAACACGAAGGATTTGAGCCCCTTGCCCATGGCCTGGAAGACCCCGGTGCCCGCCACCTGGAACCCCACCACCGGGAAGCCAAGCCCCATGGTCCTCAAGGTCCTCTCCCCGACCCCTATCAGGGCCTCCTCGGGGGTGAAGAGGGAGAAGATCTCCCTAGGGAAGATCATCATCAGGACGAAGGCCAGGGTGGACAGGCCCGAGGCCATGAGAAGCGACAGCTTTATGGCCCTGATGGCCCGATCCATCTTCCCCGCCCCATAGTTGTACCCCAGGATGGGCTGCAGCCCCTGCCCGACCCCTATGATGGGCATGAAGGCCAGGGCGACCACTCGGTTCACCACCCCAAAGGCCGCCACCGCGTCACTGGACCCGTACCGCTGAAGGCTCCGGACCACCAGGGCCACCACCACCGCCGAGGCCCCAAGCCGGACGAACTCCGACGACCCCACCCCGAGGATCTGCCTCAGCACCCCCCAACGGGGCACCAGGTGACGGACCCCTATGGAAAGCATCCTGCCCCCCGACAGGGCAAAGTGGACCATGAGCCAGACCACCATCACCCCCTGGGATATGACCGTGGCCAGCGCGGCCCCCCTGACCCCCATGCCCAATGGGAATATGAAGACATAGTCCAGCACCACGTTGGTCCCCGCGGAGACCAGCATGGTGGCCATGGCCAGCTTGGCCCGCCCCTGGGCCCTGACGGTGCTGTTCATCCCTATGCCCGCCATTATGAGGGGAAAGCCCCATATGATCACCTCAAGATAGGCCCTGCCGTGGGGCAGGACATCCTCAGAGGCCCCCATGAGGCCCAGGATCTGCCCCAGGGCCAGGTGACAGCCCACCGCCATGATCAGACCGAACGTCCAGGCGAACCACATCAGGTTGCCAAAGGCGTAGCAGGCGGTCTCTCGATCCCCCGCCCCGATGCTCCGGGACACCAGGGACGACCCCCCGACTCCCCCCATGGTGGCGAAGGCCATGGCCAGGAACTGCACCGGAAAAGCCATGGCGGTCCCCGCCAAACCCAAGGGCCCAACTCCCCACCCTATGAAGAGGGCGTCCACCATGTTGTAGGTGGCCTGGACGAACATGCCCACCATGGCGGGCAGGGACAGCCTCATGAGAAGCCGCCCCACCGGTTCGCTACCCAAAAACTCGCTTCCCCGAAAAGACAAGAAGATACCCCCGCTTCACTCCAAGACTCACAACCTATAAACCAAGGCCCGGTCATTATACCACCGGTCTTTTAAATGACCCACGGTCACAAACCCCACCGCTAAAGGGGGCCCCGCTGGAGCCCCCGGCCCTACCTCCCCTTGTTCCTGCCGGCCCCGCCGGGGCGCTTGCCCCTAGGACCGTTGCCCCTTGGCCCCCGG
Organism: Thermanaerovibrio acidaminovorans DSM 6589; assembly: GCF_000024905.1. Taxonomy (NCBI): domain Bacteria; kingdom Thermotogati; phylum Synergistota; class Synergistia; order Synergistales; family Synergistaceae; genus Thermanaerovibrio; species Thermanaerovibrio acidaminovorans. The sequence goes on from NC_013522.1 coordinate 1,442,990, forward strand.
GGGCGCCCCGCGGGCCCCGGACCACTCCGGTCCCGCTTGCCCGGGCCCTCGCCCCGGGGCCGGTTCCCCTCCGGCGCGGACCTTCCCCCTGCGGCGGGCTTTTTATGTCCTCCCCTGCGGGATCCGCCGGAGTCGCCACCACTGGCCTTTCCGCCCTCCCCCTTGGAGGCCGAAGCCTGCCGGCGGCCCCCCTTGTTGGGGCCCCTGTCGGGCTTCGAATCCCCCGCAGGACCTGGGGCCTTGGGGGCCTGCTCGCCCCCCCTTTGGCCCCCCTGGGGGCTGGCCTCCTGGATCCCAGGGGACACCTGGCGCCGGAGCTGCCCGCAGGCGCCTCCCACGTCGGAGCCCTTGCTCTGCCTCATGGCCACCGGGTAGCCCATGGCGGTCAGCAGGTCCCCGAAGGCCCTGACCCGGAAGGGCGGCGAGGGCCTGAAGCGCTGGTCCCCCACGCAGCTGCCGGGGATCAGGTTTACGAAGGCGGAGAGCCCCTTCAGGTACTCCCCCAGCTGCCTGGCCATGGGCACCGAATCGTTCACCTGGTCGAACAGGGAGTACTCTATGGTTATCCTGTCACCGGTGATCTCCTGGTACTCCATGAGGGCCCTCTTGAGCTCCTTCAGGGGGTACTGGGCGTTTATGGGGACCAGCTGGTCCCTTAGCTCGTCGTTCGGGGCGTGCAGGGATACCGCCAACCTAACCCCCAGCCCCTCCCGGGCGAGGTTAAGTATCCCGGGGATGATCCCGCTGGTGGAGACGGTGATGTGTCTTATGCCCAGCCCCCTCATCTTGGGGTGGTTCAGGTTCCTTATGGCCCCGATCAGGTTGTGGTAGTTAAGCATGGGCTCCCCCATCCCCATGAAGACCAGGTTCTTTATCTCCCCAAGCCGGGCCTCCATGGCAAGAAACTGGCCCACCATCTCCCCCACGGTCATGTTCCTCTCGAACCCCGACTGACCGGTGGCGCAGAAGGGACAGCCCAAGGGGCAACCCACCTGGGTGGACACGCAGGCGGTGATCCGCCCCGGGTGCCATATGGCCACCGACTCCACCGAGGACCCGTCGAAGTCGAAGAGGAACTTCTTGGTCCCGTCCCTGCCGGAGGCCCTCATGCCCAGCATCTTGGGCAGCCCCACCCGGAATGCCCCGTCCAGCCTATTCCGCAACTCCAACGACAGGTCGCTCATCAGCTGGAACTCGAAGACGTGCCGTCGGTAGAACCACCCACAAACCTGATCCGCCCGGAAGCGCTTCTCCCCCAGGGCCTCCATCTCCCTGACCCAATCCTCGTAGGATAGGGACAGGGCATCCATCTTAGACATCTCTCATCCTCCAAACTGCTCGATATGAGCCATCACCGGGCCTCCACCCAGGGCTCCCTCATGGAGGTGTAGAGGGGGAAGGCCAGGCTCATCTCCCGCACCTGGCCAGCCAGCCTCTCCAGCTCCTGATGGTTGTCCCTCAAGGCGATGGCCCGGTCTATGATCTCCGCTATGGTCCTCATCTCCACCGGACCCAAGCCCCGGGTGGTCAGCGCGGCGGTGCCCAGCCTTATGCCGCTGGCAACCATGGGCTTCTCCGGGTCGAAGGGGATCATGTTCTTGTTGCAGGCTATGCCGATCCGATCCAGGAGGACCTCCGCCTCCTTGCCGGTGATCCCCTTGGAGCGGAGGTCCACTAGTAACAGATGGTTGTCGGTCCCGCCACTCACCAGCCGGAAGCCCCGATCCATCAGGGCCTCCGCCAGGGCCTTGGCGTTAAGGACCACGTTCCGGGCGTACTCCTTGAAGTCCTCCCTCATGGCCAGGTGGAAGCAGACCGCCTTGCCCGCCATCACGTGGACCAGGGGCCCACCCTGGATGCCCGGGAAGACCGTCCTGTCCAGCTGAGCGGCGTACTGGGACCTGCACAGCACCAAAGCCCCCCTGGGCCCCCGCAGGGTCTTATGGGTGGTGGTGGTCACGAAGTCCGCGTGGGGAACCGGGCTTGGGTGGACTCCCCCCGCCACCAGCCCCGCTATGTGGGCCATGTCCACCATGAGGACCGCCCCCACCTCCTGGGCGATCCGGGCGAAGGCCTCGAAGTCTATGAACCGGGGATAGGCGCTGGCCCCCGCCACGATGACCCGGGGACGATGCTCCAGGGCCAGCTGGCGTACCTGGTCGTAGTCGATGGTCTCCGTGTCGGGCCTGACCCCGTAGCCCACCACGTTGTATATGAGCCCCGTGAAGTTGAGCGGATGCCCGTGGGACAGGTGCCCCCCCTGGTCCAGCTTCATGGCCAACATGGTGTCCCCGGGCTTCATGACCGCGAAGTAGACCGCCATGTTGGCGGTGGTCCCCGAGTGGGGCTGCACGTTGGCATGCTCCGCTCCGAAGAGCTCCTTGGCCCGGCGGATCGCCAGGTCCTCTATCTCCTCCACGAACTCGCAGCCCCCGTAATACTTCTTGTGAGGGTAACCCTCCGCGTACTTGTTGGTGAGAATGGACCCCTGGGCCTCCAGGATGGCCCGGGGAACGAAGTTCTCCGACGCGATCATCTCCAGGCCAGCCCTCTGCCTGCCCTGCTCCCGAACCATCAGACCGTAAAGGTCCCCGTCCACCTTCCCTATGGAAGCCTCGAAGTCCGCCCCACTCATCTCTGATCACCCCCATGGTCTTGTACATCTGGAGATAGGATTATAATATAATAATCCTAATTTGCGGTGAAAAAGGAGGAGCACTAAAAGATGATCCACCGGAGATCCTTCAGCTTCCCCTGGGGCCCGTTGACCCTGGGGATCCTGCTTCTGCTCGCCCCCCTGGGGGGGCTGCCCGCCATGGGGGTGGCTTTCCTGCCCTCGGACCACCAGGGCTACATGATATACAAAGGCCCCAACGGCGCCCAGAGCTACCGGATATACGTGAGCTCCAAGGGGGTAAGGATCGATGCCCAGGGGGCGGTGGACATATACAGGCCGGACCTGGGGGTGGTGTGGCGCCTCAATGGGGGGGACAAGACCTACCAGGAGCTAAGGTACCAGGACCACCCGGGCTACTTCTCCCTGGACGGGGTGCCGGGCACCACCGGGGAGTCGTACCTGGGGGAGGAGCTGGTGGGGGACGTCCGGTGCTCCAAGTTCCTGGTGAGCAGGACCGTGGGAGGGATCCGGGAGAACCTGGTCAAGTGGGTCAGCTCCAAGACGGGGCTCCTGGTAAAGGTGGCGGACCGGTACAACCGGTGGAGCATGGAGATAAGGGACATCAAGGAGGGGCCCCTGCCGGAGGGGCTCTTCCAGCTGCCCAAGGGGTACGTGAAGGCGGAGGGGTGAGGAAGCGGGGGGCCCACTGGCCCCCCGCTTAGCTTACAGCCTAGAAGCCCCCCACCAGTATGCCCAGCACCAGCACCGCCACGGAGGTCAGGACGAAGACGTACTTGGCGTGGAAGGACCACCAGGCCCCCAGCTTCCTGGCCGCCCCCCGGTTAACCTGCTCCCGAGCCCGGTCCGCCCCGTAGAACCAGAAGAACACCACCGCGGAGAGCACCGCCCCCAGGGGTACCACGTAGGTGGTGACCAGATCGGCGAAGGTGCCGAAGAGATTAAGGTTCACGTCCATGGGCATCCCCAGCAGGAAGCCCAGAGCGGCCACCAGAAGGGAGCTCCTCATGCGGCTCAGCTTAAAGCGGTCCATCACCGCCTCCACCGGCACCTCCATCAGGTTTATGGCGGAGGACACGGCGGCGAAGAGCACGCAAAGGAAGAACAGCACCCCGAAGACGTAGCCCCCCCGCATGGAGCCGAAGATGTGGGGCACCGTTATGAAGAGCAGCGACGGGCCGGCCCCAACGTCCAGCTTGAAGGCGAAGGCGGCGGGGATGGTCACCAGGGCGGAGAGGATGGACGCCACCGTGGTCCAGAAGGCGGCGTTCACCGCCGAGGAGGGGATGTCCTCCCCGTCACCCAGGTAGCTGCCGTACACCAGCATGGCGGCCCCACCTAGGCAGACGGTGAAGAACGCCATCCCCAGCGCCATGACCCAGGTCTTGGCCTCCAGAAGGTGATGCCACTTGGGGACGAAAAGGAACCGTACCCCCTCCATGGCCCCGGGCAGGGTCAGGGACCTTACCGCCAGGGCCAGCAGGATCAGGAACAGGGCGGGCATCATCACCTTGTTGGACTTCTCGATGCCCCCCTGGACCCCCCTCACGATGATGGCCATGGTGATGATCATGGCCAGCAGGTGCCACAGGACGCTTTCCCAGCTGCCCGCAAAGGCCTGGAAGTAGGGACCTGGGTCCATCCGCCCGAAGGCCCCAAGGACCGAGAGGACCAGGTACTTCAGCACCCAGCCGCAGACTATGAGGTAGAAGACGAAGACCCCGCTGACGCCCAGCACCGGGATGAGGCCCAGGGCACCCCCGAAGCCCACCCCCTGCTCCTTGAGCACGTTGCCGAAGGCCCTGATGGCCCCCGCCCTCTGGCTCCGACCGAAGGCGAACTCCCCCATGAGGCCCGTTACCGCCAAGCCGAAGGTGAAGGCCAGGTAGGGGATCAGAAAGGCCGCCCCGCCGAAGGCCCCCAGCCTCCAGGGGAAGAGCCATATGCTACCGAGCCCCATGGCGGCCCCCACGCAGGCCAAAACGAAACCTATCTTGCCCGAAAAAGTCTCCCTTCCCTCCACGAAACATCCTCCTTCCAAAATTCACGACAAAAACGCGAACGACCCGAAGCAAATACTACATTGCCGGACAAAACCTTCAAGTATGAAAGTTAAATCCGAAATGTCTCTTGGGTATTGAACGCAAATTCCGACGTATGGGGTCGGGACTTACCGACGGGAAGGCCCCCGGTATTCGGATCTGAAGATTGGGAGGAATTGGTGGAAAAATCGAAAGGGGCCGTCCGAAGACGGCCCCGTGAGTCCTGGTGGAGCTGGGGGGAGTTGAACCCCCGACCTCTTCCATGCCAAGGAAGCGCGCTCCCGCTGCGCCACAGCCCCAGTCACAACGGAGAGAATTATATTAGCCCTCGGGCCCCCTGTCAACAGCCCGGATCCCCATCAGGGGGTTATTATGTCCGGGTTGTCGATCATGCCGAAGTGGCGGAACTTGCCGTTCCTCACGATCTGCACCTGAACGGGCTTTATGACCTCCCCGCGGCTGTCGAAGCCCCGGATTATGCCCGTGAGGCCGTTGTAGGCGGACGTCTTGGCGATGGCGTCCCGGATGGCCTTCCGGTCCGCGCTCCCCGCCCTCCTGATGGCCTCCACGATTATCATGAAGGCGTCGTAGGCGGAGGCCCCCACCATGTCGGGCTCGACCTTGTAGCGCGCCCGGTACTCCTTAAGGAACTTCTGCACCACCGGCCGGGGGTCGTCCCGGTTCAGGTTGGTGACGATCACGAACCCCTCCGCCGCCTTGCCGGCGATCTCGATGGTCTTGGGGGAGTCCGCCCCCTCCTCGCCTATTATCTGGGCTATTATCCCCATCTCCCGGGCCTGCTTGAGCATGGGGCCCGTCTGAAAGTAGTAGCCGCTGGCGAAGATCACGTCCGGGTCCGCCTCCTTGATCTTGGCCAGGTACGCCTTGAAGTCCTTCTCGCTGGCGGGATAGGTGAGGGAAGCCACCAGCGGGACGTTGGGGGCGTACTTGTTCAGGTAGGTCTTGAACCCCTCCGCCAGGGTGCGGCCGAAGTCATTGTCGCTGGTCAGCATGGCCAGCCTCTTGCCCCTCAAGAGCTTCACCGCCGTGTAGGCCGCCGCCTGCCCCTCCACCTTGCCCAGGAACCCGTTGCGGAACGTGTAGTCCCCCTTGGTCACGTCCGGGTGAATCGCATAGGCGGCAACGAAGGGGATCTCCTCGTCATCAAATACGGGGGCCACCGCCCGGGAGGGCATGCTGTAGGACCCCCCCACCACCGCCACCACCCGGTCCTGATTGATCAGCTTCTGGGCCAGTGGGACCGCCTGCTTGGGATCCGCCGCGTCGTCGTAGTAGACCAGCTGGACCTTGCGGCCCAGGACGCCACCGGAGGCGTTCACGTGCTCCACCGCCAGCTTCACCGAGTTGAGGGCACTCTCCCCATCAGCGGCGGCGAAACCGGTCATCGGGACCAGGAGCCCTATCTTTATGGGCTCCGCCCCAAAAGCCCAGGCCCCCACCGACAGGACCATCACCGCCGCCAGGAACAGCACTCCAAACCTCCTCATGCGCACCCACCTCCTCCATGTAGATAAGGGGACATCCCCCCGAAACCTATATGCCAAGGTAAGCCTCCCGGACCCTGGGATCCGCCATCAGTTCCTGGCTGCTGCCGGATATCTCGATCCGCCCGGTCTGAAGGATGTAGCCCCGGTGGGATATTCCAAGGGACGCCAGGGCGTTCTGCTCCACCAGGAGTATGGTCATCCCCTCCGATATGTTGAGATCCCTCAGCACCTGGAACACCTGATCCACCAGCTTGGGCATGAGCCCCATGGACACCTCGTCCACCAGGAGCAGCTTGGGATCCGACACCAACGCCCTGCCTATGGCCAGCTGCTGCTGCTCACCCCCCGAGAGGGTCACCGCCAGCTGACCTTCCCTCTCCTCAAGCACCGGGAAGAGGCGGTATATCCACTCCAGCCTCTCTTTGAGCCCCCGATCCTTGGGGATCCCGTAGGCCCCCATCAGGAGGTTCTCCCTCACGGTGAGCTCCGGGAAGACCCGGGCCCTCTCGGGCACCATCCGGATCCCCAGCCGCGCCCTCTCGTGGGGCTCCATCCGGGTCACGTCCCGGCCCATGAAGGATATCCTGCCCCCCTTGGGCATGGTGAGCCCCATGAGGGCCCTGAGCACCGTGGTCTTGCCCGCCCCGTTGGCCCCTATCACCGAGACCAGCTCCCCCTCCTCTACCCCGAGGCTCACCCCGTGGACCGCCTCGAAGTCCCCGTAGGAGACCTTCAGGTCCTCCACCTCAAGGAGCAACCGCCACACCCCCCTTGCCCAGGTAGGCCTCCACCACCGCCGGATCGGAGGCCACCTGCTGGGGCAGCCCCTCCGCCAGCTTGCGGCCGTGGTCCAGCACCACCACCCGGTGGCTAAGCCCCATGGCCACCCTCATGTTGTGCTCTATGAGGAGCACCGACACGCCGGAGTCCCTTATGGACCTCACCAGCTCCTCTATCATTACGATCTCCTCGTGCCTCAGCCCGGAGAAGCACTCGTCCAGCAACAGCAGCTTGGGCTCCAGCGCCAGGGCCCGGCCTATCTCGAGTCGCCTGAGGTTACCTATGGGCAGCGAGGAGGCCCTGGCGTCCTTGAGATCCAGAAGCCCCACCTTGGCGAGGATCTCCTCCCCCCTCTCCAGGGTGGCCCTGGTACGCCAAAATCCGGACGCCCTCAAGGGGGATCCCCGGTACCGGAAGCCCCCCAGGGCGACGCACACGTTCTCCAACACCGTGAGGGCCCCAAAGGGGCGCACTATCTGGAACGTCCTGCCCACCCCGAGCTCCGCCATCCGATGGGGCGGGAGACCGTCGGTCCTCCGGCCATCGAAGACGATGGTGCCCCCGGTGGGCTTAAGCACCCCGGATATCATGTTGAAGCAGGTGGTCTTCCCCGCCCCGTTGGGGCCCAGCAGCCCCAGTATCTCCCCTCGAGCCATGGAGAAGCTCACCGAGTCCACCGCCTTGAGCCCACCGAAGCTGATCGAAAGGTCCCTTACCTCCAAGATCGGGTCCAACTCAGTCACCTCCCCGGGGCCTAAGCCTTCTGAAGACCCTCATGGCAAGGCTTTGATCCCCCAAAAGGCCCCCAGGCTGGAACCGGATCATCCCCAGGAGCAGGGCCCCGTAGAGGAGCATCCTGTACTCCATTATGGGCCGGAACACCTCCGGCAGGATCCCCAGCACCACCGCCCCCACCACCGGGCCCCAGAGGGTCCCCATGCCACCCAGGACCACCATGGACAGGAACATGACCGACACGGGGAAGCCGAAGTCCCCGGGGCTTATGAACCTCATGTAGTGGGCGTAGAGGGCCCCGGACAGGGCCGCCAGCTTCGCCCCCACCACGAAGGCGCTAAGCTTGAACTTCATGGGCCAGATGCCCATGCTGGCCGCGGCGGTCTCGTCCTCCCGGATGGCAAAGCACCCAAGCCCCAGCCAGGATCGCCGGAACCACAGACAGCCCAGGACGGATGCCCCAAGGAAGGCCAGGCAGAGCCACAGGAACCCCACCCCCTTGAGCTTCTCCCCCAGGAAGACCACCCGGGGTATGCCCCCTATCCCCAGGGCACCGCCGAAGAAGGGGGTGTAGAGGAATATGGCCTCCACGATGAAGTTGATCCCTATGGTGGTTATGGCCAGGAAGTCCTCCTTCAGCCTTATGCTGGGAAGCCCCAGCAGGGCCCCCACGGAACCCGATATGGCAAGCACCACCGGCAGCGCCAGCCAGAAGGACAGGCCATTGGTGGTCAACATGGCGCAGGCGTAGGCCCCTATTCCGAAGAAGGCCGCATGACCCAGGGATATCTGCCCCGCATAACCCACTATCACGTTCAATCCCAGGGCCCCTATGGCCTGGATGGCTATTATGGTGGCCACGCTCACCGCGTAATCGTTCACGGGATCACCTCCAGACTACCGGGGCCGGCGGGCGAATAGCCCCTTGGGCCTGACCAGGAGAACCAGTATCATGGCGATGAACGCCAGGGCGTCCCTCGGAAGGGGAACGTTGGCGTAGCCGATGAGCAAAGTCTCCGCCACCCCCAAAAGCAGGGAGGCCATCACCGCCCCAGGCACGGACCCCATGCCTCCCACCACGATGAGCGCCAACGTCTTGTAGGCCGGGACCGCCCCCATGGAGGGGTAGACCTGATTGTAGTAGACCCCCACCAACACCCCCGCCAGGGCGGCGGTGAAGGAGCCTATGACGAAGGTGAGGCTCACCACCCGGTGGCTGTTCACCCCCAGGGAGGAGGCCACCTCCATGTCCTGGGAGGCGGCCCTCATGGCAAGGCCGAACTCGGTCCGGGTTGTGACGAACCAGAGGGAGAGGAGCACCAGGCCGGTGGTGAGGTAGACCGCGAGCAACGGCGGCGACACGGTGACCACCCCCAGCTTCAGGGCCGGCAGCGGGATCTCCGCCGGGAAGGACCGGATCTCCGGCCCCGCCACCAGCCGGATCAGCTCCTCCAGGGATATGAACACCGCTATGCTGCCTATGAGGGGCACGTAGGGAGGGTACTTGAGGAGCGGGAAGTAGAACAGCCTCTCGATGGCCACCCCCAGCAGGGAGCTCACCGCCCCCGCCAGCAGGACCCCCATCAGCAGGCTGCCGGTCCACTGGGCGGCGAAGAGCCCCACGTAGGCCCCCACCGCGTAGACCCCCGCATGGGCCACGTGCAGGATCCTCAAGATCCCGTACACCAGCGCAAGCCCCAGGGTGGTGAGGCCGTATATGGCCCCGATGGCGAGACCGTTCAAAAGCTGCTCCAGGAATAGCTGCAACGGATCCACCTCCAAGGCGCAAGGTTGAAAAACCGTTAAAGTAGCTCTGATCTCCACTGCCGGAGCAGTTCTTAATATACAGAACCTTGCCCAGGTTGTCCAATACCCGTCTCCATGGAGGATAATGGGTTAAAAAAGCCATAAACTAGGATCGGAGGTTCCCCATGACCGGCTATAAATGGCCCCTGCGGCCCCTCTTCATCACCTTCCTGGCGCTCATGGTCCTAACAAGCCCCGCCCTGGCGGAGGACTTAGCATCCGACGCCGCCCATCAGGTTCAGGGGCAGGAGGCCTCATCCGGTGTCCTGGAGGAGCGCCTCAAGTCCGCGGGCTTCGGCGCCGCCATGCGGCTCGTGGCATCCCTGAGGGGCGCGGGGGCGGATCCCCAGGTGACGCTGAACGGTCAGGCGGAAGCGAACCTGCCCCAGGGGGAGGCCATATCCCGGGTGGAGGTGCTGGACCGGATGGAGGGGATGAGCCTCAAGGTGGTCCAGGTGGGCAGGCAGACCACCGCAAGGGGCCCCTTCTTCCTCCAGTCCGACCGGTCGGACCTCTTCGCCCCCATGGCCCTCTGGGCAATGGGACAGGGGAAGGCGGCCACGGCGCTCCCGGACGGCAGCGTCCAGGTGGGGCCCTTCGAGACCTCCGAGGAGGCGCTCAGGGCATCGGAGGAGAACCCGGACTGGAACGCCTCCTGCGTGGCCTCCCAGGAGGAGTCCGGGGGCCCCAAGCTCTACTACGCGGTGCTCCGGGTGGACACCTCCAAGGTGCAGGTGGACCCGGTCTTCGCCGGCTCCTACGGCATGGGCAGGGCCCCCATGTCGTTCCTGAGCCAGATGTCCAAGGCCGTCGCCATGGTGAACGGGGGCTACTACTACTCCGCCTACCCCATAGGCACCATGGTGCACCGGGGCATCCCCCTGGGCAGGCCCATCATGGGCCGGTCGGCGGTGGGGATCACCCAGGACGGATCGGTCTTCTTCGGCGACGGCTCAGCCAGCTTCGGGGTCTCCAACGGGGAGTGGACCCTTCCCATCGGGGACTTCAACGTGCCCCCCAAGAACGGGAACCTGTCCATCTTCTACGGCGGGGCCTACAGGCCGGGGAACCAGGCGCTGCTCTCCTTGTCCGTCAAGGACGGGATCGTCCAGGATGAGCCCCAGGGGGCGGACTTCACCCTGCTGGCCAACGGAAGGGCGGCGGAGGCGTTGGGATCCCTGAACATCGGCGATACCCTGCAACTGGTCCGGCGGTTCGCCTTCCCCGCCTTCGAGGCCTGCCGGCTGGTGATCCAGGGGGGGCCCATGATCGTCGAGAACCGCCGGTACGTGAACCGATCCGAGGGGCTCTCCAGGTCCATACGGGAGAGGCGGCATCCCCGGACCCTGGTGGGGATAGACGAGCAGGGGCTGGTCTTCATGGTGATAGACGGCAGGAACGGCCACAGCTCCGGGGTCACCCTGGAGGAGGCCGCCAACCTGGCCCTGGAAGAGGGGCTCGTGGCGGCGCTCAACCTGGACGGAGGGGGATCCAGTCAGATGATCTGGCGGGGGGTGACGGTCAACATCCCCTCGGACGGGAAGGAGAGGCCTCTTCCCTACGGCATAGGGCTCTTCCCCCGCTGAGGATCCAGGAGGGACACGTCCAGGTGAGGGTAGGCAAACTGGATGCCCCTGGAGTCGAAGGCCTCCTTGAGCAGCATCCGGTAGCGCCTGCCCACCTCCCACTGGCTGCCCGGGACGGTCTTTATGAGGGCCCTCAGGACCATCCAGCTGTCCTTGAAGTCCACGATCCCCTGGATCACCGGGGGCTCGATCACAACGTCCCCCATCTCTCCCATCAGGGCCGCCGCGCAGTCCTCCATGGCGGCCATGGCCCCCTTGGGGTCCTCCTCGTAGGGGATGTTCACCTCCACGTTGGCCACCGACCAGCCCCTGGTGTGGTTCACCACCCTGGATATCTGGCTGTTGGGGATTATGATTAGCTCCCCGTTCAGGCTTCTGAGGCGGGTGCACCGGAGGCTGAATGCCTCCACCGTCCCGGCGAGCCCGTCGATGACAACCACCTCACCCACGTTGAACTGGTTCTCCATCAGGATTAGGAAACCGCAGAGGAAGTCCCGGATTATGCTCTGGGCCGCCAGGGAGATGCCCAGCCCCGCCACCCCCACCCCCGCCATCAGGGCCTTGACGTTGATCCCCAGGGTGTCCATCACCGACAGCCCCATGGGTATCCCCAATCCCACCCGGGCCACCCAAACCCCCATCCTCTCAAGGGTGTCGACCCGGTTCTGATCCCCCGGCGCGGCCGCCCTGGACCTGGCCAAGGCGGCGGCCCGGCGGATAAGGTGCGCCAACACACGGTTAAACCCAAACCAAAGCAAAAGCTCCAACCCCAACTGACCAAGCTCCCCAATAGGCCAAGGGATAGACGGGGACGCAAACGACAACAAGGGATGAATCACTCCTATCCTCTGCCTGCAAAGTACTGAACCCAAATCGAAAACGGGCGGGGGGCATCCCCCCGCCCGAGAAGCTTACCTTTGGTGCGCCAAGACATCAACCCCGCACACGATCCACCTGAACGCCGGGAGCTCGCCGGGCTATCAGCTCCTGCACCTTTGGCTCATCGGAGGCGTTCAGCGGCACCTTCCAACCCGACTGATCCCGCTCGAAAAAAGCCAGGGTGGTATTCCCCCGGGTGGCCAGCGTTACGAACTTAACCTCCTCCCAAGGGAAGACTTCGGTCCTCGCGCCAAGCCACGTCCTGGTCTCTCGAACGATCCCCTCCTCGGATAGATAGAGCTTCCTGCTAATTCCGGTGGCGTACAGGCACGCAGCTCCCACTATGAACTTGGCGCTCAGATTAGACCCGGAGCCGAACAGAAACCCCCTCATGGCATCTCCCATGAGCAGAACCCCCGCTAAGGCCGCTAGGACCTTCCCCCAGTTTGGGAGGGAGAGGTGGTGAGGGGACTCTATCTTGAGACGATCCACCGAAGACATCTCACGCCAGTTCCGCGGGCCTCTCCTTCGCTATGACCGGCTCCCCGTCCTTGCCCTTCCAGGCCACCCCTATGCCAAGGTAGGTGATGGTGATGGCCATTATGGGGTTGAGCCAGTTGAGGATGGCGAAGGGGGCGTACTGGACGGTTGGAACCCCCAGAACACCCGAGTTGTAGGCCCCACAGGTGTTCCACGGGATCAGAACCGATGTCAGAGTCCCGCTGTCCTCTAGACTCCGGGAGAGCATCCTCGGATGCAGCCCCTTCCACTCGAAGGCGGGCTTGAAGATTCGGCCCGGCATCGCGATGGACAGGTACTGGTCACCCAGGAAGAGGTTCGATATGAAGCTAGCCACTATGACGGAGGTGGCAAGCCCCCCCACCGAGCGGACAACCCTAAGGACGTTATCCAGGATGACCTCCAGGAAGCCGCACCGCTCCATGATGCCTCCGAAAGCCAAGGCGCAGGTTATGAGGGCGATGGTGTTGGCCATGGACATCATACCGCCCCTGGTCAGAAGGTCGCTTAGAAGCGTTCCAACCTCCTTGGCCATCTCGGGCGTTACACCAGAGATGCCCGCCTCTTGCATAAGCTTGGCCACCGTCGCCATGTCTCCCGCGTTGGCTAGATCCGCCGCTAGCTTGGCGGAGTAACCATCCAGGGTTACGCTGAGGATGTCCCCAACGCCGTAACCGTTGAACAGGGCCAGAACACCGCCGGCCACCACACCGGCGAAGAGGCCAGGTATCGCGGGAATCTTCATGACACACATGAGTATGACCAGGATCGGAGGGATGAGCCCCATCAGGCTTATGTTGAACTCCCCGGCAAGCACCGCCTGAATGGCCTTTATCTTGGCCACATCAAGGGTTCCCCCGGCATACTTCATCCCCAGGAAGACCGCCGCCACGCAGACTATGGCATAGGTAGGAAGGGTTGTCCACATCATGGCCCTTATGTGCTGGAAAAGGTCGGTGCCCGCCACCGCAGGAGCAAGGTTGGTGGTGTCCGACAGAGGCGACATCTTGTCCCCCACGTAAGCGCCGGAGATTATAAAGCCCGCCGTTATCGGGGCCGGTATGCCAAGCCCCGCACCTATTCCCATTAGGGCGATGCCCACCGTGCCGCTGGTCCCCCAGGAGGTGCCGGTGGCGAAGGAGACTATGGAGCATATTATCAGGGCGGTGAGGAGGAAGGCCGCAGGATTGAGTATGGACAGACCATAGTAGATCATGCTGGGAACCACTCCGCCGGGGATCCAGGTGCCAACCAACATCCCTATAATGTAGAGGATGAGCATGGCCTGCATGCCAACCATGATGCCGTTAACCATCCCCTCCTCTATGTCCCTCCAGGGACGACCAAGGACGAACCTTCCAACCAAAGAGGCCACCGTGGCGGCCACCACTATGGGAATGTGAACCGAGACCTCCCAATAAAGGACCCCAGCTCCTATGAAGGCGGCACTGAACAGGAGGACCAAAACGGCCTCCATCAGGCTAGGCTTGCGATACTTCCTCTCTTCCGTCATAGCCCAGATCTCCTCCTTTTTTAAAAAATTTTTAAGACATCCCGTTCCTAAACTTTCCCCCCTACACCCCCTTACCCGAGAGATTCTTTTCGTAATTATAGCCCCAACGGGGGGCATGTCCAGAAGGAATAGTCTAAAATATCTGTCCAACGATAAACAAAATTAAAGGGTGCCCCGGGGCACCCTTTGCAATCGAATCAAGGTTTACATGCTGGCCTTGGCGCCCACCCCGTGCTCGAAGGGCAAAGGCACATACTGGACCGACGGACGACCCTGGCCCGATTGGGGGTAGAGCCTCATGAGGGCGCAGATCTCGTCGGGCATCTGGTCCGTCACCGGCAGCCCCAAGGACCTGGCCTCGTCTATGTTTATGGGGTAGTCGTGGGTCCACCGACCGTCGGTGAGCGCCTTGGCCAACGCATCCGCCCTCTCCTCCTCCATGCCGTTGGACTTGAGAAGGCGCCGCACGAAATCCTCGGTCTGCCTCATGGCCTTCCGGGCCACGTCCGCCATGATGAGGGTATGGTCGTCCACCTCCTCCACCGGCTTCTGCTCCACCGCCTTGATTATGGAGGCAGCGGGCCACTGACCCAGCTGAGGATCCACGGGCCCCAACACCGCATGTCGGTCCATCACTATCTCGTCCGCCGCCAGGGCTATGAGGGTGCCCCCCGACATGGCGTAGTGGGGGACGAAGACCGTCACCTTGGAGGGATGCTTCCTCAGCGCCTCGGCTATCTGCTCCGCCGCCAACAGAAGACCCCCAGGAGTGTGGATCACCATATCTATGGGCACGTGGTCGGGGGTCATCCGGATGAACCGGAGAACCTCCTCGGAGTCCTCGATGTTTATGAAGTTGCGCTGGAACATGCCGAAGAACCCCATGGTCTCCTGCCGGTGGATGAGGGAGATGACCCGGCTCCCCCTCCTCTTCTCCAGGCTCCTCATGGCAGAGAGCCTTAGCTGGTTTATCCTCCACTGCTTCAGCGTGGGCGTAACCACCATGAATAGGAAGAGAATCAGAAAGAGTCCGTCCACCCCCATCACCTCCGTTTAAATTTTAGTGTTCCACCCGGAAGGAGACCCGGCCATCCTCCATCACCGCCTCCACCCGGGCACCCTGGGGCACCTTGCCCTCCAGCATCATATCAGAGAGCGGATCCTCTGTCATCCGCTGGATGGTGCGCCTCAATGGCCTGGCGCCGAACTTGGGGTCGAACCCCTCGTCCAGGACCCTCTCCACCACCTGGGGGTCCACCGCAAGGGATATCCCCCGCTCGCCGCACCGGGCCACCACCTCGTCCAGCATCATGGCGGCTATCTGGCGAAGCTCCTCCCTCTTAAGGGGCCGGAAGACCACCATCTCGTCCACCCGGTTCAGGAACTCCGGCCGGAAGGTGCGCTTCACCGCGTCCATTATGGCCCCCCTGGTCCTGTCCCAACCCGCCATGGCCTGATCCTCATCACCGGAGGAGAAACCCAGGTGGGACCTGGTCCCCTCCGAGGCCCCAACGTTGCTGGTCATTATTATCACCGTGTTCCTGAAGTTCACCAAGTGCCCCTGTCCATCGGTGAGCCGTCCATCCTCCAGCAGCTGCAGCAGGATGTTGAACACGTCCGGGTGGGCCTTCTCTATCTCGTCGAAAAGGATCACCGAGTAGGGCCTGCGGCGCACCGCCTCGGTGAGCTTCCCCCCCTCCTCGTGACCCACATAACCCGGAGGTGCCCCTATCAGCTTGGCCACCTCGTGGCGCTCCATGAACTCGCTCATGTCGAACCGGATCATGGCATCCTCGCTGCCGAAGAGGAACCACGCAAGCCGACGGGCCAGCTCCGTCTTGCCCACCCCAGTGGGCCCCAGGAACAGGAAGCTCCCCACCGGACGACGGGGATCCTTGAGACCGCTCCGGCCCCGCCGTATCGCCCGGGCCACGGCGTTCACCGCCTCCTCCTGCCCCACCAGCCGGGAATGGATCTCCTCCTCCATCCGAAGAAGCCGCTTGGCCTCCTCCTCAGTGAGCTGAACCACCGGTACCCCGGTCCACTCGGAGACTATGGTGGCCACGTCCTCACCGGTCACCACCGGCTCCTCCTGGTTGCGGCGAGACTGCCAATCCCGGCGGAGCTGCTCGATCTCCTCGTACATCCGCCGCTCCTCGTCCCTAAGAGCGGCGGCCTTCTCAAACTCCTGGGCCATCACCGCTGACTCCTTCTCCTTCCGGACCTCCTCAAGCCTCCGCTCCAGCTCCTTCAGGTCCTCCGGGGCCTCCATGGTCTTGAGCCTGGCCCGGGCCCCCGCCTCGTCTATCAGGTCTATGGCCTTGTCGGGCAGGAACCGCTCGGTGATGAACCGCTTGGACAGCCTGGCAGCCGCCACCAGGGCGTCGTCGGATATCTTGACCCTATGATGGGCCTCGTAGCGATCCCTGAGACCCTCCAGTATCTTAACCGTGTCCTCCTCCGAAGGCTCCTCCACCTGGATGGGCTGGAAACGACGCTCCAACGCCGCATCCTTCTCTATGTACTTCCGGTACTCTTCCATGGTGGTGGCCCCTATCACCTGAAACTCGCCCCTGGCAAGACTTGGCTTCAGGATGTTGGCCGCGTCCACCGCCCCCTCGGCGCCCCCGGCGCCCACTATGGTGTGGATCTCGTCTATGAAGAGGATCACCGATCGGCTCTCCTTCAGCTCCTTGACCAGCTTCCTCATCCTCTCCTCAAACTCGCCTCGATACTTAGTTCCCGCCACCAGGTTCCCCACGTTCAGCTGCACCACCCGCTTGCCCTTCAACACCTCCGGGATGTCCCCGGAGGCTATCCGCTGAGCAAGGCCCTCAACTATGGCGGTCTTGCCGACCCCAGGATCTCCGATGAGCACCGGGTTGTTCTTGGTTCGGCGGGAGAGGACCTGGACAAGCCTTTGGATCTCCTTGGCCCGGCCTATCACCGGGTCCAGCTCCCCACTCTTGGCCATCTCGGACAGATCCATTCCAAGCTGGTCCAACGTGGGGGTCTTGCTGGCCTGAGCACCCTTCCGATCCTGCTCATCAGAGCCCCTGCGGGGATCCTGGATGTCCGAAGATGTGCCGGACAGGTACGACTGGACCTCCTGCCTAACCTTCACCGGGTCTAACCCCATACGGATCAGGATCTGGAACGCAACCCCCTCTCCCTCCGCCAGGAGCCCCAAAAGGATGTGTTCGGTGCCCACATAGTTCACCGCCATGTTCCTGGCCTCTCGCATGGCCAGATCCAGAGCCCTCTTGGCCCGGGGACTCAGCGGCAGGTCCACCGCCTTCTCCTTGGGCTCCCCAACTCCCACAACCCGCTCCACCTGCTCCCTTATCTCGTCCAGGTCCAGCCCGGCCATCTTCAGCACCTGAGCAGCCACCCCCTCGCCCTCCGCCAAGAGACCCAGCAGAAGGTGCTCGGTGCCTATCACCTCATGACCCAGCCTCAAGGCCTCCCTATGGGCCAGCTGGATAACCTTCTTGCCCCGTTCAGTGAAAAACTGCCACACGGAAATACCCCCTCTCAAACACCCAGCGGGAACCAACGCCAAGGGCGGGAAAGCTCCGGGTTGCTGTCACGCCGCCATCTCCGCCAGCCTCTCCCTAACCAGGGCGGCACGGGCCCTCCTGCGACCCGATGGATCCGTATCGTCCGGGCACCGGAGGGCCTGAACTCTGCCGGGCTGGACATCCATAACCAGCCGGTTCCAGAACCCCGCCGGCATTGGCCGCAACATCCCAAGAGAGCTACCTAGCCGTAGTGTGGACAGCAGCTCCATGGCCTCCCGGCTGGACAGGAGCCTGGCGTTGGTCAGTATGCCATAGGCCCTGAATATGCTGTCCTCCAAGTTCTCGCCTCCAACCCGAAGCAGCTCCTGACGGGCCCTCATCTCCTCTTCGAACAGCCGACGGGCCACCGCGGAGGTCTTCTCCTCCAGTTCCTCCTCGGTAGGCCCCAAGGTCACCTGGTTGGATATCTGAAATATGGCCCCCTGGGAAGGGGTCCCCTCCCCGAAAGCACCCCTAACCACCAAACCCAGCTTTTGACACTCCAGGGACACCGCCTCCATCCGACCCAACCGCTGGAGCCCAGGCAGGTGCAGCATCACCGACGCCCGAAGGCCGGTCCCCACGTTGGTGGGACAGCTGGAGAGGAACCCAAGGGACCTGTGAAAGGCGAACCGGGACTCGTCCACCCGCTCAAGGATGGAGCTGGCAACGCTCAGGGCCTCCCTCAGGTTAAGCCCCCCCAGCAGCACCTGAAGACGAAGGTGGTCCTCCTCGTTGACCATGGCGGACACCACCCCCCTGGAGTCGGTAACCACCGACCTGCCTGGCCCTCCCCGGGCCAGCGCGGGGCTTATCTGCCGGTTCTCAAGCAACACCTGCCTCGACAGGGAATCCAGCTGGTCGATGTGATACACCGCGCTGTCCCTTAGGTGCTCCACCGACAGGAGAAGGGACATGACCTCCTCCTGGGCGGACGTGAGGTCCTCCGGAGAAGCGAAGGTGGGGAAGGGCCGGTCCTTCAGGTTCCGGGCGAACCGAATCCGGCTGGACATGACCACCTCCGCCAGGTCTCCCCGGGCGGAGAACCACTCCAGGGGCCGGGACGCCAGCTCAGCGGCAAGCATCCCGATCTCCCCCCTCTATCTCCCTTATCCGGTCCCGGATCACCGCCGCCCTCTCGTAGGCCTCCTCCTCCAGGGCCCGCCTCAGCTCCTCCTTGAGCCTCTCCACCTCCTGCCGGTCCTCCGCGGGACGGCGGCCCCGGTGGAACTCCCCCGCCTGGACCCGCCTTATTATGTGGGTGAGCCGCCTGGCGAAGGCGTCGTAACAGCCCCCGCAACCCAGGAGCCCGGTCTTGGCGAACCTGGACCAGGTGAGACCGCAGGACGGGCAGGTGAGCTCCTCCTCCCCGCAGGTGGACGACGCCAGGGAGGGCAACAGGTCCTTGAGGGATATGGAGATGGAGAAGGGCCCCGCATGGAGCCCCACCTGGGCGGCGCACTGGGGACAGAGCCAGTGCTCCTCCGACACGCCGCCGGAGATGGACCTTATGTTTATGGACGCCTCCCCTCCGCACCGCTCACATTTCATCGACCCATACCGGCGGGGCTACATGAGGGCCAGGCTGGTTATGAGGCGCTTGAGCAGGTCCGCCCTCATGGTGTCCCGGCGAAAGACCGGCACGTCGAACAGGTTCCGGAACTGCTCATCCTGGTTCCTCAGCGCCACCTCTATGATCAGCCTCTCCCTCGGGGTTATGAGCCCCCGCTTCTCCAGGTTCGACAGGAGCCGCTTGCTCTCCTGCTCAGTTATGGACCGGCCTATGAGCTTCTCCAGGTGCTCCACCCTCTCGTTGGGGTCCCGGAGCCTCAGCCGGACTATCCTTATGTAACCATGCCCTCCCCTCTGGCTCTCCACCACAAAGCCCTGCTCCGGGGCAAACCGGCTCCGGAGCACGTAGTTTATCTGGCTCGGAACGCAACCGAACCTCTCCGCCAGCTCCTTGCGCCTCAAGGAGATCTGGTGGGAACCCGCCTCATTGAAGAGCTGGGTTATGTACTCCTCGATGGCCTTGGTCAGACTGGACACGATTACCCCTCCCTAAACTGCTTCTGGGGGTAATTTTATACATATGGTCAATATAAGTCAACCAAGCGTCAGACCCTCTTCTGCCCCACCCGGTTCTCGGTACCCGCCAGCAGCCGGCGGATGTTGTCCTTGTGCCTGACGGTGGACAGCAGAGCCAGAGCGAACGAGGCGGCCACGTAGGGGGATGGGGCCCGGAAGAGCCCCATGGCCAGGGCGCAGGCGTAAAGCCCCACCAGGGAGGCCAGGGATACGTAACGGGTCACCTTCATCACCAGGTACCAGAGGGCCCCGCCGATCAGGGCGGGCCAGGGGCAGAACCAGTTGTAGAAGAACATGACCCCAAAGGAGGTGGCCACCCCCTTGCCCCCCTTGAACCGGAGCCACACCGGGAAGTTGTGCCCCAGGATCCCGAAGAGCCCCGTCATGGCCAGCAGCCCGTGGTCCCTAAGCCCCATGGCCATGGCCAGGGCCACCACCGCCCCCCCCTTGAGCATGTCGATGAGGGCCACGGTTATGGCCCACCGGCGGCCCATAACCCTCCCCACGTTGGTGGCTCCTATGTTCCCGGAGCCGTAGTTGCGGATGTCCTCCCCCCGCATCAGCTTGACCACCAGGTAGCCGGTGGGACAGGAACCCGCCAGGTAACCTATCAGAGGCCATAACCAGCTCATCCCATCACTCCCCCTTGACGTTCATAAGCGCGTCGGCGCAGACAACCCCTTGTCCCTCCTCCATCACGAAGAGGGGGTTCACGTCCAGCTCCAGCAGCCTGGGATCCATCGCCAAGATGGACACCCGGGAGATGACCTCCGCCACCGCCCCCTGATCCAGGGGTCCCCTGCCCCGGAAGGGGCCGAAGATCGGGTATCCCCTGAGGGACCGGATCATCTCCAGGGCCTCCTCCGGGCTCACCGGGGCCCTGCGAACCGCCACGTCCTTCAGGACCTCCACCAGAACCCCTCCTAGGCCGAAGACCACCACGGGGCCGAAGACCGGATCCCGCTTGACCCCCACGATGCACTCCACCCCACTAGCCATCCGCTGAACCAGGACCCCGTCCAACCGGGCCCCCTGGACCCGGCGGGCGGCGTCCATCACCCGATCGAAGGCCTCCTTAAGCTCCCCGGGGCCCTTCACGTTGAGGGCCACCACCCCCGCGTCGGTCTTGTGGGGTATCTGGCGGGACATGACCTTGAGGGCCACCGGGTAGCCGATCCTCTCCGCCGCCACCCGGGCCTCATCCGGGTCCCTCACCATCTCCTCCATGGTGACCGGCACGCCCCAGGCCTTTAGGACCTGCTTGGCCTGGTGCTCGGTGAGCAGCCCCTCCAGCCCACGAAGGGGATCGTCACAAGGCAAACCGGGGAGGTCACCGCTTAAGAAGCTGCCCCTCGGCCTGCTTATGGCCCCCAGCGTCCACGCCGCCTGCCTGAGGCTGCCGATCACCGGAACTCCCCGCTCCGAAAGGTAGGAGGTCAGATCCCCCCCGTGCTCTCGGTCGATGAGCCAGGAGCACACCAGGGGCTTCCGGGAAGAAGCGGCGAAGTCCGCCACCTGCCTGGCGGTGCTCTCCCCCGCCTGACCGGTGATCATGGAGATCACCACGCTCATCATGTCCACGTTGGGGTCCGCCTCCAGGGCGGACAGGCACTCGGTCATTCCCTGGGGATCGTTTATCACCTGGGCGGTCACGTCCACCGGGTTGGCGGGGGAGCCGAAGGGGGGTATCACCCTCCGGATCCTCTCCTGGGTCCCCTCGTCCAGGAGGGGCACCTGAAGCCCCTGGTCGGAGCACAGGTCCGCCATCATTATCCCCGCACCACCGGAGGTGGTGATTATACCCACCCGTCTGCCCCTGGGACGAGGGAGCCCGCAGGCGAGCCCCAGGGATATCATGTCCTCCATGTCACCCAGCATTACCGCCCCGTACTGCTCCATCACCGCCCCCCACACCCGCTGATCTCCCGCCACCGAGGCGGTGTGGCTCTGGGCGGCCCTGGAGCCAGTCTCGCTTCGGCCCGCCTTTATCAACCCAACGGTCACGTCCCTCTCCCGGGCCCTGATCAGCAGCTCCACCAACCGATCCCCGTCCCTGACCCCCTCCAGGTACAGGAGCAGCATCCTGACCTCCGGGTCCTCCAGCAGGCACCCAGCCACCTCCACCGTGTCCAGGTCCGCCTGGTTGCCGGTGGTTACCACGTGGCGGAACCGGACCCCCCGGTCCACCGCGCAGGCGAAGGAGGCGAAGCCGAAGGCGCCGCTCTGGGACACGTAGGCGATACCCCCCGGAGTGGCCCCCACAAGCCGGTCCGTGTCCAGGGAGGCGGAGAAGCTCAAGGGGATGCCACCCGCCAGGTTCACAAGCCCCTGGCAGTTGGGGCCCAATATCCGGACCCCCCAGCGGTCCGCCGCCTCCAGCAGCTCCCTCTGCAGGTCCTCCCGCCCCGCCTCGGCGAAGCCGGAGGAGAAGACCACCGCAAAGCGGATCCCCCTCCTGCCGCATCCCTCGATCACCGACGGCACCAGGGGAGCCCGGACCGCCACCAGCGCCACGTCCACGTCCCCGTCTATGGAGCCCACGTCCGGGTAGCACCTAAGGCCCCCTATGGAGTCGTACTTGGGGTTCACCGGATATACCCCGCCCCCATAGCCGTACTTGAGCAGCAGCTTCAGCGGCCGGCCGGATATGCTCTCCAGGTTAGAGGAGGCCCCAACCACCGCCACCCCCCGGGGGGACATAAGCCCCCACAGGTCCCTTCCACCCTCCACCTTCAACGGCAAACACCCCCAGGGGGCACTGGGCCCCGCGCTTTGGTATCGAATGTAACACGAATAATATACCGGATACCGGGCCTCGGCCGATAGCTCCGCCGGCTGGGATCTGCCAGCCGGGAGACCCCATCTGGGCCCCGGGTCCCGGATACCTCATACCCACGGCCACAGATCTCATCCACACCGGGGAAACACTTTTGAGCCCTGGGGAGTAAAATAGGTGGGTTGATACGAGAAACTTAGGAGGTCTTTCCATGTCCATGAGGGAGGAGATAGCGAACCTGCGGGTGGACGAGAACCTTACGCTAACGTTCCACCTGACCGATGGTTCGCCGGTGGTGAACATAATAAACAACGGCACCGGCAAGCGGAAGCCCACGTACCTGTCCTGGTTCCTGAACGAGGGACGGGAGCTTCACATGAAGACCGGCCCCAAGAGCAGCGTCACCTACACGGTGGCCCAGCTGGACGAGACGTTGTGGCAGCTGATGAACCAGGCAATGGCGCACCCGGTGGTGAAGCCCATGATATGGCAGACCTTCAGGGCCCTGACGGACATCCTTCACCAGCCCAAGGTGATCACTCGGGAGAACGAGTTCAACATGCTTCCGGAGGAGAAGAGGTACTCCCTCTGGCTTGCCTGGTCCATGCCGGGTGCCCCCATGGGCAGGCTCATACCCTGCTTCCCCATGAACGACCAGGAGGCGCAGATCTTCCTCTCCGCTGCGGAAGGGGACCTGGAGGAGGGGCTCAAGCTGCCGGCGGAGGACATGGGGGTCCAGGGGCTGCAGCGGAGGGGGCTCATAACCAAGTTCATGAGGTCAAACCCCCAGAGGTGGTACACCCCCCTCATGATCTCCTCCGCCGCGTCTGTGCTGGGGATGGTGGAGCCCCAGAACCCGGCGGTGGACGATACCTCCATAGCCCACAAGATCTGGTCCCAGCGGGGCACCGTCCAGGTTCTGGGCTCCCTGGATAGGTCCGAGATAGCCCCCCACGCCACGGACCTCATCCGCCGGATCGTGGCGTACGTGAGGCACTTCTACGACCTGACCCTGATAGAGGTGGAGCGGATCATCGACGGGCACGAGCAGCTCCTGAAGGAGGGCTTCGGCCGCCGGGACCGGGTGGAGTTCCCCGCCGGAACACTGGGCAAGCAGGCCTTCATGGTCACCGTGTACATCCACAAGGAGGGGGGGCTGGGGGCCATCGTCTACCACCCCACCGGCAACTCGGTCCTCAAGGATTGGGTCCTCCGGTATCCGGTGGAGGTGTACGCCACGGCGCTCAAGAACGACTCCTGCAGCAGCATGGCGGACCCCAACGTAACGCTGCTCAACCTGCTAAGGGCGGTCCGCTTCCAGTCCTGGATGGACCGGATACTCAGGATAACCAGGAACAACCTGCCCACCATGTAGCGGGCCGGGGGAGGGGGTCAAGCCCCTTTCCCCCGTCCACGCCTCCCCCTCGGCCCGATCCCCTTGGGGCGCCCGCCCTTCGATCCCCCCGGGGAACCGGGGATGAGACATTGGGGCCCATCCCCGATCAGGTCCGTCCTCCCCACCAGCCGGAGGGCCTCCTCCACCAGGGGCCGGTTCTCCTCCACCCAGTACTGGGCCAGGGCCCGCTGGAGCCGCCTCTCCCGGCCCTTGGGCACGTGAACCCGCCTGCCGGTCATGGGGTCCATCCCGGTGGCGTACATGCAGGTGGACCGGGTCATGGGGGTGGGGGTGAAGTCCTGCACCTCCCGGGGCCTTATCCGCAGCCGTTTTAGCCAGACCGCCATCTCCACCGCGTCCTCCAGGGTGCAACCCGGGTGGGAGGTCATTATGTAGTGCACCAGGAAGAGCCTCCCGCCGGAACAGCCCCGGAAGCGGTCCATGAACTGGAGCAACACCTCCCGGGGGGGCTTGTTCATCACCTCCGTCACCCGGTCGCTGAGGTGCTCCGGCGCCACCCTCATCTGGCCGCTCACGTGGTGTTCGCACAGCTCCCGAAGGTAAGATGGGTGGTCCATCATGAGGTAGTCATACCGGACGCCGGAGCGGACGAAGACCCGCTTGACCCCCGGGATGGACCTGACCGCCCTCAGCATCTCGAAGTACTCCCGGTGCCTCGCCTCCAGGTTTGGACAGGGGTTGGGCCTCAGGCAACTTCGCCCCTGGCAGACCCCTAAGCGGTCCGCCTTGGAGCACGGCATCTGATGGAAGTTGGCGGAGGGGCCCCCCACGTCGCTAACCACCCCCTTGAAGTCCTTGGACTGGAGGAACCGCTGGACCTCCCGAACCACCGACCGGATGCTCCGGGGCTGGATGTTCTTACCCTGGTGAACCCCGATGGCACAGAAGGAACAGTCCCCTATGCAGCCCCGGTGGGCGGTGACGCTGAACCGGACCTCCTCCAGGGCCGGTATGGGCTGTCGGTACCTGGGGTGGGGAAGTCCCACGAAGGGGAGCTGGTAGATCCGGTCCAGCTCCCGGGTGGACAGGGGCTCGGGGGGCGGGTTGTGGAGCACCAGCCCCGGGTCCTGGTCCTGGACCATGGGCCTTCCGCCGAAGGGGTCACTGTTCAGATACGCCAGGCGGAAGGCCTCGCAGTGGGCCTCGGGATCCGAGGACACCTGGTCGTAGGACGGGAGGCGTATCGCCCCCTCCGGGACCTGGTGGTCCCTCACCCTGACGCAGGTTCCTCTGACGTCCAGGATGGTCCTTACCTCCTGACCCTGGGCCAGCCGCTGGGCCACCTCCATAAGGGATCGCTCCCCCATGCCGTATATTAGAAGGTCCGCCTTGGAGTCCACCAGGATGGACCTCCGGACCTTGTCGGACCAGTAGTCGTAATGGGCCAGGCGCCTAAGGCTGGCCTCTATGCCCCCTATTATCACCGGGAGGCCCTTGAAGGCCCGGCGGGCCAGGTTCACGTAGGCCATAACCGCCCTGTCGGGCCTGAGCCCCGGCTGTCCCCCGGGGGAGAACAGGTCCCTGGACCTCCTGTGTCTCTCGGAGGTGTAGTTGGCCACCATGGAGTCCACGTTCCCGCCGCTCACCAGCACCGCCAACCGGGGGACCCCGTAGGCCTCGAGTGATCCCGGGTCGTTCCAGTCCGGCTGGGGGGCCAGAACCACCTTGAAGCCCAAGGACTCCAGGTACCGGCCCACCAGGGCGTTGGCGAAGGTTGGGTGATCCACGTAGGCATCCCCGGTGATCAGGAGGAAGTCGAAGCCCCCCGGGAGGGACCGGGCCTCCTCCGGGGTGGCGGGAAGGAAGCGGGGAGCCCGCATCGCCCCCCCGCGGTGATCAGTCCTGGTCATCGTACCCCATGGGGTTCATGGTCTGCCAACGCCAGGAATCCCTGCACATGTCCTCCAGGGTGCGCTCCGCCCGCCAGCCCAGCTCCCGGAGGGCCTTGGAGGGATCCGCGTAGCATACCGGCACGTCTCCGGGGCGGCGGTCCACTATCCGGTAGGGGATCCTTACCCCCGTGGCGGCCTCGAAGGCGCGTATCACCTCCAGGACGCTGTAGCCCCTGCCGGTGCCCAGGTTGTAGACGAAGGTGCCGGCGGAGGAGGTGGCCTTGTCCAGCGCCTTGAGGTGCCCCTTGACCAGGTCCACCACGTGGATGTAGTCCCGTATGGGGGTCCCATCGGGGGTATCGTAGTCCCCTCCGAAGACGTTGAGCGTCTCGAGCCTTCCGGAGGCCACCTGGGTTATGTAGGGCATCAGGTTGTTGGGTATTCCGTTGGGGTCCTCCCCCATGAGGCCGCTCTCGTGGGCCCCTATTGGGTTGAAGTAGCGCAGTATGACCAGCGAGAAGTCCCGGTTGGAGCTGGCCAGGTCCCCCAGGATCTGCTCTATCATCAGCTTCGTCCTTCCGTAGGGGCTCTTGGCCTCCAGGGGGAAGTCCTCGGATATGGGGCACCTCTCGGGCTCCCCGTAGACCGTGGCGGAGGAGCTGAAGACCATCCGTTTGATCTGGTGCCTCTCCATGGCCTCGCACAGGGCCACGGTTCCGCACACGTTGTTCCGGTAGTACTTTAGGGGCACCTGCACCGACTCCCCCACCGCCTTGAGCCCCGCGAAGTGGATCACCGCGTCTATCCGGTTCTCGGAGAAGACCCGCTCCAGCAGCTCCCGGTCCCCCACATCCCCCCGGTAGAACTCGAGATCCCGGCCGGTTATCCTGCGGATCCTCCGAAGTGCCTCGGGCTTGCTGTTCACCAGGCTATCTACCACCACCAGCTGATACCCCTCCGAGAGGAGCTCCACGCAACAGTGGCTCCCTATGTACCCGGCCCCGCCGGTCACAAGTATTCGCATGAATTCTACCCCCACGATCGAAATGAGGTTCGATGGGCCATCCCAGGAGATTATGCCACAGGCGCGGGAGGATTTCTCGAGAAAAGTGGATAGGCGGTGAGGGTGTGGATCCCTCACAGGTCCGCCGGCGGAAGGGTAAAAGAATGGTGCCGGGGACGAGACTCGAACTCGTACGGGTTTCCCCACACGCCCCTCAAACGTGCGTGTCTACCAGTTCCACCACCCCGGCACTGACAGGGGCTATTCTACTAGCCAAACGGGGGCAAGTCAAGGGATCCGGCCAGCTGGGGTGACAAGGCCTGGGGATCCATGGGGGGACACGGACACGAGCCTTGCGGTATAATTGGGAAAATTTCGTTCATACCAGGGGGAGATCGGCATGACGAGGGCTCTTAGACATCTGGTTTCGCTAACGGCGCTGATTGGCGCCCTGTGGTCTTGGAGTCCGGCGCTGGGGGCGGTGGAGTACTGGCACGTGCCCACCTTCTACGCCACCGCCCAGGAGGCGGAGGGGGCCATCCGGAACATGCAGGACCGGTTCGTGGGCTGGGAGGGGCTTCCATTAAGGAGGATCGAGGTGGACCCCATGGGTTTCAGGACCTTCGGGGCGGTGGACTACACGGAGACCCGGCAGCAGTGGGTTTACACGGGGCTCGGGATACTGGGGGGACACAACCAGACGGTGGTGGAACCCATCCATGAGGAGGAGGTCACGGTGGTCCCCTTAAGGAAGGTAAGGGGGCTGCGATTGATGAACTATCCGGAACTGAACAAGAACTACAAGTGGGGTGTCAGCCTCAGAGTGGAGGGGGCCAGCGGCTACGAGATCAAGACCTTCAGGACCCCGACAAGGGAGTCGGCGGAGACCCTTTTCAATGGGCTCATATCCCTGGCGGTGGCGGCGGGGGCGGACGTGATACTGCCGAGGCTTGGGTTCACCTTCGAGGACGTGGCCGAGAAGGACCTGAAGGGCCCCCTTAAGGATCTGGGGCTCAAGGAGCCCAAGGGGGTCAAGGTCACCTGGGTCATTCAGGAGGGTCCCGCGCACCTGGGGGGCCTAAGGGTGGGGGACGTGCTGGTGGAGTGCAACGGGGTGCCGGTGGAGAGCGTTGAGCAGTGGAACCGGGACATCCGGGGCAAGTTCCCCTCCTACGAGATCCGGGTGTTGCGGAAGGAGGGCCCCGCTTCGGTGACGCTGACCCCCTTACCGGAGGATCGTTTCCCCAAGGCTCCGCCCACGCTCACCTTCGCCCAGCCACTTCAGTCCACAGTTCAGCCTCAACAGGACTCCAAGGCTCCAGTTAGACTCGGTCTCTCGCTGAGGCTCCCTAACCAGACGGAGCTTCAGGCACTGAATGGACACAAGGGGGCGGTGATATCCTCCCTGACCCCAGGGGGAGTGGCGGAGGCGGCGGGACTCAAGGTAGGGGACGTGCTGGTGGAGTGCAACGGAAGTCCGGTTACAAGCCCCGAGGCACTAGGGGAGCTTTTGGTTAACGGGGAGAACCAACTAAAGGTGCTCAGGGGCGGGAACCTATTGACCTTCAAAGTCGCGCCGGAGGTGAGCTACTAGCAGACCGGGGGCGGTAAGTCCCGCCCCCGGCCGCTACCGCCGAGGTTACATGAACATTCCGACCCCGGGCCCCAGGGGTAGGTTCAAGACGTACCATACGGCCAGCTGGATGGAGAAGCAGACCAGGTAAGCGAGCGCATAGGGTAGCTCCAGGGATAGGACCGTGCCTATCCCAACCGGGGAGTCCCCGTGTCTTCATCCCCCGTCAGCTGCCGGGCATTGACCTCCAGCTGGTCTCCATCAATTGGCGGGCCATCGCATGAGGGAGGGCCGACCCCCCTGCGGGGGTCGGCCCTCCAAATGGAACCCTTGGGATACGGACTAGTTGAAGTCCCTTCTCTCCTTTATCCTGGCCGCCTTGCCGGAGAGCTTCCTCAGGTAGTACAGCTTGGCCCTCCGGACCCGGCCCCGGCGGACCAGCTCGATCTTCTCCACCGTGGGGCAGTGGACGGGGAAGATCCTCTCCACCCCAACGCCGTTGGAGACCTTCCGGACCACGAAGTTCTCGTTGATCCCCCCGTGCTGCCGGGCGATCACCACGCCCTCGAAGATCTGAATCCTCTCCCGGTTACCCTCCTTGACCTTCACGTGCACCTTCACGGTGTCACCCGCCCGGAAGGGAGGCACGGGATCGGCCTTGGAATACCTCTTCTCCACCAAGGCGATGCGCGGATCTATCATCTACTTTCCCTCCTCTTTGAGTCTCGTCAATTATCGCTCACCAAGGCTCCCCGATCCAGGTCGAAGAGCCTACCCAACCAGTAACCCAGCACCTCCGGATGTCCCCACTTCCCCGTGGGACCCTCGGGATGCCCCAGTTCCAGGTCCCCCTGGAAGGCTCCGCCCAGGGCCAACACCACTGGCCCCCGGTACTCCAACACCCGACGCTTCACCCCGAGCCATTCAAACCCACCCCGGGGCGATACGGAGAGCACCATGGGCTTCGCCCTGTCGCGCTGGGCCACCCACCTCAAGGCACCACCGAAGGAGGGGAAGAACTTCACCCCCTGGGGCTCATGGCCCCTGAGGGACCTGTGGGCCAGCATCCTGACGGCCCCGAAGGCGCCGCTCACCGCGGCGCAGCGATCCAACTCCAACCCCTCCTCCCCCAGGTAGACGTAGAAACGCCCCCAGAGGTAACCCATTATCCCGCACCGGGCCAACAGGTCCGGCCGCCTCTCCAGCGTGCGGCGGACCGCCAGGTCCCGCCGGAACTCCTCTATGGCCCCGTGGTCACCGCCCAGCAGCACCTCCGGAGCCCGGATTCCCCGCCACACCGCGGGCCTGGTGTAGTGGGGATGGTCAAGGAAACCCCGATAGAAGGAGTCGTTGCGGACCGCCTCCATCCTGCCCACCACCCCGGGGACCAGCCGGGCCACCGAGTCCAACACCGCCAGGGCGGGCAGCTCCCCTCCGGTTAGGACGAAGTCCCCCAGGGAGACCTCCAGGTCCACATGCTCCTCCACGAACCGCTCGTCCATCCCCTCGTAGTGGCCGCAGACCAGCACCAGATGATCCTTCCGGGCCAGCTCCTCCACCAGCTCCTGGTGAAGGTGAACCCCCTGAGGGGTAGGACATACCACGTACGCCTCACCCTGATCATCCAGGGACTCCACCGCCCTGGCCAGGGGCTCCGCCATGAGGACCATCCCGCCGCCGCCGAAGCTGTAATCGTCCACCTGACGATACTGCCCCTCGGCGAAGTCCCGAAGGTCCAGCACCCGGACGTCCAGCGCCCCGGAGGAGACCCCCCGGCCCACCACGCTGAAGCCCAGGTAACTCCGGATCAGATCCGGAAAGGCGGTCACGATGGTGATCCGCATCAGTCCCAGAGGCCCTCCAACAGGTGAACCCTGATCTGCCGGGCTTCCAGGTCCACCTTGCGGATCACTTCCCCAGTGGCGGGTATCATCTTGAGGACCCCATCGGGGGTGCGGACCTCGTAGACGTCGTTGCTGCCCGTGGGCATCACGTCCTCCACCACACCCAGGACCGCATCGGTCTCGTCCTCCACCACCTCAAGGCCTATTATGTCGTCGATCCAGTAGACCCCTTCCTCCAGGGGCACCCGATCCTCCGGGGCCACCGTGATCAGGGCTCCCTTCAGGTCCTCCGCCATCTCGATGGTGTCGATCCCCTCCAGGGTCACGATGAAGAGGTCCTTCCCGTCCTGGAAGCGCACGTCCAGGATCTTGAGCTCCCTGGGGGGGCGATGACGCCCCTTGACCTGGGGCAACTCCAGGTAGAGGGTCTCCATGTGCAGGAAGCGCTCGGGATAGTCCGTCAGGGGCTTAAGCTTCAAGCTCCCCTTGATCCCGTGGGTGCCCACTATGCACCCCACCGTCACCCGAGACCTATCGCTCCCCATCTGGCTCCTCTTCCTCCTGGACCTCCACGTCCACCCGCTCCTTGGCCTTCACGGCCGCCGCCTTGGCTATGAGCCTTATGGCGTTTATGGTGGATCCCTTCTTGCCTATGACCCTCCCCATGTCCTGATCCGCCACCTTGATGGTCACCAGGACCGCCCCGGAGGAACCCCTGTCCTCCGTGACCTCCACCTGGTCGGGAAGGTCCACCAGGCCCTTGACTATCCATTCCACCAGAGCGGCATAGTTAGGCATGGCTACCGGGCCCTTTAGGCCTTCTCAGCCTCGAACTTTTCCCAGACGCCGGTCTTCTTCAGCACCGCCCGGGCGGTGTCAGAGGGGGTGGCTCCCTGCTTAAGCCAGTAGAGGGCCCTCTCCTCGTTCACCTTCAGCTCCGCCGGATCGGTCATCGGATTGTAGGTGCCGATGAGCTCGATGAACTTGCCGTCCCTGGGGGAGCGGGAATCCGCCACCACCAAACGATAAAAGGGACTCTTCTTCCTCCCGTGACGGGCAAAACGAATGCGAACCGCCATGGACTCACACCTCCTGTTTTAATTGGTCTACGTCCCGGTGGGACGAACCTATCTGAAAAGACCCTTCAGCCCCGGCGGCACCTTGAAGCCCCTCTTGGGCCCCTTGCCGAAGGCCTTCATAAGGTCCTTCATCTGCTCGTACTGATGCAGAAGCTGGTTCACCATCTGAACCGACGTGCCAGACCCCTGGGCTATCCGCCTCCGGCGGGAGCCCTTTATTATCTCCGGGTTCCGCCTCTCCCGGGGGGTCATGGACAGGATTATGGCCTCCATGTGCTTGATCCTCTTGGGGTCCACGTTGGCGTCCTTCAAGGCCTTGCTGACCCCGGGGATCGGGAGCATCTCTATCACCTTCTCCAACGGGCCCATCTTCTGTACCTGCCGGAGCTGGATCAACATGTCCTCCAAGGTGAACCGGTTCCTCTTTATGCTCTCCGAGAGCCGCTCCACGTCCTCCTCGGACGTGGCCTGCTGGACCCGCTCGAGAAGCCCCATCACGTCCCCCATGCCCAGGATCCGCTGGGCCATCTTGTTGGGGTCGAAGACCTCCAGGTCGTCCACCTTCTCGCCCAACCCGGCGAGCCGGACCGGAGTCCCGGTCACCGCCCGGATGGCAAGGGCGGCGCCACCCCTGGCGTCCCCATCCAGCTTGGTGAGCACCACCCCGGTGAGCCCCAGCCGATCGTTGAAGGCGCTGGCAACCGACACCGCCTCCTGACCGGTCATGGAGTCCACCACCAGCAACACCTCGTGGGGGTTAACCGCCCCCTTGAGGTCCTGGACCTCCTGCATCAGCTCCTGGTCTATCTGGAACCGACCGGCGGTGTCCACTATCACCAGGTCCACCAGGGTCTCGGAGCACCTCTCCAGGGCCCGCCGGGCCACCCTTATGGGATCCGTCTCCCCCTCCTCGGGTCCCACGAAGGGGACTCCCACCGTGGAGGCCAGGACCCGTAGCTGCTCCACCGCGGCGGGACGCCTCAGGTCGCAGGCCACCAGCATGGGCCGGTGAGACCTCTTCATCTTGAGGGCTATCTTGGCGGCGGTGGTGGTCTTACCGGACCCCTGAAGGCCCACCATCATGTAGACCGTGGGCGGCTTGGGCGATATGGACAGGGGCTTGACCTCCCTGCCCATCAGGTCCAGTAGCTCCTCGAACACGATGGCGTAGACCTGCTGGGCGGGGGTTATGGACGAGAGGACCTCCTGGCCGGTGGCCCGCTGACGAACCCGCTCAACGAAGTCCTTGACCACCTTGTAGTTCACGTCCGCCTCAAGGAGGGCCAGGCGGACCTCCCTAAGGGCCAGCTTGACGTCCTCCTCGGTCAGCTTGCCCTTGCCCCTAAGGGAGGTGAAGACCTTCTCGAACCTATCCTTCAGGGAGTCAAACATCCCGCCCCTCCTCTCCGCCTATGAGCTTGGAAAGCTCTTCCACGAAATCCCCCGGGAGCCTTGACCCGTAGCGGTCCAGCAACCGCTTAAGCTCTCCCCGGAGCCGCTCCCGATCCTCCAGGACCCCAAGGGCCCTCTCCGCCTCCACCAGGTGCTCCCTGGACCGCTGAACCAGGTCGTGGGCCCCCTGTCGGCTCACCCCCAGCTCCACCGCCGCCTCCGAGAGACTGCAGTCCTCCAGGACCACCAGCTCGAAGGCCCTCCGCTGCTTCTCGGTCAGAAGACCACCGTAGAGGTCGTACAGCTCGCAGAGCCTAAGACGCTCATCCAACAGGTCTTCCATGGAGAACCCCCCAACGCCGCGCTAAACCCAAACGCAGGCCAAGGTAATTTAACACCCCCCGGGACGGCTGTCAAGCTCTTTTCCTTGACAGCCGTCCCGGGGGGCGCACAAACCAAGCCACCCCCCCAGGGGAGATGACCCGTCAACCTGGATCTAAAGCCTGCCGCAGTCGCACTCGGGGGTTCCGGAGAAGATCCCCTCCTCCACCTCCTGAAGGGCGGTCCACAGTTCGAAGAGGGCCTGGCGCTTGCACGAGAGGGCGTGGGCCACGGCGAACCGCACGCCGGGCTCCCCAGAGGACGCCCAGGCGTTGAGGAGCGAGTCTATTGACTTAAGCTCCTCCATCACCGCCCCCCTCAGGACGGAGGAGGCCCTTATGAGATCCATCACGTCGCCGGAAGGGCCGGACACCTGAATCAGTCCTCCTGGCAGCGGCACTGGGTCTCCAGGTAGTCCTTAAGCTCGTCCAGGAGGAACTCCTTGAGGATGTTCTGGGCCTCCCTGCGGACCTCCTCCCCCTTCTCCTTGAAGAACTTCTCCTTGATCTCCTCGGGGGCCGCCTCAATGCCCTCCCAGTCTATCTCCTCCATGAGGCCCTCCACGAAAGTTTCGTTTATGTCCGGCACCTGGACCCCCCAGTGGCCGTCGTCGTGCTTGACCTCCTGCCGATCCACCAGCACCGTCTCCACGATCTTCACATCCGGGCAGCAGCCGGAGCAGGCGCAGATCCCCTCGCCCCCCAGCCTCTCGTTGGCGTAGTGCTCCGCGTCGCTCCGGTTCCTGAAGACGTGGGCATCGTAACGCTCCCCATCCGCCTCTATGACAACCCATACCTTGTCGCCCATTCAAATCCCCTCCTCAACTCAGCGGATCAGGCCCCTAAGGACCTGCACTGGAACCAACCTGACGATCAGATATTACCCCTTAACAGGGCGGCCTTCAACGGGTTACAAATCCGCCTCGCAGGGGTTCGAAAGGCACCCGACCCCTCCTATCTCCACTTCCACCCGGTCGCCGGGGGACAAGGGGCCCACCCCAGCGGGGGTGCCGGTGGCTATCACGTCCCCGGGCATCAGGGTGGCGAATCGGCTCACGTGGGCTATGATCCTCTCCACCGGGAACGCCATCCGGCGGAACTGCCCCAGCTGTACCTGCCTTCCGTTCAGGCGGGTGACCAGGTCCCCCAGCTCCCGCCAGTCTCTCACCAGCCTCAAGCAGGGCCCCAGGGGACCGAAGGTGTCGAACCCCTTGGCCCGGGTCCACTGACCGTCGGACCGCTGGAGGTCCCGGGCGGTCACATCGTTGAAACCGGTGTACCCCAGGACGAAGTCCAGCGCCTCCTCCTCCGACACGTTCCGGCACCTCCGGCGGATCACCACCGCCAGCTCCCCCTCGTAGTCCACCCGGCCGACCCAAGGGGGGATCCGGACCGGATCCTGGGGGCCCACCACACACGTGCCGGGCTTCATGAAGATCAGCGGCTCCTCCGGCACCCGGTTGCCCAGCTCCTCCGCGTGCTCCACGTAGTTCCTGCCAACGCAGTAGACGTAAGGGGGAGTCACGGGGGGCAGGAGCCTCACTTCCTCCAATGGGACCCTAAGACCCGTCTCCTCCATGGGACCGAAGGGGTCCGACGAAACCTGGTGAACCACCTGTCCCCGGATGAGACCGAACCGGGGCGTGCGGTCCTCCATCATGAACCTGCAGAACCTAAGATCCTCCATCGGCCAATCCCTCCTCAAGCAGACCCCCTGGGGCCCAATATGACCGCCCGGGCACCCTCCTCGATCCGGCCCAATGCCTCCTCCAGCATCGCCCTGGGACAGCCGAAGTTGAGCCGGGCGAAGGCCTGATGCCCCTCCGCGAAGGACTCCCCCTTGTTCAGCGCAAGCC
Source organism: Thermanaerovibrio acidaminovorans DSM 6589 (assembly GCF_000024905.1). NCBI lineage: Bacteria > Thermotogati > Synergistota > Synergistia > Synergistales > Synergistaceae > Thermanaerovibrio > Thermanaerovibrio acidaminovorans. The sequence continues at coordinate 1,477,793 of NC_013522.1, forward strand.
CCAGGCACTTCAGGAACCCCGCGGCGGTAAGGCCCGTGTCCCGAAGGAGGCCTCCGAAGTCTATCCACATGAGGAACGTCCCCTCCGGCACCGTGGGGATCACCCCGGGTATGGAGCCGAGGCGCCGGACCGCCAGGTCCCGGTTGGCCTTAAGGTACGAGAGCAACCCCTCGAGCCAGGCCTCCCCGGCGGAGTAGGCGGCCCCCATGGCCCGCTGGCCAAGCTCGTTACCCTGGTCCATGAACAGGTTGTTCAGCTCCGTCTCGTAGGCCCGCCTCATGGCCCCGTTGGGGATTATCCCGTAGGCGGTGTAGAACCCCGCCAGGTTGAAGGTCTTGCTGGGGGACGAGAAGAGAATGGAGCCCTCCCGGGCCCAGGGACTCACCGACGGGAAGGGCACGTGCCCGGGGGATCCATCGTAGACCAGGTCACAGTGGATCTCGTCGGATATGACCAGAACCCCATACCTCTCCGCCAGGGCCGCCAGGGCCTCGAGCTCCCCACGGGTCCAGACCCGCCCGGTGGGGTTGTGGGGGCTACAGAACAGAAGCGCCCTCGCGCCGGAGGCGAAGATCTCCTCCAGCCCGTTCAGGTCCATATGGTACCTCCCGTCCCGCATGACCAGGGGGTTCTCCACCAGGACCCGGCGGTTGTTCTCCACCACCCAGCGGAAGGGGGGGTATATGGGGGTCTGGACCGCCACCCGGTCCCCCTCCCGGGTGAAGAGCCGGATGGCCAGCGCCACTCCCCCCATGACCCCGTGGCTGTGGCATATCCAGCCCGGGTCCACCTCCCAGCGGTGCCTCCTGCCCCACCAGCGGGCCACAGCCTCCACCGCCCGCTGGTCCCTAACCGGGTACCCGAAGATCCCGTGATCCACCCGGCGGCGAAGCTCCTCCACCACCTCCTCCGGGACCCGGAACTCCGTGTCGGCGATCCAGAAGGGCAGCATACCCCTGGGGTGCTCACCGAAGATCCGATCCAGGAGGTCCCACTTCTTGCACCCGGTCCCCGCCCTGGGCACCGGCTCGTGGAAATCGAACAACCCCATCCCCCCCGTGGGAAGCTTGCATCCCTTATCTTATGAGAATATCATTTGTCCGAGATCGGAGAGATGATCACTCCAACCTAGGAAGGTGATTAGATTGTACAAGATAGTTCTGGTGCGACACGGGGAGAGTCAGTGGAACCAGGAGAACCGGTTCACCGGCTGGACCGACGTGGACCTGTCCCCCAAGGGGATAGAGGAGGCCCGGAAGGCGGGCAGGACCCTCAAGGAGGAGGGCTTCACCTTCGACCTGGCCTACACTTCGGTGCTCAAGCGGGCCATCCGGACCCTGTGGCTCATCCAGGAGGAGATGGATCTCATGTGGATCCCCGTCAAGCCCTCCTGGAGACTGAACGAGCGTCACTATGGAGCGCTGCAGGGGCTCAACAAGGCGGAGACCGCGGAGAAGTACGGGGAGGAGCAGGTAAAGATCTGGCGCAGGAGCTACGACGTGCGGCCCCCCATGCTGAACCAGGGGGACGAGAGGGACCCCATCCTGGACCCCCGCTACAGGGACCTTCCCAGGGAGCTGGTGCCCCTGGGGGAGTGCCTCAAGGACACGGTGGCCCGGGTGCTCCCCTACTGGAACGACGAGATCGTCCCTTCCCTCAAGGAGGGGCGCAAGGTCCTGCTGGTGGCCCACGGGAACAGCATAAGGGCCCTGGTCAAGTACCTGGACAACGTGTCCGACCAGGACATCCTGGAGCTCAACATCCCCACCGGCATACCCCTCCTCTACGAGCTGGACGAGAACTTCAAGCCCATATCCAGCCGCTACCTGGGGGACCCGGAGGAGATCGCCAAGGCCCAGCAGGCGGTGGCCAACCAGGGGAAGGCCAAGAAGTAAGGCACCAACTCAGACTCAAAGGGGGGAGGCCTGGCCTCCCCCCTCTACAGGTCCCGTCGGCGGCTAGTCGGATGGGATGCCAACCCCATCCCCCAGGTAGGCCCTTCTCACCGCCGGATTCGACGCCACCTGACGGGACGGACCCTCCAGCACCACCGATCCCCCCTCCAGCACGTAGGCCCGCTGGGATATCTCCAGTGCCAGCTCCGCGTTCTGCTCCACCAGGAGGACCGAAACGCCCCTTCGGTTGACCTCCAGTATGGCGTCCATCACCCGGTCCACCATGAGGGGCGAGAGCCCCAGGGTGGGCTCGTCCAGTAGCATCAGGGACGGGCTGGACATGATGGCCCTCCCTATGGCCACCATCTGCTGCTCCCCCCCGGAAAGGGAGCCCGCCAGGGTATCCATCTTGTCCGACAGGGGGGGGAATATCTGCAACACTTCCTCGATGGTCCCCGGGGCCTCGTCCCTGGGGCGGGTGAAGGCCCCCATTAGCAGGTTTTCCCGGACCGTGAGCTCCGGGAAGAGGCGCCGCCGCTCGGGCACCAGGGCCATGCCCATCCGGGCCACCCGGGAGGGATTGGGGGGCAGGGGGGATCCGTTGAAGGTCACCCCGCCCGCCATGGGCCTTAGGACCCCCGCCAGGGTCCACATTAGGGTGGACTTCCCCGCCCCGTTGGACCCCACCAGCGCCACCAGCTCCCCGGCTAAGACCTCAAGGCTGACCCCCTTCAGGGCCTCGATCTTGCCGTAGCTGACCCGGAGGGACTCCACCTTAAGCACCTACCGCCCACCTCCTCCGGCCCATGTAGGCCTCCATCACGTCCCGGGACCCCAGCACCTCCGACGGGGTCCCCTGGAAGAGGATGGAGCCGAAGTTCATCACCGTCACCCGGTGGCATATCCGCATGATCACGTCCATGTGATGTTCTATGAGGATCACCGTGAGGCCGAAGGCCTGACGCACCTGGGTGATAAAGTCCCCCAGGCGGCGGGACTCCTCGGGGTTCATCCCCGCCGCGGGCTCATCCAGGAGGAGTAGCCTGGGCCCCGACGCCAGCGCCCGGGCGATCTCCAGCTTCCGCTGGAGCCCGTAGGGCAGGGTGCCCGCCCCCCGGTCCCACATGTCCGCCAGCCCCACCCGGTCCAGCAGGTCCATGGCCTTTCGACGGACGTCCCGGCCCCCGAAGCCCAGGAGGGACCTCAAGGGTCCCTCGGCCTGGAGCATGGGGATGCACACGTTCTCAAGACACGACAGGTTATGGAAGAGCCTTATGTTCTGGAAGGTCCTCGCCATGCCCAGCTTGACTATCCTGTGGGGGGCCAGGGCGGTTATATCCCGGCCCCGGAAGATCACCCGGCCCCCGTCGGGGCGCACCGCGCCGGACACCAGGTTGAAGACCGTGGTCTTTCCCGCCCCGTTGGGGCCTATGAGGCCCCATATGAGCCCCTCCTCCACCTCCATGGAGAGGGACCTCACCGCCGCCACGCCCCCGAAGCTCTTGGAAAGGCTCTCCAGCCTAAGCACGCCCGTCACCTCTCCCCCTGAAGGCGGGCAGTAGCTGCCACACCTCCCGATACCCCATTAGGCCCTTGGGCCTCAAAACCATCATGGCCACCAGGATCAGCCCGTAGGCCGCAAGGCGCCACATCTGGGCCATGCGGAGAGCCTCCGGCAGGGCCACGAAGATGAAGGCCGCCAGCAAGGGGCCCGTGAGGCTCCCCATGCCCCCCGCTATGACCGCCGCCAGCAACATGGTGGACTGGGTCAGGGTGAACATGGAGGGCTGGACGAAGGAAAGGTAATGGGCCATGAGGCCACCGGAGAGGCCACACAGGGCGGCGCTGAACGCCAGGGAACAGAGCCTCACGGTGAACAGGCTCACCCCCGCCATCTGGGCCGCCACCGGATCCTCCCGGACCGCGGCGCAGCTCCGGCCCAGGGGGGACCGGACGAAGTTGAAGGCCAGAGCCAGCGCCAGGGCGAGGCACCCGAAGATCCAGGCCGGGGTGGAGAAGGGTTCCAGCCCGGGGAGCCCCCTGGCGCCATTGGTGAGGTCCAGGTTCTCCACCAGCACCCGGAACGCCTCCCCGAAGCCCAGGATGGCGATGGCGAAGTAGTCGCTCCTAAGGTCCGCCTTCAGAGCCGGGGCACCCACCAGGAGGCCGACCAGGGCGGCCATCAGGGAGCCCGCCAGCAGGGCCAGGGGGAAGGGAACGAAGTAGTAGTAGGTCAGGATGGCGGACCCGTAGGCCCCAATGCCCACAAAGGCGGAGTGCCCCAGGGAGAACATGCCGGTGAAGCCGGTGAAGATGGCGAGCCCCAGGACCGCTATTCCGTTTATGGCCCCCAGGGACAGGATGGACAGCACGTAGTCCATGGCTATATCCTCTCCGCGGACCTGCGGCCCATGAGGCCGTTTGGCCGGACCAGGAGCAGCACCACCAGGAGGCCGAAGCTGAACACGTCCCGCATGACGCTGGAGACGTAGGTGGAGACAAAGGTCTCCAGGAGCCCCAGGAGGATCCCCCCCACCAGGGCCCCCGGCAGGCTCCCCAGGCCCCCTATGACCGCCGCTATGTAGGCCTTGTTGGTAACCCAGCCCATGGTGGGGTAGACCAGGTACTTTATGCCCAGGAAGACCCCCGATATGCCCCCAAAGAGCCCCGCCAGGAAGAAGACCACCGAGATGAGCCGGTCCACGTTGACCCCCATGACGGCACACATGGTCATGTCCTGCACCGCCGCCCTTATGGCCATACCGGTCCTGGACCGGGTGAGGAACAGGTTGAGCCCCCAGATGGCCAGGAGGGAGAACCCGAAGGCCCAAAGGTCCATGAGGCTTATCGAGGCCCCAAGGAGGTGGACCGAGGTGCGCGGGAAGAACTCCGGGAAGGAGTAGAACCGGGACCCTATGGTGGCGTAGACCAGGTTCTCCAGCAGGACCGCACAGCCCATGGCGGATATCATGAGGTAAAGGGAGGGGGATCCCTTCCGGCGGATGGCCGAGTAGGCCAGCTTCTCGTTCAGGATCCCGATCACCCCCGCCCCCACGGCGCTCAGGGCCACCACCAGGCCCAGCCCCAGGTTGAGCCTCATGGCGAGCCCCAGGCCCATGTAGGCCCCGAGCATTATCACCGCCCCGTGGGCGAAGTTGCTGAAGTTGAGCACGCTGAACACCAACGAGTACCCCAGGGCCATGAGGGCGTACACACCCCCCACCGAGAGGCCGGTTATCAAGGTCTGCAAGAACAACGGGATCTACGCCTCCTGCCTGGATCGGACGCCGCCTAGCGCCCCTTTGGATCGAACTTCTTGACGAACTGGAACGAACGGGCCTTCACGTCCACCCTCTGGATCACCGCCGGCTTGTCGAGCGGGTCGTGGGTCTTGGGGTCAATGGTCAGGGTGCCGCTGGTGACCTTGAGGTTCCGGGTGTTCTCCATGGCCCGGGCCATCCTCTCCCCGTCGGTGCCCTTGGAGACCTTTATGGCGTTCACGATCAGCAGCAGGGCATCCTGGGCCATGACCGGGTTGGGCAACACCGGATCCGCCCCGTAGGCCCTCCTGTACTCCGCCACGAAGCCCTTTATGTCCGGATCCGAGAGGTCCGTCAGGTTCACGAAGTAGCTGCCGTGCACCGCGTTGCCCCCCAGGTCGATTATATCCGGGCTCCCCCAGTTGTCGGTGCCCAGCAGGGTGGAGCGGATGCCCATGTCCCTAGCCTGCTTGGCCGCCATGGCGGCCTCCTTCTGGCTGGTGGGGATGAAGATCACGTCGGGCTTGACGGAGCGGATCTTGCCCATCTGGGCCCGGTAGTCCAGCTCGTCGGTCCGGAAGGCCTCCTTGGCCACCACCTTGCCCCCCTCCTTTGCGAAGGCCTCCTCGAAGTAGCGGGCCAGCCACTGGCCGTAATCGGAGCCCACATCGTAGAGGATGGCGGCGGTCCTGGCCTTGAGGTCCCGGTAGGCGAACCGGGCCGCCACGGTGCCCTGGAAGGGGTCGATGAAGCAGGGGCGGAAGACGAAGGCCCGGGTCTTGCCGGTCCTCTTGTCGATGGTGACGTAGGGGTTGGTGGCGGTGGTGACCACCATGGGGATCCTGGCCCTCTCCACCACCGGGGCGGTGGCTATGGCGTTGCCGCTCTGGGCGGGGCCTATTATGGCCACCACCCGGTCGTCGATGAGCCGACGGGCCACGTTCACCGACTCCACCGGATCGTTACGGTTGTCGTAGCTTATGAGCCTTATCTTTCGCCCAAGTACGCCCCCCTGGGCGTTTATCCTCTTCACCAAAAGATCCAACGCCAGCTTCTCCGACTGGCCCCACATGGAGGCCCCGCCGGTGAGCGACACCGAGTGACCTATCTTTATCTCCTCCGCCGCCGGAGCCCCGGAGACCAAAGCCATGACCAGCAGCATCGCCCCCCCCAGCCACGCAAAGAACCTCATCGATACCCCTCCCTCTAAGGTAGTTTAGCTTCCTCCAAGCCGGACGAAAGGCGCCGGCAGTCCTCAACCAGGTTGTCTATGTGCCGCCTCATGGCCATCTCCGCCCCATGGGGGTCCCGGCGTTCCACCGCCTCCATGATGGACCGGTGGTCCGAGTTGGCCAGCCGTCCCGAGAGGCGGCGCACCATCTCAAGCCCCCGGGCGTCGAAGGGGTTCTGGCGAAGGAGCTCCACCACCGCCACCAGTAGCCGGTTGCCGGAGGCCATGGCCAGCATGCGGTGAAAGCGGCCATCCTCCTCCCAGACCGGGTTTCCCCGCCGGACCGCCTCCTCCATGCACTCCACCGATGCCCACAGGGCCCTTATCTGGTCCTCAGTGGCCCGTTGGGCCGACAGGCGGGCCACCTCCTGCTCCACCGCCCTTCTAGCCTCCAGCAGGTCCATGATCCGGTCCCTCTCGTCGGAGAGGATTGAGTCCACCAGATTGCTGGCCATGGACCTGCTGACGCTGTCCCGCTCCAGCAACTCCAGCCGTTTCAGCCCCAGGTCGGTTATCTTGCGGCCCTTGTTCCGGTCCTTCCTGAGCATTCCGAGGATCTCCAGGTCCACCAGGAGGCGACCCACCGTCGCCTCGGAGACGAAGATGCCCCGCCTCTCCAGCTCCCTCCTTATGGCCCCGGCCCCCATGGGGACCATCGAGTCCCTTATGATCATGAGGACGTTAAGCTCCAGCTCCGCTCCCCTGTCCAAGTTGGAAGGACACCCCCATTCCCCCTGCTGTTGATGAGTGATGAGTGGTGATCGAATGGGTTAGAGGGTACACCAGGGGGCCGGGGGTGTCAACGGGAAATGGCGAAAAGTGGAATGAAAAGCCTGGACCGGGCCCAAGGCCGGGTCCAGGCGGTCGCTGCTTAGCCTGTCTCAGCTGAGCTTGGACAGGAAGCGGAGGGCCAGGACGGCCAGGAGGGCGCTGCCCCGGGGGAGGACCTGGTCGTCCACGTCGTACTCCGGATGGTGCTGGGGATGCACGACCCCCTTGGCCTCGTTCATTATACCCAGGAACAGGAACGTGCCCGGCACCTTCTCCAGGTACAGCCCCATGTCCTCCGCTCCCATGGTGGGGGGGATCTCCTGAACCTCGGTGGGACCGAACATCTCCCGGGCCACCTGGGCCGCCTCCAGCGTCAGCTCCGGATGGTTCACCGTGGGGGGCAGCACCCGGTTGTACCTCACCTCCGCCCTGCAGTTCATGGCGGAACAGATCCCCTCGCATATTCGCCTCAACCTGCCCGGCATTGACTCCCACACACCCCGGCCGAAGGTCCTGACCGTGCCCCTCAAAAGCGCCCGGTCGGGTATCACGTTGAACGTGGTGCCCGCCTCCATGTGGCCGCAGGTGACCACCGCAGGCTCCAGGGGGTCCACCTCCCGGCTAACGATGGTCTGAAGGGAGGTTATCACCGCCCCGGCGGCCACGATGGGGTCCGCCGCAAGGTGAGGCACCGCCCCATGTCCCCCCTTGCCCAATATGAGGCACTCCCACTCGTCTGCGGAGGCCATGAAGGGACCCACCCGGTACCCCACCAGCCCGGAGGGCATGGTGCCCCACACGTGGAGCCCCGCTATGGCCCCAACCCCATCCAGGACCCCCTCCTCTATCATGGCCCTGGCGCCGCTGCTGTGAGGGGACTCCTCCGAGGGCTGGAAGATGAGCCTAACCCTGCCGGGCAGCCGATCCCCCATGTCAATCAGCACCTTGGCGGCCCCCAGCAGCATGGTAACGTGGGCATCGTGGCCGCAGGCGTGCATGACCCCGTCACGGCGGGACCTGTAGGGGGCACTGCCCCTCTCCTGGATGGGGAGCGCGTCCATGTCCGCCCTAAGGGCCACGCAGGGTCCCGGACGTCCGGGGTCGATGTCCGCCACCACCCCCGTGTCGGTCCCCTTCACCCCCACCCGGACGGAGGTACAGCCGAAGGACCTCAGTATCTCCGCCACCCTCCGGGATGTCTCCACCTCCTGGAATGAGAGCTCCGGGTTTGCGTGAAACCAGCGCCGCCACTCGGTCAGCTGGGGCCCCATGGCCTCCGCCGCCTCGAGAATCCAGTCCATCACCCTACGCCACCTCCCCATCGGACAGGGCCGACTTGAATCGGTTCAGCCTGGCGTCATCCACCGGCTCGGTGAACGCGCTCACAACCCAAACGGTTGCGAAGTTAAGGATCAGCCCCACGAACCCGGGCTGCAGATCGAACGGGGCCTTTATCCCCCCGAACTGGAACATGAACAGGGCGGACAGACCAACCACAAGGCCGCTGATCACCCCCCACTTGGTGGGTCTTTCGGAGAAGACCCCCAACACCACCCCGGGGAAGAACTGGGTTATGCCCGAGTAGCCAACGATCAGAAGGTTAACCAGCATCGACGGGGCCAGGAAGGCGAAGACCAGCGCCACCACGGTGTAAAGCACCACCAGCCCCCTCCCCGCCCTCGCCACCTGCATGTCCGTCATCCGGGGGAGCAGGCCCTTCTGCATTATGTTCCGGGCGGTCAGGTTGGCGGCGGTAAGGATCAATCCCGATGAGGTGGATATGGAGGCCGCAAGGCCCCCGGCTCCCAGTAGCCCAACCACCCAAGGGGGCGTGCTGTCAAGAAGCGCCACGAACATGGCGTGGTCCGGCTTGGCTATCTTGAGCCCGAAGGAGGGATCCACCGCCCCCTTGGCGGCCACCGCGAAGCCAACTATTATCACCGGCACCATGGCCAGCTGATACAGGGGCAGTATCACCGCGTTGCGCCTAACCACGTTCTCGTCCTTGGCGCTGTAGGTGGCGGCGAAAAGATGGGGCCACATCCAAAAGCCCAGCCCGGAAAGCAGGGCGGTGGAGGCGTACCAGAACATCCCGTTGCCCGATGTGTCCGGCAGCACCAGGTGCGTGGGCCTGAGCTCCGCCAAGGTCTCAAACATCCTACCAACCCCTCCGAAGTAGTTCCTGGACACCAGGAAGCCAACGGAGGCCATGCCGACCAGCATGATTATGGCCTGCATGAAGTTGGTCCACCCTATACCCCTTAGGCCCGATACGTAGACGAAGATGACCGCCGCAACGAAGCTGATTAGAACCGCCCACTGCCAGCTTATGGCCCCCCCGGAGGCGAGCTGCACTATCATGCCGCTGCCCATTATCTGAAGCTGCAGGTAGGGGATTATGAACACCACCCCTATGATCGCCGCCAACACACCAAGCCCCTTGCTTCCGTACCTGTCTTCCAGGTAGTCCGGCTGACTTATGTAGTTCATCCTCTTGCCCAGCCGGTTTATGCGTGGACCCAGGAGGAAGTATATGGCGTAGGCTATGGAACCGTAGGCCAAGGCGTAGGTGATGCTCATACCCTTGCTGTAGGCCCACCCGGCCAGGCCCAGGAAGGCGAAGGAGCTGTATATCTCCGCCGCCGCGGTGGTGTAGAAGAGGATCAGGCCAAAGGACCTACCCGCCACGAAGTACTCCTCCATGCTGAAGGCCCTGTTACGCCCCGCCATTATCCCGACCACCGTGGTGGCCAGAAGCCAGCCGAATATGATCACAAGGGCAACGTTGATCAACGTCCATCCCCCCTCTCCTTGGTCCAATAGGCCATGGCTATCCATAGGGATGTGAAAAGGATCATCAGAGACTGCCAGAAGAGGAGGAACGGCATCCCCAAAACCATGGGCGTCAACCGATTAGCCAACCATGTCACCGGTGGCATGAACCCCAATACGGCCAACACGAGAAAGACCAGGCCTCGTCTCTCGCCCCTCGTCAAACCCAATATTTTCACCCCCATAAAATATATTTAAGATACCATGTTATGATATATCATAGAGCCATTCCGGGGTCAATGGATAAAATGAGCCGGAAAATTAAGGCTTCTGCGCTCCAATAAAAAACTCGAGGGCCGCCCAAGCGGCCCTCAGGAAACCTCCGGCGTATTCAACTTTTCAGCTCTCCCTTGACCGATCCAAGGCATACCGCCCTATATGGAGAGGGGGGCCATCACTATGAAGGACACGCAGAGGCTCACCGCCCCAAAGAAGGCGTGGCGAACCCTGGAGGGCACCAGCATGTGAAGCCCCATGCCCACCACGTCCAATAGCTCCAGAAGCCCGAAGACCGAGAGACAGAACGCCGCCAAAGCCAGGTACGTCATACCAACCTACCTCCTCTCATGGTCTCACACCTAACTGGTCCTCTCTTACCATCCCCAGCTTGCCCATATGCTACAAAAACCCGTCCTTAATGTGAAGCTTTTCTCCACTTAACGTCAATAAATGCCATAAAAACCGCCGGGACCCGGCTTGACAAAATAAAATCCACCGCCTCGGGCCCCAGATGGGACCTGGACGGTGGATCCTAAAAATGTAAAACCTTTGCTGGTTTAAAAGCCTTTCTACTTGCCCGGCCCCGCTACACCGGGTAGGCGGCCCCCTCCCGGAGCTCCTCGAAGCCCACGTCCCTCAGGGTGGACCGGGCGTACTTCCGGGGCAGGAAGTCCTTGGCCACCTGGGGGAACAGCACGTAGGACAGCACATCCTCGGGCTGAAGCACCCAGGGCTCCACCTCCCGGTAGGCCCTCTCCAGCTCGGGCTCCAGGAGCTCCCCGGGACGGCAGGTGATGGGCTCCTCGTCCCCAAGCACCTTCCGCTGGATCTCCGGGTCCACCGGCGCAGGGGTGCGGCCGTAGTAGCCCTGAAAGACCTGGCGGACCTCCTTGGGTACCACCTTCCACCTCTCCCCCACCAGCACGTTGGCCGCCGCCTGGCTACCCACTATCTGGCTCGTGGGGGTCACCAGAGGAGGATAGCCCATCTCCTTCCTGACCCGGGGCACCTCCTCCAGCACCTCCCTCAGCTTGTGAAGCGCCCCCTGCTCCTTGAGCTGGCTCTGCAGGTTGGAGTACATGCCACCGGGCACCTGGTAGATCAGGATGTTTATATCTACCCCCTGAACCCCCATGATGAGCTTCGAGTACTTCTCCCTGAGACGCGAGAAGTGCTCCGCCACCGGCAACAGCTTCTCCAACGATAGCCCGGTGTCGAAGGCCCCTCCCGCCAGGGCGGCCACCATGGTCTCCGTGGCGGGCTGGCTGGTCCCCATGGAGAAGGGGGATATGGCACAGTCCACCACGTCCGCCCCGGCCATTATGGACGCCAGGTACGTCATGGCGGCGAAGCCGCTGGTGTAGTGGCTATGGACCTGCAGGGGCACCCTGCCTATCCGGGACTTTATGGCGGACACCAGCTTCCCCGCCTCGGTGGGGGACAGAAGCCCCGCCATGTCCTTTATGCATATGGAGTCCGCCCCCATGGAGACCATATCCTCCGCCTGCTTCACGAAGGACTCCAGGGTGTGCACCGGCGATATGGTGTAGGAGATGGCCAGCTGCAGGTGAGCCCCCTCCCGCTTGACCTGGTCCGCCGCCACCTCCATGTTCCTAAGGTCGTTAAGGGCGTCGAAGATCCTTATGATGTCTATCCCGTTACCCACCGCCCTCTTCACGAACTCCCTGACCACGTCGTCCGCATAGTGCCGGTACCCCACCAGGTTCTGGCCCCTCAGAAGCATCTGGAGCTTGGTGTTGGGCATCCTGCGGCGGAGCTCCCGCAGCCTCTCCCAGGGATCCTCGTCCAGGAACCGCATGCAGGCATCGAAGGTGGCGCCCCCCCAAACCTCCATGGAGTGGTACCCCACCTGGTCCATGGCCTCCGCTATGGGGATCATGTCCTCGGTCCTGAGACGGGTGGCCATTATGGACTGATGGGCATCCCGGAAGGCGGTCTCGGTTATACCAATCCTGCGGGGACCGACCGCAAAGGGATCCCGAAAGCACCCCTTGGGGGCCGCCGACTCCCCAGCCGTAGCGGGCGCCTCGGACACCTTAACGTAAGCCCTGCGCTTACCGTTGTCATTGCTCATCCTATCCTGAGACAACTCCTCCACACCTCCAAGCTCCCCTGTATATTCCAAATGTTCCGCCCATTCAAAAAGGGGCGGGGGTCCTACCCCCGCCCCTCCGACACCAACCGGGGCCTAGCCCTCCATGGGCATCTCCGCCAGGTGCTTGTAGAGCCTCCACCTCTGGCGAAGCTCCCGCTCCTCCTCCTGGAGAAGCGCCTCCGCCTCCTCGGGGTTCATCCTCTGAAGGGCGCTGTAGCGGGTCTCGTTGTAGACGTAGTCCTTCAGCGGAAGGGTGGGTTCCTTGCTGTCCAATATTAGAGGGTTCTTGCCCTCCTTGGCAAGCAGCGGGTTATAGCGCATGAGTATCCAGTGCCCGGACTCCACCGCCCGCTTCTGCTGCTCGAACCCGTGCCTCAGGTCGAACCCGTGGTTGATGCAGTGGCTGTAGGCGATGATCATGGAGGGACCGTCGTAGGCCTCCGCCTCCAGGAAGGCCTTGACGCACTGGCTGTCGTTGGCCCCCATGGCCACCCTAGCCACGTAAACGTGACCGTAGGTCATGGCCATCATGGCCAGGTCCTTCTTCCCCTGCCTCTTGCCCCCCGCGGCGAACTTGGCTATGGCACCCCTGGGGGTTGACTTGGACATCTGGCCGCCGGTGTTGGAGTAGACCTCCGTATCCAGCACCAGGATGTTCACGTTCCTGTTCATGGAGATCACGTGGTCCAGCCCGCCGTAGCCGATGTCGTAGGCCCAGCCGTCGCCGCCCACGATCCACACGCTCTTCTTCACCAGCGCGTAAGCCACGGTGAGGAGCTCCATGGCCTCGAAGGTGCCTATCTCGCAGAGCTTGTCCTCCAGGATGGCCACCCGCTCCCGCTGGGCCTCGATCTCCTCCTCGGTGGTCTGCTTGGCCTCCAGGATGGCGGTCACCAGCTCGTCCCCGATCTGGGGGGCCATCTTCTTGAGCAGCACCCGGGCGTAGTCCGCCTTCTGGTCCAGCGCGAGCCGGAAGCCCAGGCCGAACTCCGCCGCGTCCTCGAAGAGGGAGTTGCTCCAAGCGGGCCCCCTGCCCAGGTCGTCGTAGGTCCAGGGGGTGGTGGGCAGGTTGCCGCAGTATATGGAGGAGCAACCGGTGGCGTTGGCCACCAGCATCCTGTCGCCGAACAGAGCGGAGGCCAGCTTAAGGTACGGGGTCTCACCGCAGCCGCCGCAGGCGCCGGAGAACTCGAAGAGGGGCCGCAGGAGCTGGATGTCCTTGACGGTGCTCTTGTTCAGCTTGCTCCTGTCCATGTCGGGGATGGCCAGGAAGTAGTCCCAGTTCTCCGCCTCCTGGTCCCTCAAGGGGAGCTTGGACTCCATGTTGATGGCCTTGCGCCCCGGGTTGGCCTTGTTCTTGGCGGGACAGTTCTGCACGCACAGGCCGCAGCCGATGCAGTCCTCCGGGGCCACCTGAACGGTGTACTTCATCCCCTGGAAGTCCTTCCACTTGGCATCCGCGGACTTGAAGGCGGCGGGGGCCCCCTCGAGGAGCTTGGGATCGTACACCTTGGCCCTTATGGCCGCGTGGGGACAGGCCAGGGAGCACTTGCCGCACTGGATGCACACCTCCGGATCCCACACGGGGATGTCGATGGCGATGTTCCTCTTCTCGTACTGGGAGGTGCCGGTGGGATAGGTCCCATCGGGCGGCAGGGCGGATACGGGCACCGAGTCCGCCTCGTCGATGAGCATGGGGCCCAGGACCTCCTTGACGAAACAGGGGGCCCACTGGGACATGGGGGGCTTCAGGTCGAAGGTGCTGGTCACCTGGGACGGCACCTTGACCTGGTGGAGGTTGGACAGGGTGGCCTCCACCGCCTCGATGTTCCTCATCACCACGTCCTCACCCTTCTTGCCGTAGGTCTTCTTGATGGACTTCTTTATCTGCTCGATGGCCTCCTCCCGGGGGAGAACGCCGCTTATGGCGAAGAAGCAGGTCTGCATTATGGTGTTGATGCGGCCGCCCATGCCGGTCTCCTTGGCGATGGAGACCGCATCGATCACGTAGAACTTGAGCTCCTTCTCGATGATCTCCCGCTGGATGGTGATGGGCAGCTTGTCCCACACCTGGTCGGGGCCGTAGGGGCTGTTGAGGAGGAACACTCCACCCTTGGCGGCCCTCTTGAGCACGTTGAGCCGCTCGATGAAGGAGAACTGATGGCAGGCCACGAAGTTGGCGTTGCTGATCAGGTAGGAGCCCCTTATGGGCTTGGGACCGAAGCGCAGGTGGCTTATGGTGAGCCCGCCGGACTTCTTGGAGTCGTAGACGAAGTAGCCCTGGGCGTTGTAGTCCGTCTCCTCGCCGATGATCTTTATGGAGTTCTTGTTGGCCCCCACGGTGCCGTCAGACCCCAGGCCGTAGAACAGGCACCGGACCGTCTTGGGATCCTCGGTGACGAAGCTGGGATCGTAGTCGATGGATAGGTAGGTGACGTCGTCCTCGATGCCCACGGTGAAGCCATTCTTGGGCTCCAGCTTGTCCAGCTCATCGAAGACCCCCTTCACCATGGCGGGGGTGAAGTCCTTGGATGAGAGGCCATAGCGGCCGCCCACCACCATGATCTCCGGCCGGTTGGCCAGGGCCTCCACCACGTCCTTGTAGAGGGGCTCCCCGTTGGCGCCGGGCTCCTTGCAGCGGTCCAGCACCGCGATGGACCGGACGGTGGCGGGTAGCGCCTCCAGTAGCCTCTCGGCGCTGAAGGGCCTGAACAGGCGGACCTTCACGAGCCCCACCTTCTCGCCCCGCTCCACCAGGTGCTCCACGCACTCGTGGGCCACCTCAGCACCGGAGCCCATCATGATGATCACCTTCTCCGCGTCCCGGGCCCCCACGTAGTCGAAGAGGTGATAGTGCCGGCCGGTTATCTTGGCGAACCGGTCCATGGCCCGCTGGACGCAGTCCGGCATGGCCATGTAGTAGGGGTTCCGGGTCTCCATGGACTGGAAGAAGGTGTCCGGGTTCTGGGCGGTGCCCCGGATGACCGGGTCATCGGGGTTCAGCGCCCTCTCCCGGTGAGCCCTCACCAGGTCCTCGTCGATCATGGCCCTCATGTCGTCGTAGGTGATCTGCTCCACCTTGGCCACCTCGTGGCTGGTCCTGAAGCCGTCGAAGAAGTGCAGGATGGGGATCCGACCCTCCAGGGTGGCCGCCTGGGCGATGAGGGCCATGTCCATGACCTCCTGGACCGAGCCGGAGCAGAGGAGCGCCCAGCCGGTGGACCTGGCGGCCATAACGTCCGAGTGGTCACCGAAGATGGAGAGCGCATGGGCCGCCACGGACCTGGCGGAGACGTGCATCACCGTGCTGGTGAGCTCTCCGGCGATCTTGTACATGTTGGGGATCATCAGCAGGAGCCCCTGGGAGGCGGTGAAGGTGGTGCCCAGCGCCCCCGCCTGCAGAGCCCCATGGTAGGAGCCGCTGGCCCCCGCCTCGCTCTGCATCTCAACCACAGTGGGCACCGCTCCCCAGATGTTGGTCCTACCCTCGGCGCTCCACTGATCCGCCCACTCCCCCATGTTGGACGAGGGGGTGATGGGGTAGATGGCTATGACCTCGTTGGTCGCATGGGCCACGTAGGCCGCCGCTTCGTTACCATCCAGCGTAACCTTCGGTCGCATCCTATCCTACCTCCTTGATTTTCCCTCTATCCCGTGGGGCCCGGGATAAGGGGGGCATGTTCCCGCCTCCGCATCCTGCCCCAATCGGGAACATTATAACAAACTCACGAAAGGTGGTATAACTTCCGCCAACCGGCTGAAGCGGATTTCACATTGCATTTGCAAGCCAAAAACCCGCATAAACTAGATCAAAAGTTGGCAGATTGCCACCTATCGCCTTACCCATGCCACCCGCACAAGATACCACATAGTCCAAAAAAGGGGGAGCCCCACGGCTCCCCCCAAAATTACGAATTTCACATTTACTCCCCGAGCTCCCCTGGCCTATATCTCCTCCTGGGCGGTCCTGGCTATGATCTCCTCCTGATGGTACCGGTCCAGGTCCACGAAGTAGTCGCTGTACCCCGCCACCCGGACCAGCAGGCCCCGGTAGGCCTCCGGGTTCTCCTGGGCGTCCCTGAGGGTCTTGGTGTCCACCACGTTGAACTGGATGTGATGCCCCCCCAGGCGGAAGTAGGTCCTTATGAGCCCGCACAGCTTCTCCAGCCCCTCGTCCCCCGCCAGGACCGACGGCAGGAATCGCTGGTTCAGCAGGGTGCCGCCAGACTTGACTTGGTCCATCTTGGACAGGGACTTTATGACCGCCGTGGGGCCGTTCCTGTCCGCCCCGTGGGAGGGGGAGGTGCCGTCCGACTCGGGGGCATGGGCGAACCGGCCGTTGGGGGTGGCCCCAAGCTTCTTCCCGAAGTAGACGTGGCAGGTGGTGGACAGCATGTTTATGTGGTAGGTCTCCCCCTTTGGGGACCTCTTCCCCTCGATGGCGTCCACCAGCGACTGGTAGACCCGCCTCATTATCCCGTCCGCGCGGTCGTCGTCGTTGCCGAAGAACGGGGTCCGGTTCCACACGTACTGCCGCATCTCCTCGTAGCCCATCCAGTTGGCGTCGCAGGCCTCCACCAGCTCCCTCAGGGTGAAGCGCCCCTCGTCATACACGTGCTTCCTTATGGCGGACAGGCTGTCCGTCACGGTCCCTATGCCGCAGCACTGGATGTAGTCCGTGTTGTACTTGGGCCCCCCGTCGTAGTAGTCCCTCCCCTTCTCGATGCACCCCTCGATGAGCACCGACAGGAACGGGGCCGGGGCGTAGCGGGCGAACATGGCGCTTAAGAAGTTGTCCACCCGGACCTTCACGTCCACCACGTACCTGAGCTGCCGCTCAAAGGCCTGGTAGAGCTGATCGAAGGTCTCGAAGTCCTCCAGGGATCCGGTGCTTATCCCTATCCTCTTGCCGGTTAGGGGGTCCACCCCATCGTGGAGGGTTATCTCCAGTATCTTGGGCACGTTGAGGTACCCGTGAAGGATGTAGGCCTCCCGGCCGAAGCAGCCGGTCTCGATGCAGCCGCTGGTGCCCCCCTCCCGGGCATCCTCCACCGTCTTGCCCATCCGGACCTGCTGCTGAACCACCAGGTCTGAGTTGAAGACCGAGGGATACCCGGATCCCCGGCGGATCACCTTGGCCGCCGCCCTGAGGAACCGCTCGGGGGTACGCTGGGATATGTGAACGCTCACCTGGGGCTGCAGGAGTTGAAGCTCGTCCAACACCTCCAATATCAGATACGATACCTCGCTGGTACCGTCGGATCCGTCCCGCCGCACCCCTCCAAGGTTTATCTGGGTGAAGTCGTTGTAGGTGCCGCTCTCCTGGGCGGTGACCCCCACCTTCGGGGGGGCTGGGGTGTTGTTAACCTTTATCCAGAAGCAGGACAGGAGCTCCTTGGCAAACTCCCGATCCAACGTCCCATCCGCCAGCCCCTTCTCGTAGAAGGGCTCCAGGTGCTGGTCCAAGTGCCCGGGGGACATGGCGTCCCAGCCGTTGAGCTCCGTTATGGTGCCAAGATGGCAGAACCAGTACATCTGCAGGGCCTCCCAGAAGTCCCTGGGAGCCTTGGCGGGGACCCACCGGCACACCTGGGCGATCTTGAGTAGCTCCTCACGCCGCTTCGGGTCCGCCTCCGAGGCGGCCATCCTCTCCGCCTCCTCCGCGTGCCTCCGGGCAAAGATGATGGCCCCATCGCAAGCTATGTCCATGGCCTTTAGCTCCTCGTCCTTGGCCAGGGCCTCCGGATCGTTCAGCCAATCGATGGCCTCCCGGGCCGCCCGGATCCTCTCCTTGAAGTCCTCCAGCCCCATCCGGTAGATGTTGCCCCCCAGGGCGGTGTGCCCCGGGGCCCGCTGCTCCATGAACTCGGTGAAGCACCCCGCCTCGTACAGATCCAGCCACTCCTTGGGCATCCTCTCAAAGGCCCTGTCCCTCATGGACCTGCCCCGCCAGTAGGGGATCACCCGCTCCTCGTAGGCGCGGATGTCCTCCTCCGACACGGAGTAGCTGGTCATGGGCCGGGAGTTCAGGGTCTTCAGGTCCTCCACCGAGTGGCACGTGAGCTCCGGGAAGGTGGAGACCGCCTTGGGCCTGGGCCCCCGCTCCCCCACTATGAGGTCCAGGGGGCCTATGTATATGGTCTTCCTCTCACACAGGTTCTTGAAGTTCATGGCACGAAGGACCGGCGTGGAGTACCGGCCCTCGTTCTCCCGGTAGAAGTCGGTCACCAAAAGGGCCCTCTCGATGGATATGCTGGGCTTGGTGACAAAGCTCTCCTCCCTCAGACGGGCTATCCTCTCGTTCATCCTCTCATCCCCCCACTTTGACTTCCAGTCCCATGCCCTCTAGGCATTCCACCACCTGCGCGATCCGCTCCTTCGATGGGGCATCCCCCTCGAAGGGCTCAAGCGGCAGATCCTCCCCCAGGCGCCGGCCCTTCACCAGTCCAGCGGAGTGGTAGGGAAGGACGCTCAACCGCCTGATTCCGATTGACGCAAGGAACTCCCCCATGGCGGACAGGTTCCCTGGGGAGTCGTTGACAGCGGGTATCATTGGGAACCGGACCCACACGTTGGCCCCCTCCTCCGCCAGGGCCTTCAGGTTCTCCAGGATGGGCACGTTGCTGACCCCGGTGTGAAGCCGGTGGGCCCGGTCGTCCATGTGTTTGAGGTCGTAGAGGATCAGATCCGATAGGTGCGATACCCGAAGGACCAGGTCCACCGGGGCGTAGCCGCTGGTGTCCACCGCCGTGTGGATCCCGCAGGACTTGAGAAGCTCCAGGCTCTCCAGGAGGAACTCCCCCTGGGAGAGGGGCTCACCCCCCGAGAGGGTCACACCCCCGCCGGACTGGTCGTAGAAGATCTCGTCCTTCAGGGCCTGGGCCAGAAGCTCCCTGGGGGTCATGGCCCATCCCAAAAGCCGCATGGCGTCTGCGGGGCACGCCTGGGCGCACATGCCGCACCGGACACACCTGGAGCGGTCCAGCCTCAGGTGCTCCCCGTAGGATATGGCCCCCGCCGGACAGGCTAGGGCGCACCGGCCACAGCCCACGCACCGCTCCGGAAAGTGCCAGACCGAGGGCTCGAAGTCCAGCCCCTCCGGGTTGTGGCACCACCGGCACCTCAGGGGACAGCCCTTGAGGTGGAAGGTGGTCCTTATGCCGGGACCGTCGTGGATGGAGTAGCGCTTGACGTCGAACACCAACCCCTTGACCATTTCGATTCCCCCCGGGGCCGGCGCGTCAAGCCCGGCCCTACAAGTCCTTGGCCGCCTCCCGCTGGCCCCTGTCCCTTATGGGGTCCAGCTCGTTCTGGCTGGCGAAGTAGTACTTCCTTATGAAGCGCTCCTGCACTTGGAAGGACCAGTGCACGTCCCTTATGAACTCCGCGGCCCCGTTGAAGTCCCGCCGGTCCAATAGGTCCACCAGCTGGTCGTGCTCTCCCACCGAGTTGAGCTCCCACTCCCGGACGAACCCCTTGCTTCGGGGGAAGTCGTAGAGTCGCTCCTTCAGTATCCGCACCGTGTGGAGGAGGTCCCGGTTCTCCGATAGGCTGAGGTAGGTGTTGTGGAAGTCCAGGTTCAGCTTGTAGAAGAGGTTGAAGTCGTCGTACTCCAGGGCCTCCCTCATGGCGGAGTTGAGCTCCCTCATGCGGGCCACCTCCGGATCCCCTATCTTCACCGCCTCGTTGACAACCACCGCCCCCTCCAGGGCCCCCAGGATCTCGTAGATGTTCTTGATGGTCTGCAGGTCCAGCTGGTTCACCATGATGCCCCGCCGGGGGTAGATGGTGACGAAGCCCTCCGCCTCCAGCTGGAATAGGGCGTCCCTCAAGGGCGTCTTGCTCATCCCCAGGTTCCTGCTTATCTCCCCCAGGTCCAGGAAGGACCCCTGCTTTATCCGCCCCTCGTTCATCTCCCGCTTGAGGTACTCGTAGACCTGCTCCCGCAGCGACTTAAGGTTAAGCTCCAAGACTAAAGACCCCCCGGATGACCATATTCTACATCAGATATATCAGATATCAAGCCCCGCCCCGGGGCGGACCACAGATCCGCTCCAGGTAACGATTCACCCAGAAGGGCGGCGGCGGTCCTGGGCCTATCCCCCGGGGATCAGACTGATACATCAGATCCGCCTCCCCGAGGGCGTCCAGGCTGATAAATTATAAGTTTAGTCCCGGAGGTTCACAATGTTTTTTCAACCCCTTGAGGGTCACATCCGCCTCTTGCGGAAGGCCCTGGAGGCGGCCCCCAGGAGGGCGGAGGCCATGAACAGGGGCGGGTAGTCCAGGGCCACCCCTAGCCCCAGGCAGGCGAAGCAGCCCAGGGCAGCGATCATCTCAAGGGATGGCCTCACCAGGGCACCCCCAGGATCACGTGGGGCAGGAAGAGCACCAGCTTGGGCACGTAGGCGGTGAAGAGGAGGATGGGCACCCAACAGAGGAGCATGAACTTGAGCGCCGGACCCATCATCTCGTTTATGGGGGCCTTGGCCAGCCGTCCCCCCAGGTAGAGCACCGGCGCCGCCGGCGGGGTGATGCACCCCAGGGCGGTGTTGACCCCCACCACCGCCGCGTAGTGGATGGGGCTGAAGCCCAGCTGGGTTATTATGGGCATCATTATGGGGGTGGTGAGCACCACCACGCTTATGTCGTCCATCAGCATCCCCATGATCACCAGGAAGACGTTTATCATGGCCATGATGACCCACCGGTTGCTGGAGATTGACTGGAACAGGTACAGCATCTTGCTGGGCAGGTCCTCCAGCACGTAGAGCCGGGAGAGCATGGAGACCGAGTAGAGCATGGCCATGATTACCCCGGTGGTAACCGCGGACTCCACCACCACCGCCGCCAGCCCCCGCCAGTCGGTGCCCCGGTAGACCCACAGGGCCACGGGGATCGAGTAGAGCACCGCCACCGCGGAGGCCTCGGTGGTGGTCATGATCCCCCCGTAGACCCCGCCCAACACGATGACGGGTAGCATCAGGGCCGGCAAGGCCCCCCTGCCCCGGGACTTCAGCATTCGGAGCCTCTCCGGGGCAGACCTCCTCTCGGACACCAGCACGGAGGGGTTGTCCTTCAGGAGGTACAGGTTGACCAGGCAGATGAGGGCGGTGGCCAGTATACCTGGCACCACCGTGGAGAGGAAGCAGGCCAGGATGGACTGACCGCTTATCCAGGCGAAGATTATGAGGGTGGCGTTGGGGGGGATCAGGAGCCCCAGCAGGGACGCATTGGACATGAGGGCCGCCGCGTGTCCCCTGGGGTAGCCCCCCGCCTCGAACCGGGGGAACATGATGCTGCCTATGCAGGACAGGGTGGCACAGGCGGCACCGGATATGGAGCCGAAGACCGCGCAGGAGACAGTGCCCACCACCCCCAGGCCACCCTTCAGGTGCCCAACGAAGACGTCCACCAGGTCTATGAGCTTCTCCCCTATCCGGCCCCTCTCCATTATCCCCCCCGCCATTATGAACATGGCGATGGCGATCAAGGACACGGAGTTCATCTGGGCAAAGCCGTAGGGCAGAAGCTGGCTCGGGTCGTAGCCCGTGCCGTCCGGGCCGCCGAAGAAAATGAGCCAGGCGGCGGAGGCCATGAAGCTCACCGGGACCGGCACACCTATCAGAAGACAGAACATGAGGACCAACAGGGCCACGTAGATCACTGCCCATCACCTCCATCGGAGGACCCGAGCAGGGCCCTCAGGCTTATCACCAGGTCCCTGGCGAAGAAGAGGGTCATGAAGACCAGGCCTCCGAAGATGGCCCCGTAGGAGGTCCAAAGGGGGATCCGCCAGACGGTGGTCATGGGGATGGCTATGCCGTTCCCCAGGGGCCCCCGGAACCCGAACATGAAGAAGTCGTAGCCGTAGTAGACGAAGAGGCCCGATACCCCCACGGTCACCAGGTCCTTCAACGCCACCAGGAGCCGCTTGAGGGGGCCCTGGGGGACGTAGGAGTTCACGATATCCGCGGAGACGTGGGTCCTGTTGAGGGACCCGTAGGCGGCGCCGGAGAAGTAGAGCCAGAAGGCGAAGAGCTTCACCCACTCCTCGTAGCCGTAGAGGTCCGTCTTGAACACGTACCTCATGAGGGTGGCGGCCCCTATGAGTACCGACAGGATCAGGGACATGGAGAGGCACACGGCGCCGAAGAGCCGGGCAAGCCACCACTCAACTATCTGGAAGGGGCCAAGCCCGGGCTCCTCCCTCTCCTCCGCCCCGTCCAGGGGCTGAACTGCGATCTCGCAAGGATCCTTCAATGAAGATCACTCCCTCCGGATCGCGGGCCCCGGGAGACATCCCGGGGCCCGCGAAGGATCGATCACCTGGGGGCCAGGTTCTTGCGGAACTCGTCCATGAGCTCCTTGGTCATCTTCTTCTCCAGCTTGGGCCAGGTCTCCGCTATGGCCTTGGAGATGGGCAGCAGCTCCGCCTCGCTGTAGCGGAAGACCTTTATCCCCTTCTTCTCCATGGCCTTCATGGAGGCCTCATCCAGCGCCTTGGCCGCATCGATGCTCTTCAGGGTGGCCTTGGTCATCACTTCCGCTATGATCTTCTGGTCCTTGGGCTTGAGCTTGTCCCAGACCTTCTTGCTCATGAGGAAGTTGATGCACTCCATGGAGTAGTTGGTGGCGTACCAGTACTTTATGACGTCCCCCAGGGCGGTGAGGGCCGCGGTGGTGGCGAAGCCGTTGACCGCGTCACACACCCCGGTCTGCATGGCCTGGTAGACGTCCGCATAGGGGATGGTTATGGTCCTGTAGCCCTGGGCCTCCGCCCCCAGCTTGTAGACGTCCATGTTGGGGACCCGGCAGAGAAGCCCCTTGTCCACCTTGGGGTTCAGGGGCTCCTTGGCGGGCTTGGTGGTGCCGGTTCCTATCATGCCCTCCACGTAGAAGCCCAACAGCTTAACCCCGAGCCTGCCGTTCAGCTCGTCCATCTTCTTGAACAGCCAGCCCGAGGGGGCGAAGATCTTCTTGGCGGACTCGTAGCCCCGCACGTAGCCGTTCACGTACATGAGCTCCAGCCTCGGGTCGAACTGGCTGGGGACCGATATGAGGGCCATGTCTATGGTCCCCTTTATGAGCTCCTCGTAGACCAGGGTGTAGTCCCCCAGCTGGTTACCCGGGTAGACCCGCACCGCTATCCTCCCGTCGGTCCGCTTGAGTATCTCCGAGGCCACGTCCCTCATCAGCTTGCTTCCCGGGTGATCAGCCGGATACTGACCGGCGAACTTGAGGGTCATCTCCGCCCCGAATGCGGCGGGCACCAGGGCTACCATCAGAACCAAAGCAAGGATCCACTTCCTCATTCTCTCCTCCCCCTAACTTTTTGAAATATCAGGCTCGACGGAATGTAACAATAAACACCCTTGGTATATCACCCCCCCTTAAGGGAACCGGGACCTAACCCGCAAAAACACTACAAAACCAACGGCGATAGGCACAAAAAACCTACCGAACGGCCCAATTTGAAGTCATTTCAACTGATGTTTGATATTTCAGATATTGCTGAAGAGCATATCGACGAACCCGCCGCCCGTCAAGATCCCCACCGTGCAATCCCGCGGAGATTGTGATAGGGTATTGAAAAACAATCCAGGGAGGTGACGACCCGTGAGGGCACTCCTGATCGTGGACGTCCAGTACGATTTCCTGCCCGGCGGAGCCCTGCCGGTCCCGGAGGGCCACCTGGTCATCCCGGCCATAAACTCCATCTTGGACCGCTTCCCCCTGGTGGTGGCCACCCAAGACTGGCACCCGGCAAACCACGGAAGCTTCGCCTCCAACCACCCGGGAAGGTCCCCCTTCGAGACCGGGGAACTCAACGGCCTGCCCCAGGTGTTTTGGCCCGACCACTGCGTCCAGGGCTCCCAAGGGGCAAGGATATCCGAAGAAATACCCCAGGAGCGGATCCAGATGATCCTTCGAAAGGGCACGGACCCAACGGTGGACAGCTACAGCGCCTTCTTCGACAACCGCCGGGCCAGACCCACCGGCCTCTGCGGCTACCTCAAGGAACGGGGGGTCCGCCAGGTATGGATAGCGGGCCTGGCGGGAGACTACTGCGCCTACTACTCCGCGGTGGACGCGTCGGACCTGGGCTTCCAGGTGGTCTTCCTGGAGGACGCCACCCGCCCCATAAGCCCCCAGGGCTTCCTCAAGGCCAAGGAGGACATGGCCAGGAGGGGGATACGGATCGCAAACGCAGGGCAACTCACATGGGAGGAATGAACATGACCCGCAAGGCAAGTCTCACCACCGCAACCTTGGCCCTGGGGCTCCTGCTGTTCCTGGGGCTTGGGGGCGTGGCCCCCGCCCAGGAGGTGATCCTCCAAGGGGACTTCGCCCCCGCCGACCAGGCCCAGCGGTTCGTGAAGGCCCTGGCCACGGGCCTGAACCCGGAGGAGATGACGGTCACCATTGACCAGTCCCCCACCAACGGGGAGATAAGGCACCTCTACGTGGAGGCCCGAGGCGCCAGGGCCCTGGGGGTACGAATAGACCGGATCGCCATGGAGGCCTTCTTCGTCAAACTGACGGACCAGCCGGACAGGCCCTTCTCCGCCCTGGAGGGGCTCTTCCACTGCTCCATCCTGGAGGAGGACGTGAACCGGTTCCTCAAGGACGCCACCGCCGGCTCCGGCGGGGACAGCTGGACCAAGCTTAGCGTCCGCTTCGCCGACGGGGGCCTCAAGGCCTCCGGCACCTTCACCCCCAAGGGCAAGGGGGTGTCCGCGGTGGTCCGCGTGGAGGGCAGGCTCTCCATAAGGGACCAGAGGGCGGTGGAGCTCAAGGATTACACGGTCAAGGTGAACGGATCCGAGACCGACATGGAGGCCATAAGGCGCTCCATCGACGGTGCCCAGCCCATAATAGACCTATCGGACATGCCCTTCCCGGTGAAGCTGAGGTCCATATCCACCTCCGCGGGACGCCTAACCCTGGACACCCAGAGGTCCCCCTCCCCCTTCCAGGGGATCTCCTACCGCTTCAGGCCCTGACGCTAAGCGGCCCCCCGGCGAAGCCTGCGGTAACCCCATAGGAGGCACAACACCGACACGGCCAGGGGGGCCAAAAGCCACCACCGGCTCCCCTCCGCCAGGGCGCTCACCAGGTCCGAAACCCCACCAAGACGTAGGGTCTTGATGACCCGGCTTATCCTGGGGGTGGGCTTCAGGAGCAACCCGATACCCGCCGGCCCCTTCCGGACCGCCAGCCTTATCACCTCCGCGGACCTGGGGCTCTCGGGCAGGTTCTTGAGCAACCTTATCCCGTCGTCCCCTCCCAGGACCATCAGGACGTACGCCTCGTCGGGGATCCACCGGGAGAAACTGGCCACCCCTCTAAGGTCCTTCGGGTCATCCACGTGCCTCAGGACCTTCAGGGTGCCCTGGACCCCCTGCCCCTGCCGTACCGCCTTCAGATCCACAAGGACGGCCTCCAGGGCTGGCTCCAGCCTCCGGGCCTCCAGGGATCTCCTCCCCGCCCCAAGGAGCCAATCCGCGAAGGCGTCGGTAAGGGCCCCCGCCTCCCTGGCGGCCTTCATCAGCGCAGGAGCCCAGTCCACCGCATCGAAGAGCTCCGTGGCCAGCCCCAGGGCCGCCAGAGTGGCCACCAGGGGGTCCGAATCCTCCCCCGCCAGCTTGTAGTACCCCTGCTTCACCAGGTCCCGAACGTCCCCGTAGAGGGTCATGTCCGACAGGATGGAGGCGGTGACCTCCTCCAGCGACTCCCCCTCTCCCAAAATGAACCCCCGGAGGAACCTGGAGGCCCTGGCGAGAAGGCCGCTCCTCTTCTCCTCGATCCGGGAGACGAGCTCCCGGGCCCGCTCCTGGCCGGGGAGCCCATTAGAATCCACGTACCTGAGAAGGCGCAGGGCCTCCTCCTCCCGCCCCTGGGCCATCATCTCCTCCGCATCGGCCACGTAATCGTGGTCCCCCATGGCCCTAAGCCGAACGGTGACCAGGGGGCCCGTGGGCCCCAACAGGGCGTCCAGGAACACGAGTCCGCTCATCACCCCCAGGGCCAGGAGCGCCAGGGTGAACGAAAGGGACCTAAGCTTCCCAAGGAACAAGACCATCACCTCCACTCCAATGGTACCCCCCGGAAAACGAAAAGGGGCAGACGGCCCAGGCCGCCCGCCCCGGGAAGCACTCAGCGGGGGTAGCCTAAAACCTCCTCCGGACGGGGGACCTGGTCCGGCTTGAAGACCGGGCGGAACTCCCCGTTGGTGGATATGGCCCGGTGGAGCTCCGCCTGGAGCCCCCTGGCGGCCTTCACGATCCGCCAGGAGTATACCGCCGCCTGGTGGTTGAGAAGCGGGGCCAGCTCCTCCCCCTTAAGCTTCCGGGCCCCCGCCTGGAAGGCCTCGAAGGAACGGATCAGCTCCACCTGGTAGTCCCTCCAGTAGGCCTTGATGGCCCCCTCCAGGTCTGTGCCGTTGGCGTCGTCATGGGCCTGGGCCTTCCTGGAGGCTCCGTAGAAGGACCAGTAGGGGGAGTGGGCCTCCGGCTGGTCGGTCCCCAGCGTGAAGGAGTTGGGCAGCCGGGTGAGCCCCTGACAGAAGGGCATGTAGACGCTACCGGTGGGGTTGCCCAGGCTGAGCCAGAGGACGTTACCCACATCACCGCTGACCCCGTCAACCCCGCCGAGCTCCACCAGGTGGGACTCCACGGTGCGGCGGACCGCCACGGGACGCACCTTGCCATTAACCCCGTTCACCGGGTTCTCGTAGTCGGTGCCCGGGTAGTTATCGGACCGGAGGAACTCCATCACGTCCAGCTTGGTTATCTTCCTGTCCGGGGTCATGAGGAACGGATACGAGTCCCTCCCGGGCTCCTGAACCTTGGAGGGGGAAAAGTGCCTGTGGCCCCACCACATCCTGACCCCGTTGTAGGTCCAGTCCAGAACGCCGAAGGCCTTGGCCAGATCGAGCCCCTTGGCCCTCACGTGCTCCTCAGTGCACTCCTCCTTGGGCAGGAGGCCGCTGTTTTTCACCAGCTCCAGGAGCGAAGGGCTACCCATGAAGTTCTCCCCGTCGTAGGGGTTGAAGTTGGATATGACCTTCTGGTTGGGGACCACCGTGTAGCTGTCGTCCGGGATCCGACAGGCGGCCCAGACCCGGCCGTGGAACTCCACGTACCAGACCTCGTTGGGATCCGCCACCGCGAAGCCCCCCGCCTCGCTGGAGCCAAAAGCCTCTATGGCCTCCCCGAAGATCCTAACCCCCTCCCGGGCGGTGGAGGCCCGGGGAAGTATGATGGAAGGTATCTGGGACTCGTCGATCAGACCGTCCAGGGGGGTCACCTTCTGGGCCTCGGGGCTTATCTCCTGGCTCTCGGTGGCCGAAACCGCAACCCCCTTCTCGTTTATACCCACCTCGTCCATTGGGGTGTACTCCTGGCTGGGATCCCTGGGATCCACCGACGGATCGTAGGGCCAGTCGGGGACCGAGAAGTAGCGGTAGGTGCGGGTCATCCCCTCCGGATAGCCCAGCTCCATCCCGCTCCAGAAGACCTGCTTCTCCCCCTTGGCCACCGGCCTGGAGGGGACCACCCGAAAGTGCTTGGCCCACCCGCCCCGATAGTCCTCGTTCCGGGCGATCATCACGTGCCCCGTGGCGGACGCCCCCTTGCCCACGAACACCGACGTGCAACCCAGGGCGGGAAGACACCACAGGACCGCCACCAGAACCCCCAAGACCACGCGGGCCCCGGACAAACCACGCCTCAAACCGCTTCTCATTACCCATCCTCCCTCCGGCTTAAAATGAAAAAATCTGCCACCGGAGAGTATAGCCCTACTCAGGCGTCCCTTCAATAAACTACAAGAATTCATTAGTTTATTTTGGGCCATTTAAAAAAGGCCCCATCAATGGGGCCCGGATCGCATCACCGGAGCAGTATCTTGATCTCCGTCACGTCCTGGAAGATGCCCTCCTGCACCCCGCTGGCCTCGGGCAGATCAATCCAGGGGCCGTCCCCGATCCGGCAGAGCACCCGCCCCTCAGGGGAGTCCCCCTCCCGGTCGAAGGGCCTTATGACCCCGCTGAAGAGGGGGTAGGTGCCCGCCAGGTCCTGGAACCGGTCGCCCCTTACTATGAGCCACTGACCCATGTTCCTTGACTTCTGCATCTCATCGTCGTACATGTGGGTCAGGGGCACTATCTGGAAGCCCCCTATGTCCCCCACCTGGGTGGTACTGACACATATAACTCCCGGATGGTTGGCCCTCACGGCGCTCACCGTCTGATAGAGGGTCCCCAGAAAACGGCCGGAGCTATGAAAGGGCTTCTCCACCGTCCCCAGCCTCTCCTCTCGGCGATCAACCCCAAGGAAGACCCCGCCACCCTCCCAGTTCTCAATCCTCACGTAGTCCCCCGGGGAACGCTCCTCCACGTCTATCTCCAGGGCGGAAGCCACCTTGAGAAGGTCCCGGGACCTAAAGGGGATCCGATAGCCCAGGCGGTTGACCACGTAGACCCGGGAGCCCACGGGGGGGGACAAGCGCCCCCAAAGGCCAACACCACCTACACCTTCGATAACCATGCTGGACCCGTTACCCGCCGCTGCCACGAAGGTGACCGACGGTATG
The DNA here is from genome assembly GCF_000024905.1 of Thermanaerovibrio acidaminovorans DSM 6589. Classification (NCBI taxonomy): domain Bacteria; kingdom Thermotogati; phylum Synergistota; class Synergistia; order Synergistales; family Synergistaceae; genus Thermanaerovibrio; species Thermanaerovibrio acidaminovorans. The sequence continues at coordinate 1,506,716 of NC_013522.1, forward strand.
ACGCTCAACGTACGCCCCCGACTCCGCTCCACGTCCACCAGGATGTGGTGCGCATTGGCGCCGGAGGCCACCACCGACCCGGGCTCCCCCAGCCGGCTAGCGGTGAACCCCGGATATCGGGTCTTGACGGGCAACACCCGGACCTTGCCCATCGACTCCGAGGATCCGTCCGGGTAGAGGACCTCCGCCAGGGCCCCCACCTCCATGGGGAGACGGATCGTGTACGCCACCTGCCCAAACGCCGCCGAGGGCCCCGCCATACGGCCGGGGCCCATCGCAACCCACAGGATACATGCTAGAATACAGATTAACTTTTTAATTAGAACATGCACCATGGGGACCATTATATATCAACTAGCATGGATTCAAATGGGCCAAAGGTCACCCCAGGAGGTGCTCCAGGAGGATCTTTATCCCTATGGCGGAGATCACCAGCCCCCCCAGAACCTCCATGTAGCCCCCCCGGGTCCTAAGGATCCTGCCCGCACAAAGGGCCCCCAGGAGGCACACGATGAACGTCACAACCCCTATGACGGAGGCGGTGAAGGGGACGTTTATCCTCATGCCTATGAAGCCCACCCCCACCGCCAGGGCGTCGATGCTGGTCCCTATGGACAGGCTCAGCAGCTTCCCCCCGCCGCACACCGATCGGTCCGGCGCCTCATCCTGGGCCCCCCGGACCTTACCTAGCCCCTCTATCACCATCTTGCCCCCCACCGCCAGGAGGGCCAGGAAGGCCACCCAGTGATCCACCGGCTCCAGGATGGCCCCCATCCAGCGGGCACCCAGCCAGCCGACGAGGGGCATGATCGCCTGGAAGAGCCCGAAGCTAAGGGCCACCTTCAGGGCCTCGCCCCTGCTTATCCCGCACAGCCCCATGGCGCAGGAGACCGCGAAGGCGTCCATGGAGAGGCTGAGCCCCAGAGCGGCGGAGAACGCCACATCCATCATCCATACCCCCATCCTTCAACCCACGGCAAGACAGCCGGTAGATTCTATAATAAGGGGCATCACATATAAACCCCCATCACCCGGGGGATGGGACTGGAGGGATTCGAATTGAAGATCCACACCGAGTACCTGTGGATGAACACCCACCGGCGGAAGGAGCTGGTGCACGTAACCGAACAGCTGCAGGAGATCTTGGGGCGCAGCGGCGTCACTGAGGGCTTCATGCTGGTGTCCGCCATGCACATAACCTCGGGGGTGATCGTGAACGACAACGAGCCGGGGCTCCACCAGGACATAATGGACTGGCTGGAGGATTTGGCCCCCGAGAGGCCCGAGTACCGGCACCACATGACCGGGGAGGACAACGGGGATGCCCACCTGAAGCGCATACTGGTGCACCACCAGGCCATCATCCCCATTACCCAGGGCAGGCTCGACCTGGGTCCCTGGGAGAGGGTCTTCTACGCGGAGTTCGACGGCCAGCGGCGCAAGAGGGTGGTGGTCAAGGTCATGGGGGACTAGCCCCCCACGTAGCCCTTCAGCTCCTCCTGAAGGGTCCTCAGCTTCTCCAGCAGCGCCGGCAGATCCTGGATGACCTGCTGTCGGTCCCCCCCGCGCCACCGCTCAAGCAACCCCGCAAGGTCCGCCTCCAGCGAGGCGGCCCCCAGATAGCCGGCGCTGCCCTTTAGCCGGTGCAATGACTTCTCCACCGCCGCCGGATCCGACTCCCCGGCGGCGGCCTGGGAGAGGCACTGGATGTGGCCGGGCAGCATCTCCAGCACGTCGGTGGCGAAGCCCACCGCCAGCTCCCGGGATCCGTCCGCCATCTCCATCAGGACGTCCAGGTTCACCAGGTTCCTCTCGTTGGAGGTGAAGGACCATATCCGCCCCATCTCCCGGCGAAGCCTGGAGGGGGACACGGGCTTGGCCAGGAACCGGTCCATGCCGGCCTCCACGCAGGCCCTCCGGTCGTCCGGAGACGAGAAGGCGGTGAGCCCTATTATCAGCGTCCGCCGGCCAGTCCCCCTCTCCATCTCCCGGAAGCGACGGGTCACCTCCAATCCGTCCATGGCCGGCATTTGAACGTCCATGAAGACCATGTCAAAGGTCTCCTCCTCCAGGGCCCTCAACGCCTCCGCCCCATCGGAGGCGCACCGGACCGAGAGCCCCATCCTCTCCAGCAGGGACATCATCAGCCTCTGATTTGCCCGGTTGTCCTCCGCCAGGAGCACCCTAAGACCCCTGGGCAGCTCAGGGGCGTCATCCCCCCGGTCAGGACTAGCTAGCCCATGATCCCTGCGCAGGGGCAACCATATGGAGAAGCAGCTCCCCTCACCCCTGCGGCTCCTGACCCGTATGGCTCCCCCCATGAGGGACACCAGCTTCTTGCAGAGCGCAAGCCCCAGCCCAGTCCCCGGGATCCGGCGGGTAAGGAGCTCCTCTCCCCTCTCGAAGTAGTCGAAGATACGGTCCAGCTGCTCCTCCTCTATGCCTACACCGGTGTCGGACACCTCGAACAGGACCCCTCCCTCCGAGGCGGAGATACGGGCTGAAACGGATCCCGAAGGAGTGAACTTGATGGCGTTGCTCAAGAGGTTCCACAGGAGCTGCCGTATCCGGACCTGATCCCCCACAAAGTGACCGGAGGCACCATCCTCAACCTTGCCCCTAAACTCAAGCCCCTTCCTTTTGGCCTCCGCCCCCATGAGGCTGAAGACCGGGGCGCAGAGATCCTCCATGGAAAAGGACGATTCCTCCAAACGTAGCTTCCCTGCTTCCACCGCCGCCAGGTCCAGTATGTCCCCCAGGATCTCGGTGAGCGACATGGACGCTTGATGTATCAGCTCCAGGTCCTCCCGGATCTCCGGGTCCTCACAGGAATCGAGCAGCATCTCCGAGAGGCCCACCACCGCGTTCATGGGGGTCCTTATCTCGTGGCTTATGTGGGACACGAAGGCCATCTTGGCCCGGGAGGACGCCTCCGCCCTCTCCTTCGCCTCCCTAAGCTCCGCCTCCATCCTCTTCTGCTCGGTGATCTCCGTCATGACCCCCACGAAGCCCCCAACCCGGCCCACGTGGTCGAAGAATGTGGCCTTGTGGACCACGAAGTGGCGGCTCACATCCCCCTCGCCGAACTTGAAGTGGAAGCACATGGCCCCCGGGTTCCTCAGAAGATCCAGGTCAGAGTTAACGTCCCGGGCGACGAAGTCATCGGGCAGGTATGACATGTCAAACTCCCCCATGGGGCCGATGGCCTGGAAGACCTCCTGGAAGGCCCGGTTGAAACCCTGATAGCGGCCCCGAGAGTCCTTGTAGAACACCGGGCTGGGAATGGTATCCAGCAGGGTCCTGAGGAACCTCAGCCGATCCTTCTGTTCCCGGTCTATGCGTCTTATCTGGGTCAGATCGTCGATGAATCCGAAATGAAGGTAGTGATCCTCCCCCAGGTCCTTTACAACCGTGGCTATAACCCGGGCGGGCATCCTGGAACCGTCGGATCTCAAGAGGTCTATCTCGTACCGCCTCTGCCATTTGACGTGCCTCATGCTCCACTGGTAATCCAACACCTGCCGCTGGTCATCGGGCACCAGCGTCCATAGGGACCTGCCCTCTATCTGATCCCGCCGGTAACCCAGCATGGACTCGAAGGACTTGTTAACGTAGGTCACGTTCCCTGACTGGTCCACGGTGAGGAACGCCTCCCCCGCGTTGTCCAGCACCGCCTTCCAGCGCATCTCCGAGAGCTTCAGCTCCTCCTGGTAGCGCCTAACCTCGGATATGTCCCGGGCGACCCCCACCACGTACTTGCAGACCCCCGACTCGTCCCGGTGCCCCACCGCCCGGAGGTTCACCCACTTGCACGAGTCGTCCATGCCGCAGAACCTGAGGTCCACCGAGCCGCTCCCCTCCTCCTGGGCAAGCCGCAGGAGCTCATCGAAGAGATGCTGATCCTCCGGGTGGATCACCAGGTTCAGGTTGAACCTCACCATGAACTCCGGGATGGACATGCCCAACAGGTCCTCCATGCTGAGCGTCAGGAAGACCCACTTCCTCTCCGGAAGCCTCATGCACCATATGGGATCTGGGCACGAGTGCAGGAGGTCCAGAAGGGGAAAGTCCAGAAGGCCCGAGCCTTCATAACCGAAGGGCATCTCATACCACTCCTTCCAAGGTGAGCAGTCTAAAGGTCCGACGGGAGCCGGTACACGTTAACCGGACGGCCCCGCCCCAGGTGTTTGAGCCTGAGCTCCACCTCTCCCTCCCTGACCAGGTAGTCCATGTAGCGCCTGACGCTGGACTTGGACAGCCCCATCTCCTCGGACAGCCGGTCCACCGTGGCCTCCCCAAAACACGACAAGAGAGACAATATACCTTTAAGTGTAGATCTATGAAGTCCCTTGGGCAGCTCCTCCTCGCCCCCCCCAAGGAGCTTGTCCAGTTCATCCTGGGACATGCGGCTGTTGACCCGATCGATCCTGCGACGGAAGGCCACCAGGTCATCCAGGGCTCGCCCGAACCGGGATCCACCAAAGGGCTTCACCAGGTAGTCGAAGACCCCCAGCCTCATGGCCTCCCCGACGGTGCGGGGGGAGCTCTCGGAGGTCACCACGATCACGTCCAGGTCCACCCCCATTCCCCTTAGCTCCCGGAGGATATCCACCCCGTTGCTGCCCTCCAGGTATATGTCCAGAAGGAGCAGCTCCGCCCTCCCGCCCCGGCGGAAGTATCGGAGTAGCTCCTCACCGGAGGGGGTCACCCCGAGGAGGCTCACCCCCTCAACCCCCTGCAGGAAGGCCTTATAGAGCCTCACCATGGACGGATCGTCCTCAGCTATCAGAAGCCCGTAAGGGAGCATCGAAACACCCCTCGCTCGAAATAGTCGGCCCAATGATACCCCCCGAAGATCGGCACAACAAGAAGCTTCACGACAGGGCGGGGCTCAGATCCCTCACCGGGCTTCTGTAGGGCTCAAGTCCAATCTCCCCATCCCCTGAGACCTTGAACCTGGAGACCTCGGAGGACAGCTTCTCCGCTATGGCGGCCAGTTCCGTGGCCCCCTGGGCCACCTGCTCCGCCACCGAGGAGACGTCCCTTATCTGGGAGGCCACCACCGATGTGGCCTCGGATACGTCCCTGGTCTTGTCCGCCATCCCCTGGATCACCGACGATATCTCCTGGGCGCTGGCCGCCTCCTCCTCCGCTGTGGCCGCCATGTCCTGGGAGGCCTGGGATATCTCCGTGAGGTTCTGACTTATCATCCGGAAGACATCCAGCACCTGCTGGGACAGGCTCCGGACCTCTTCGGCCCCCTTTGCGTTGTCCTCCACCACGTCCACCACCACGTTGAGGTCCCTGGATATGGCCTCCGCTATGTCCGAGATGCTCCTTGCCGCCTGGGCGGACTCCTCCGCCAGCTTGCGAACCTCCTCGGCAACCACCGCGAAGCCCCGGCCGTGCTCCCCCGCCCTTGCGGCCTCGATGGCGGCGTTCAACGCCAACAGGTTAGTCTGATCCGCTATTCCACCTATCTGGGCCACTATGCTCTGAATCGTGGCGGCCCTCTCGTGAAGCTTCTCCACCATGTCCATGGAGGACCTGGCCTTGTCAGCCACCTGGCCGATGGACTCCACCGCCCGGCGAACGAAGGACATCCCCTCCTCCTGCCTGCCCCGGGCCTTCTCCACCTGCTCCGCCACCTCGGTGCTCCGGGCGGCGGCGGTGGACGAAGCGGCGGCTACCTCCTGGACGCTGGCGGACACCTCCTCCGCCCCGGACGCCAGGTCGTCCACCCGGCTCACCGTAAGCTCCAGCTGGGACCTGACCTCCTCCACCGACGCATTGGCCTCCTCCGCGGTGGCGGAGAAGGTCTCCGCCTGGGAGCTCACCTGACGGGATATGCCCCTCACCTGGGCTATTATCTCCTCGAAGTGGGAGAACATGCTGGCCAGGGACCGGCCCAACACCCCTATCTCGTCCCGGAAATCCCCAGGATCCCCGAACCGGAGGTCCAGCTCATTGGACATCCTGTCCAACTTGGACACCAGGGCGGATATGGGCCTGGTGATGGACAGGGTCACCATCAGCCCCACCGCCAGGGCCAGGATCGCCACCGCCACGGACACCAGGAGGGACACCCTCATGGCGGAAGCGGCAGAGGCGTCCAGCTGGTCTTTGGAGGAGGACATGACCCGCTGGGATATCTCCACCAGGCCGCTCAAGGCATCCATGGCCCCCTGGGTGGTCTGCCGGGCGCCGAACAGGAACTGTCTGATCTCCTGGTCCGGGGCCCCCATGGCGACCATCTCCTCGAACTTCAGGTTGACCTCCCTCATGGCCTCCAGGGCGGACCTGGCCTCGTCGTAGGCCTTGAGGGACCCCATATCCCCCTCCCTCAGCGTGGCCTTGTAGCGGCTAACGTACTCCAGCGCCTCCTCTATGGCGGTCACCGACGCCTGGGCGTTGGCCTCCCGGTCCTTGGGATCCGCGCTGTTTATGGCCCGATATATGTTTATCACCGACATCTGCCCGCTGCACATGGCGGACATGGCCCAGCGGACCCCAGAGGCTCCAACCGAGTAGAGCTGATCTGCGCTCCCCTTGGCACTCTTCAGGCCCTCGACCAGGAAGGCGGAGAGCCCACCCATGGCCAACAGGAGACCCACCAGGAGAAACCACAGCCTGGCCTTTATGGTGAAACCCCGGAGCAATCTCTCCATACGAACCCCCCCTTATCTAGCGAATCTGTTAGATATGGAAGATTGTATACCAGGGCTGGCCCTCCGCAAGGTTTAACGCCATAAAAACAACGCCGGGCCATAGGGCCCGGCGCTCCAGCGGTGCATGGATCTCACACCCTTCCCAGGTTTCTCACGAACCACATGACCGTTTCGGGGAAGAGGACTATGAGGACCACCGCCAGGAACATGAGGATCACGAAGGGGATGACGCTGCGGCATATCTCGTCCATGGGGACGTCCTTGGCGACCCCCTTGAAGTAGTAGAGCCCAAGCCCCACCGGGGGGGTTATGTAGGAGAGCAGGAGCAGGGAGGAGAACACGATGCCCCACCAGATGGGATCGTAGCCCAGCTCAACCACCGCTGGGGTCAGTATGGGGGTCATGATCATTATTATGGACACCGGATCGATGAACATCCCCAGCAGGAAGATGATCACCATGGAGAAGGCCACCACCGACACCTTGGCGGCGGGCATGGAGGTGAGGAAGCCCACCATGAGGCTTCGGCCCCCTATGCCGCTGAAGACGGAGCTGAAGGCGGACCCGGCGGCCATGATCCAGCAGGCCATGGAGGTCACCTTGAGGGTCACCAGAAGGGAGTCCCTCAGTATCTCCCGGGAGAGCTTCCGGCGGAACGTGACGTACAGGAGGCTCAGGAAGGCCCCCACGCCGGAGGCCTCGGTGGGGGTGGCCATGCCGGAGAAGATGGACCCCAGGACCCCGATTATGATGCAAAGGGGTCCCACCAGGAAGCGGAGGGAGGCGATCTTCTCCCCAAGGGGTATATCCTCCTGGATCACCGGGACCCGGTCCTTGTGGGTCACGCTGAAGACCACTATGTAGACGATGAAGACCGCGGCCATCACCAGTCCCACACCGACCCCGCCGGCGAAGAGCTTGCCCACCGAGACCCCCGCCACGGACCCGTAGACGATCATGTTGAAGCTGGGGGGCACCACCTGGGGGAGGCATCCGGAGGCCAACAGGGAGCCGATGGAGAGCCGCCGGTCGTAGCGGTTCTTCTCCATCACGGGGAACATTATCAGCGCCATGGCGGATATGGCGGCGGCGATGACCCCCGACATGGCCCCTATGAGGTAGCCGAACAGCACCGCCACGATGGCCAGGGAGCCCCGGACCTTGCCGAAGAAGTCATACAGGGTGGTGAAGAGCTCCTCCGCCACCCCGCTCTTCTCCAGGATGGCGGACATGAACACGAAGAGGGGCAACGCCACCAGGGCCCAGTTGTTCATCAGGGTCCAGATGCCCTGGAAGACCACGTAGAGCCCTCCCCATCCCCAGAAGACCAGGCCGAAGACCATGGAGGTTATGAAGAGGGCGAAGGCCACCGGCAGGTTGATAAGTATCATGCCGAACAGGGCGGCGAACATCACCAGCGGGGCGTAGGAGTCCCCCATCACCGCTCACCCCCTTCCGCCGCCTCCCGGTCCTTGAACCGGTGGACCAGGAGGGACAGGGCCTGGGCCCCCATGAGGGCCACCCCCAGGACCGGGACCCACTTTAGCCACCAGATGGGGGGGGCGAAGACCACCCCTAGGCTGGAGTCCACCTCCCTCTGTATGTAGGAGTCGTAGGCTATGGGGAGGTTTATGTAGAGGATCACCCCGCAGCAAAGGGCTATTATCCCCAGGTTGAGCACGTCCAATGCCTTCCTCAAGGGCTTGGGGAGCCGGTTGTAGACTATGTCCACCGAAACGTGCCCCCCCTCGAGAAGGGTGTAGGCTCCCCCCACGACGAACATTATCCCGTACATCCAGACCGACAGGAACATGGCCCTCACGTCCGCCCGGCCCACGAAGTACCTGACCGTGACGCCGTAGACCACCACCGCCACCACCGCCAGGGTAAGGTACATGAGGCACCTTCCCACCGAGCGGCTGAGACCGTCAATGAAGTTCAACTTATCACCTCCATGGGATAGAGGACCTGGATGGGGGGCGGAGGGGAGGCCAGGCACCACCTCTCCGCCAGGGGAGAACTACTTGATCTGCTTGGCCAGGGCGTCGCTCCACTTGGTGTAGCCCAGCTTCTTCCAGAGCTCTACGAGGCGCCGGCAGTACTCCTTGGCGTCCGGGGACTTGGCGGAGTAGCCCGACAGGATCTTAGCGCTCACCTCGATCACCTTGTCCTGGTCCTCCTTGGGGAGCTGGGTCACCTTGGCCCCCGCCTTTATCCACTTGTCCTTGTAGGTCTTGTTGAGCTTGGCCAGGTGGTCCGCCCCCCACTTGTAGGCCTCGTCGCAGGCCTCCTGGATGGCCTTCTGGTGCTCCTTGGGGAGCTTCTCCCAGACCTTGGGGTTCACCACCAGGAAGGCGTGCACCGTGGCCTCGCTGTGGAGGTTGACCCCCTTGGTGGGCTCCAGCACGTTCTTGGCCACCTCGTGGAAGCCAAGCTTATAGTTGGCGGTGTAGTCGGTCCACTCCAGGCCATCGATGGTGCCCAGCTGCAGGGCCTGATAGAGCTCTCCTGCAGGGAGCATCATGGCCTGGGCGCCAATGGCGGTGTAGAACTCCGCCGCCATGCCGGAGGCCCGGAAGATCCGTCCCTTAAGGTCCTTGAGGGAGGACATGGGACGGCGGGAGACCAGGATCTCCGGCTCCCCGTAGACCATGGGGGCTATGTAGCGGACCCCGAAGCGGCCGAAGCTACGCTCCAACAGGTCCTTGGTGGCGTCCACCTGGGCCTTCTGGTCCCTGAGGTCGAACATGGGCCCCGGGCGTCCCCCCGCCAGGGCCATCACCGGGTCCTGGGCGGCCTTGTAGTTGGGGTAGAAGATGGACATCTCCACCACGCCCCGGGAGGTGGCCTCCAGGATCTCCGTCACCGGGAAGCCCAGCTCCCCCGCCTGGAAGGCATCGATGCGGACCTTGCCGCCGGTCTTCTTCCAGACCAGCTGGCGGAAGTGATCTATCACGTCGAAGGCGGAGTCCCCCTTGAGGTAGAAGGTGGCCATCTTGAACTTGTACTCCTCCGCCGCCAGGGCCCCACCGCAGAGGGCCCCCAGGGCCACCAGGGCAACACACAGGGTCAGCAACAGCTTGATACGCTTCATCTCACGGATCACTCCTTCCTGGCATGGACGAAACTCACCCGAGGGACAGAACGCTCGATTTGAAGACCCGGACTCGGCTAGATGTCGCCCCCACCTCCTTGCAGGCGGACTGTTGCAAATTGTATATCGTAGACATCAAGCTAGCACATTCGATTTAATCATGTCAAGGAGAGAAGGATTAACCGGGGCCTGCGCACCCCGGGGAGTCATCAGAACTCAAAATTGGTTTTAAAATCATGCCAACCGGCACTATAAACTCATTGACAATACAGGTTTATTTGATAAGGTTATGCCCGTGGCCGATCCACCAGGAGAGGCCCAAAAAACCAAATACCTTAAGTAAGGAGGAGTAAAATTGAAGCCTTCACCCCTAAAGGTAACGTCGGAAATAGGGCGCCTTCGGTCGGTTCTCCTGCACCGGCCCGGCAAGGAGGTTGAGAACCTCACCCCGGACCTGATGGCCCGTCTTCTCTTCGACGACATACCCTACCTCAAGATAGCCCAGGAGGAGCACGACGCCTTCGCCAAGGTCCTTAGGGACAACGGCTCCGAGGTCCTCTACCTGGAGGACCTGGCGGCGGAGGCCCTGGAGGACCGGGCGGTCCGGGAGCAGTTCATCGACGAGTACCTGGCGGAGGCCAACATCCAGGGGGACGGCACCCGGGCGGTGCTCCGGGACTTCTTCCTCTCCATGGACGTGAAGCCCATGGTGCTCCAGACCATGGCGGGGGTCCGACGAACCGAGCTCCCCAGGGAGGAGCTAAAGTTTATGTCCCTGGCGGATCGCATCGACACCGACAACCCCCTGGTGGTGGACCCCATGCCCAACCTCTACTTCACCCGGGATCCCTTCGCCACCATCGGCACCGGAATCACCCTCAACCACATGAGGACCGAGACCCGAAACCGGGAGACCCTCTACGCCAAGTACATCTTCAACCATCACCCCAAGTTCAAGGGATGCGACGTCCCCTTCTGGTATGACCGCACGGAGACCACCTCCATCGAGGGGGGCGACGAGCTGGTCCTGAGCCCCAACGTTCTGGCCATAGGCATCTCCGAGAGGACCGACGCGGCCTCCATCGAGAAGCTGGCCCGCAAGCTGTTCAGCGACGACCGGAGCACCTTCAAGCAGATCCTGGCCTTCAACATCCCCAAGAAGAGGGCCTTCATGCACCTGGACACGGTGTTCACCATGGTTGACCGGGACAAGTTCACCATCCACCCCGAGATAGAGGGTCCGCTGCAGGTCTTCTCCATCACTCCCTCCTGCTGCGGCATCAACATAGAGGAGGAGCGCTCCACCCTGGAGAACGTGCTGGCCAAGGCGCTGGACATCCCCAAGGTGACCCTGATCCGCTGCGCCGGCGGGGACCCCATCGACGCCCCCAGGGAGCAGTGGAACGACGGCTCCAACACCCTGGCCATCGCCCCCGGCGAGGTGGTGGTCTACTCCAGGAACTACGTCACCAACCAGATCCTCCAGGACAAAGGGATAGTGACCCACATAGTCCCCAGCTCCGAGCTCTCCAGGGGCAGGGGAGGCCCCAGGTGCATGAGCATGCCCCTGGTGCGGGAGGACCTGTAACTCAAGCCCATAACCCCCACAGGGGTTACCGCATAGATCCGTGCCCCCTCCAGCCGGAGGGGGCACGGCGATCCGCTGGACTCGATTCAGCATGCTGAAAAACCGAAAGGAACGGTGAGATCCATGTCCGACAAGAAGCTAGGTCTCTTCTCCCTGGTGGCCCTGGTCATCGGGTCCATGATAGGGGCAGGGGTCTTCTCCCTCCCCTCCGACATAGCCCGCTCCGCCGGCCCGGGGGCCATCGCCCTGGGATGGCTCATAACCGGCATAGGCATGATCGCCCTGGCGCTGACATACCAGGCGCTGGCCAACCGCAAGCCCGAGCTGGATGGGGGCATCTACAGCTACGCCAAGGCGGGCTTCGGGGACTTCATCGGCTTCAACTCCGCCTGGGGCTACTGGCTAAGCGCCTGGCTGGGCAACGTGGCCTTCCTGGTCCTCCTCTTCGAAGCCATCGCCTACTTCTTCCCCGTATTCGAGAACAAGACCATGGCGGTGCTGGGCGCCTCGGTGATCCTCTGGGGCATCCACTTCCTGGTGCTACGGGGCGTCCGAGACGCGGCCATCGTCAACCTCATAACCACCGTTGGCAAGCTGGTGCCCATCATCTTCTTCGCCATCGTGGCGGTGATCAGCTTCAAGGCTGACATATTCAACGCGGACTTCTGGGGCACCGGCGGCGGCTTCGACATGGCCAAGGTTATGGAGCAGGTCCGGAGCACCATGATGGTCACCCTCTGGGTCTTCATCGGCGTCGAGGGAGCGGTGGTCCTCTCCGGCCGGGCGGAGCGCAAGTCCGACGTGGGTAAGGCCACGGTGCTGGGCCTGGTGGCCACCCTGGCCCTCTACGTGATCATCTCCCTGGCCTCCCTGGGGGTCATGCCCAAGGATGAGCTCACCAAGCTGGCCAACCCCACCACCGCCTACATCCTGAAGAGCGTGGTGGGCAACTGGGGGGCCACCCTGATCAACCTGGGGCTCATCATATCCCTCTCGGGGGCCACCCTTGGCTGGACCTTGCTGGCGGCGGAGATACCCTACGTGGCCGCCAAGGACAAGGTGCTCCCCTCCTTCTTCGCCAAGGAGAACGAGAACAAGGCCCCGGTCAACTCCCTCTGGATAACCAATGGGCTCATCCAGCTATTCCTCATAATCACCCTCTTCTCTGAGAGCACCTACCAGGCCCTCTACACCATCGCCAGCGCCGCCATCCTGGTCCCATACCTATTCAGCGCCCTCTACCAGCTGAAGCTGTCCTCCACCGGAGAGGGCTACGCCAGCGGCGAGTCCAAGGCCTTCGAGCTCTTCATCAGTGCCGTGGCGTCCGTCTACGCCCTGTGGCTCATCTACGCGGCGGGGCTGGAGTACCTGCTCATGTGCGCCATCCTCTACGCCCCGGGAGCCATCTTCTACTGGAAGGCCAAGAGGGAAGCGGGAGCAAAGGCCTTTGGCCCCATAGAGACCGTCCTCCTCATGGGACTGATGGCTGCGGCGGTGACCGCCATCTACCTCATGTCCAAGGGAGTCATAAGCCCCCTCTAAGGGCAAGGAGAAGCGTCAAAGACAGGACACTGGCAGGGGCCCCGGGAATTTCCCGGGGCCCCTCTTACAGCACCTGACTTCGACTACCTACAGGGTGACCTCCACCGCGTCCTCACCGGCATTCACCTTCTCCTTGGCGATCCTGACCGAACCGCCCTCCTTCAGGTTGGTGAAGATCACCGGGGTGATCACCGACGGGGCCTTCTGACCTATCACGTTCAGGTCCGCCTCCAGGATGAGCTGCCCCTTCTTTACCCGATCCCCCTGGGACACGTGGGCCACGAAGCCCTCGCCGTTCAGCTTCACCGTGTCTATTCCAACGTGGACCAGCACCTCCACCCCCTGATCGGACACTATCCCTAAGGCGTGCTTGGTGGGGAAGATCAAGGTCACCTTGCCGTCCACCGGGGAGAGCACCTTGCCGTCCTGGGGCACCACCGCGAAACCGTCCCCCACCATCCTCTCGCTGAAGGTCTTGTCCGGCACCTGGGAAAGGTCCACCAGCTTGCCCGCCATGGGGGAGGCCACGGACACGGTCTGCCGCTTGGGGGATCCCACCAGGTGCAGGATCTCCTCCTTGATCGCCTCCGAGGCGGTGCCGAAGATGGCCTGGAAGTTCCGGTCCACCTGCATGACCCCCGTGGCGCCCAGGGCCTTAAGCGCCTCCTTGTCCACCATCTTGGGGTCCCTGACGGATATCCTAAGCCTGGTTATGCAGGCGTCCAGCTTGTCCAGGTTGCCCGCCCCGCCCAGGGCCTCCAGCACCTTGCCCGCCAGCTCAGTGTTGGACCTGGAGGAGGAAACACCGTTGGACTCCTGCACGTCCTCCCTGCCGGGGGTCTTCAGGTCGAAGAAACGGATGAAGAAGGTAAATATGGCGTAGTAGGCCACCGCGAAGCAGAGCCCCACCAGCACCGCCACGTACCACCTCTCCTTGCCGGGCAGGATGCCGAAGAGGGCGAAATCGATGGCTCCGCCGGAGAAGGTGTAGCCCAGGTGGATCTTAAGGATGTAGAGGATGAGGAACGAGAGCCCGTCCAGGGCGGCGTGGATGAAGTAGAGGAGCGGAGAGGCAAAGAGGAAGGAGAACTCGATGGGCTCCGTTATGCCGGTGAGGAACGAGGTGAGCGCCGCGGAGGCCAGAAGCCCACCCACCAGCTTCCGGTTCTCCGGCTTGGCGTTCTGGTATATGGCCAGCGCCGCTGCGGGGAGCCCGAACATCATTATGGGGAACTCGCCCCCCAGGAAGAACCCGGCGGTGAGGGGCACCCCGTCCTTCAGCTGGGCAAAGAAGATGTTGATGTCCCCCCGGATCACCTGCCCCGCCAGGTTGGTGTACTCACCGAACTCGAACCAGAAGGGGGCGTAGAAGATGTGGTGAAGGCCGAAGGGGATCAGTAGCCTCTTGATCATACCGAACATGAAAACCGCAAGGGGCATGGCGGACCCCATGATGGCGCCAGAGAAGCCGTTGAGCCCCCTCTGGGCGAAGGGCCAGAGGAAGAACATGACGATCCCCAGGAGGAACCCGGCGAAGGCGCTGGCTATGGGGACGAACCGCTTGCCGGCGAAGAAGCCCAGGAACTGGGGCAACTCTATCTTGTAGAACCGGTCGTAGCACCAGGCCCCCACCAGGCCGCAAAGGATGCCCCCGAAGACCCCGGTCTGCAGGGTGGGGATCCCCATGACCAGCGCGTAGGCGGGGTTGTTCCCCTTGAGTACCATGTCGACCGTGAAGTCCCCTATGGCGCTCATGGTGGAGTTCATCACCAGGAAGCAAACGATGGAGGCCAACGCCGCCACCCCGGAGAGGCCCGTCAGCCCCACCGCAACACCCACCGCGAAGAGGAGCGGCAGGTTGGAGAACACCACCCCACCCGCGGAGGCCATCACGTTGGCCAGCTTGCTCCACCCGGGCCCCGCCAGGAACGGGGCCATCTCCAACACCGTAGGGCTCTTGAGGCTGAAACCGATGGCCAACAGGAAACCCGCCGCGGGCAGTATGGCCACCGGCAACATAAGTGCCTGCCCTATCCGCTGAAGCTTACTGAACGAATCCTTCAACACGCTTCATCCCCCCTGGATGAATAGGATAAGAAAAAAGGGCATGAGCGAAACGGCGCCCTTGGCGCCGCCCCGCTCATGCCCGCAAGACCGGTAACACGCGAAGCAAATGCCTTGTATGTTAGTTTATCTTCGGTTACTTATCTCGCTGTTTGGAATTATACAGCCTATGGATGTGGATGGTCAAGTATACCACCTCCGCGGGAGGTATGGGCCTGTCCAGGGCGTTCCTCATGTACAGGCACAGCTTAAGGGCTATGCCGTAGGGGACCGGGTTCTCCCTCTTCATGGTCTCCTCCAGAGTGGAGATGGGATCACCCTCCAGATCCCCCTCGATCCCCCCCTCCACCCGGTCGATGGAGAAGCTGAGATGCCTTATGAACCGCATGTAGTGGGGACTCAGCCGGTCCAGCCTGAACCCCAGGGACTCCTCGGTGATGGCCACCAGCTCGGATATGACCCGGTTCTTCCAGGCCACCCGCCCAAGGTCCTCTCCCCCCATGGCGCTGTGAACGTGCAGCGCGACGAAGGCCGCCTCGTCATCGGGCATGTCCAGGTGGACCTCCTCGGAAAGCCACCTAAGCATGGCCTGGGAGGCGGCGTGCTCCTTGGGGTACATGGCCGCCACCTCCCGGGCGAAGGGGTTCCGCACCGCTATCCCCTCCCGGAGACGCTTCACCGCGAAGAACAGGTGGTCCGTTAGGCTCGCATGGATCCGCTCCCCCAGAGGCACCCCCAGGTGATCCTCCATTATGGCTATCCCCTGGGCCACCAGGGCGGCGAAGGAGCCGTCGATCTCCGCCAGCACCTTGGCGTAGCGGAGCCGCTCCTTGGGATCCTTGAGTACGAACACCTTCTCCGCCCACGACTCCTCCACCGGATCCCCAACCTTGCGGCCGAAACCTATCCCCCGGCCCACCAGGACAGTCTCCCATCCGGAGGCGTGAGAGGCTATAACCACGTTGTTGTTGAGGACCTTGCTCACCCTAAGCATGACGAGCCCCCTTCATGAAGGGTAGATGATCTCAGCCCCTTATCATATACCCAATATTAACTTGGCGGTATTGAAGTATATGATGAGTCCCGTTATGTCCACCACGGTGGTGAGCGCCGGGCTGGCAACCACCGCCGGGTCCTGGCCGAACCTGTGGGCCAGCATGGGCAACACCGCCCCCACCAGAGTGGCGGAGACCACCTGGATGGACAGGGCCAGGGCTATGGCGATGGCTATGGCCCCAAGGGAGAAACCATCAGGGATGCTGGCATCCTGGGATAGGAACATCACCTTGCCCCAGGAGATGAGCCCCAGCACCACCGCCAGCATCAGGGACACCTTGAACTCCTTGAACAGCACTTTGAAGATGTCCTCGTAGGAGATCTCCCCCAGGGCCAGGGCCCGGACAACCACCGTGGCCGCCTGACTGCCCGTGTTGCCCCCCGTGTCCGCCACCATGGGCATGTAGAGGGCCAGGATCATGAGGCTCATCAGGGTGGACTCGAAAGAGTGGATTATCATGCCGGACACGAAGCCCAGGGCCGCCAGGGCCACTATCCAGGTGGCCCGGTTCTTGAAGTGGACCCAGGCGGGGGTCTTAAGGTACGGCGTGTCCCCGTGGGCTCCGCCTATGGCCATCAGCTTCTCGATGTCCTCGGTCTGCTCCTGGGTTATTATGTCGATGGCGTCATCGTGGGTTATTATCCCCACCATCACGTCCTCCTCATTCAACACCGGCAGGGCTATTAGGTCGTACTTCTGGATCTTCCGGGCCGCCTCCTCCTGGTCGTCGCTCACTCGGACGAAGATGGGATCCCTCTTCATGAAAGACGATACCTTGGCGTCCCGGGGGGCCAGGATCAGCTCCCTCAGGGAAACGAAGCCCAAGAGCCGGTGCTGGTCATCCACCACGTAGGTGTAGTAGATGGTCTCGCTGTCCGGGGCTATCTCCCTCAGGTGCTCTATGGCCTCCGCGGCGGTCATGTCAGGGGATATGGTGGCGTAGTCGGAGGTCATGACCGCCCCTGCGGTGCCCTCCTCGTAGGAGCAGAGCCTCCGTATGTCCTCCCTCTCCGCCTGGGCCAGGGCGGGAAGCAAGGCCTCCCGATAGTCCTCCGGCAACGCCTTGAAGAGGTCCGCCCGGTCGTCGGGGGACATCTCCAGCAGGAGAGCCACCTTCTCGTCCCTGGATAGCTCCTGGAAGACCTTCAGCTGAAGGTCCTCGTCCAGGTGGCTCAGTATCTCCGCCTGGCGGGACGGGTCCAGGCTCTTGAGTATGCCTATGGCCTCCGGCTGGGGAAGGTCCGCCAGATACTCCGCCACCGCGGCGGGGTGGGCCTCCCTTATGACCGAGAGGAACTGGGCGGGGTTCTCGAAGAGAAAAGCGGCTATGTCGTCGTACTTGTCGAGGGTCTTGGCCTCCGCTACCCTCATTGGATACACCTCCCTTTCCCCCAAGGCTCACGCCCCGGGGCGGGAGGCGCACAGCAAGCTAGACGCCGCTACCTCCTGATTCGCAACCGGGACGGACCTCGGGATATGAATTACCAGATGAACTTGAAGAATGACCTGTGGAGCCGCATTTTAACGGCACGTTACTACTGGGGTCATCCATACCCTCGGCTACCTCCCTTCCGCGATTTAAAATAGATGGGTACGCCTCCGTGGGAAGCGTTTAGTTATAGCATGAAGACGGAACGGCTGTCCACAGCGCGGAACCCGAAAAAGGAGGAGGGGTGATCCCCCTCCTCCCGGTGGCAAACCCGCAGAGCACCCAGCGCCCAGGCACCTGCCCCCGCCTCATGGCACCAGGTCGTAGGTGAGCGAGCCTGTCGCCCCCGGATGCCCTCCTACCACGAACCGGTACTGACCCGGCGGCAACTGAAACAGCGGGTTACCCTGGGCGTCGGTCATGTACCTTCCCAGGTTAACCGAGTAGATGTTACTGGGCCCCCAGCTTCTCACTGTGGTAGCCGGTGGCGGGGTTGTCATGGACAAACCGAACCACCGTGGCGGTCTGTCCCTGGGGAACCGTGAACTCCCCGGGCACCAGCACCGCCTGGATCGAGCCGCTGCCGCTGGTCACCGACGCATAGACCGTGTGCCGGCTGGCCCCCGACGCCGCCGATGGGATCAGCGCCAGGACCAGCATCATCAAAATGATCCACCTGTGGTTTCTCATCCCAGGACCTCCTCCCCGTGAACCTAGAGCTTCCCCCAAAGCCGGTACTCGAAGGAGAAGCCCGCCTCCTCCGCCGCCCTCCTGACCGCCTCCCTCACCCGCTTGAAATCGAAGGAGTACTGATACTTCTCCCCGAAGAGCCTGGACTGCTCCTCCATGACACCCTCCAGGCCGTCGGCGGATGAGGAGGTCTTCCAGCCCTTGAAGCCCGTCCCGACGCTCTCATCCACCCCGCCGGCCCCCAGTCCGGACTTCCGCTCCTCCAGCTTCTCCGTGAAGGTCACCAAGCCCTTGGCGCCGTCCACCTTGAAGCGGGCGTAGTAGGTCAGCTTCTGCTTGGAGAGGAAGGCCTTCCTCTCGGCTATAACCGCCTCCAGACAGAAAACGTCCCCCTTGGGCTCGAACCGGCCCGGCAGGCCCTCTATGAACCCGTTGACTCTCTCTAAAATGTCCATTGCATCCTCCCCCATCTGGACATCTCTCACCGGTGGGCCTGGGCCTTGATGTTGCTCAGGTTGAGCAGATGTACATCCGCACCTCCGTGGGGGATCACCCAGGCTATGCCGGAACTGGAGCTGCTCACGTTGAGCACCAGGAAATTGATCCCCGGACCATCCACCTGGAAAGATATGTTGTTCCCAGGCACCACGTATTCCGGGGCGCTCAGCATCTTCACCCGACAGGCCATCCCATTGGGATACGATGGATGGGGCAGAACAAGGTTACCGTAGTAGCTGGGCGGGTTCGTGCCCGTGCCGGTAAGCGTCAGAACGCCCTTGCCCTGAGGGTACTCCAGGATCCACGGCCCCGCCAGATCCACCACCTGGGCGGACGCCACCCCCCAAAGGGATACCATAAGCAACGCCGCCAAAACACCCCTAACAGATCTCATGAGGCACCACCCCTCTCCTGCGGGCCCCCACTGCGCTCCGCTACAGTGCGATAATATCACGTTAGCGTCGTCTAGCAAAGGTCCGCCGGCGCAAGGGGACATGCAAGGGGGGTCCGAAGAATCGGACCCCCCTTGCGGTTTAGGATCTCATGGGCTCCAAGCCGCCGTGCCCCTGCCTCTAGCCGGTGAAGCCACCCACCAGGGCCCCCATCCAGAGGGACAGGATCCCCGCCCCGTTCTGGATCAGCACGTTCAGGACCGCGTAGAAGGGGTTGGACTGGCGAAGCATGTTCACCGTCTCAAGGGCGAAGCTGGAGAAGGTGGTGAACCCCCCAAGGAAGCCAACCATGAGGGCCAGGCGTATGTGGTGATCCACCTCCCGATAGGAGAGCAGGGTCCACACGAAGCCCGCCAGAAAGCAACCCACTATGTTGACCACCACGGTGCCCACCGGGAAACCTACTCCATTCACCCGCTGCTGGACCCCGGTGGACATGAGGTACCGGGCCAACGCCCCGGCGCCTCCCCCCAGGGCAACGTAAAGAGCCTCCATTGGAGCACCCCCGCTTGAGTTGCATGTCAAAAATCGAGGCGATCCCTTCGATCGCAATCAGATTTTACCACAATTTCTACGATAGTACATATCATATATGGGACCGGGCTATCAAGCGCTCCCAGAACCTCGGATCCCCCGGGAGATCGCCGCGTAGAGGGCCCCGGTTCCAAGGATCCCCCCGATGGTCACCATATGGTTTGGTACCAGGCAGGCTAGACCCAGGACCAGGAAGAGCCCTCTCTCCAGGGGGATCAGGGTCCTTTGGCAGTAGCCCATAATCCCGAAGCCGATGGCGAACACGGCGGCCACGCAGGAGAGGATCCCCCAGACGTTCTGGGCCCAGGTGCCCTGAAGAAGGATCCCCTGGTCATAACAGAAGGCGAAGGGGGTGACGAAGGCCAGTGCCCCCAGAATGGAGGCGGTGAAGCCGGTCCTGTTCGGATCCGATCCGGCGATGGAGCTGGCCGCGTAGGCCGCCAAGGCCACCGGGGGGGTTATGTTGGATATGATGGCGTAGTAGAAGACGAACATGTGGGCCGCCATGAGGGGGTAGCCCAGGTTGGATAGGATCGGGACCCCCAGGGCGGATGCCAGGATGTAGGCTCCGGTGGTGGGGAGCCCCATACCGAGCACCAGCGACACCAGCATGACCAGCACCAGGGCCAAAAGGGGTACCCCGCTGGCGAAGGAGAGGACAAAGCTGACCAGCTTCTGGCCTATGCCGGTGAGCGACACGGAGCTTAAGGCCACCCCGGCGGAGGCGCAGGCCACGCAGACCAGGGTTATGTTCTTTATCCCGTCGTGAATCGCATCCAGGGTCCTTCTCAGCCCCATACGGGTTTCCCGCTTGGGGAGGGACACCAGCCAGGAGAGCAGGGCTCCCATCATGGCGGAGTACATGGGAGACCGTCCGGACATAAGTAGGTAGACCAGCACCGCTATGGGTATGAAGAGGTAGATGCCCCTTAGCACCCGTTTCCTATCGGGCAGCTCCTCCGGAGGAAGTCCCTTCATTCCCCTCTTCTGGGCCTCCAGGCGGACCATTAGGAACACCGCCCCGTAGTATATGAGGGCGGGCACTATGGCGGCCACCATCACCTCCGCGAATGGCACCCCCAGGAACGAGGCCATCAGGAAGGCCCCGGCCCCCATGACCGGCGGCATTATCTGTCCCCCGGTGGAGGCCACCGCCTCCACCGCCCCGGCGAAGTGGGGCTCGTACCCTATACGCTTCATCATCGGGATGGTGAAGGTGCCGGTGCCGTAGACGTTGGCCACCGCAGATCCGGATATGGAGCCGAAGAGGCAGGAGCTCATGACCGCTATGTTGGCGGGGCCACCGGGGGCAGTTCCGGTGAAAGCCTGGGCCACCTCCATGAAGTAGGGGCCGGTGCCGCACTTCTCCAGGAAGCCGCCGAATATCAGAAAGGCGGCCACCACCGTGGCGGAAACCCCAAGGGGCATGGAGAAGATCCCCTCGTCGGTGAGGTACAGTTGCTCCACCACCTCGCTCAGCGGGAACGACAGCCCCCTCATGATGCCTGGCATCTTGTCCCCCAGCAGCATGTAGGCGGCGAAGACGCAGGATATCACCATGAGGGGCAGCCCCACCACCCGCCGGGTGGCCTCCATGAGAAGCACAAAGAGAAGGATCCCAAGGACCAGCTGGACCTGGGTCACCGGGTCCACCTGGATTATCCTTGAGGTTATCTCCTCGTAGTTGAACGCCACGTAGAGCCCCGGCAGGGTTGATAGCCCCGCCAGTATCCAGTCGTAGAGGGGCACCCGATCCATGGGGGACCTCCTGCCCATGGGATAGAAGACGAAGGCCAAGGGCATAACCATGGCCAGGTGCAGGTTCCTCTGCAGGTAGGCCTCGAAGGCACCGAAGACGGAGGTGTAAACGTGAAACAGCCCCAACCCTAGGACGTACAGGTACATGAACTTGCCGATCAAGCCGTCAAGACGTCTCATGTTGCAAACATCACCCCCACAAAGGCGTAGATACTCGAAGGCGGCGGGGCATGAGCTCCGCCGCCGGTCCGAAACTCGGTGATACGGGGCCTACTTGGCCTCCTTCCAGAAGCGCACCGCCCCCGGATGGGCCGGAACCCCCTTGGGGATCGCCTCCTTGGGGTTAAGCTCCTTCATGTCCTGGACCGCCTTGGCCAGGTTGTCCTTGTTCTTCCAGAGGGCCTTGCACAGCTCGTAAACCAGGTTCTCCGGCAAGTCCTTCCTTATGACCACACAGGTATAGTCCCCCACGGTCTTCACCGGCTTGGTGACGCTCTTGTATATGCCGGGGTTTATGGTGAAGGTCTCGGTGCCGTAGGCGTCGGACAGGGCCTTCAGGGCATCGTCGTCCACCGGGAGGATCACCACGTTGGTGTTGCTCTCGATGTTCATCACTATGGAGGCCACCTTGCCCACCGAGAAGGCGAACATGTCTATGTGGTTGTCCGCCAGAAGGTCCGCTCCCCCGTCGTAGGAGGCGAACTCCACGGAGCCACCCATCTTCTTTATGTCCTTATAGGTTACCCCATAGCCCTTCATGAACAGGGACTTGACCACGAACTCCGATGCGGTGCCGGGCTTCAACGTGGCCATCCTCACCGGCACCTTCTTGCGGAATACGTCACCCAGCTTGGTTATGCCGTGCTTCTGAGCGAAGTCCTTCCGCATGATGAAGTAGGTGTACTGGGTGTACAGGTTGGCCATGACAACCGCGTTCTTGACAGGACGGCCCAGGAAGTCCTGCTCCCCCTTGATGGCCGCACCCAGCAGGGAGGTCACCGAGAAGCCCAGGTCCCCCTTCTTGGTGTCCGCATTTATTATGTTGGCCACCCCGCCTCCGGAGCTACTGGTGGTCTGAAGCACCTCCCGGCTCCACATGTCCGCAAAGGCGTTACCCAGGGCGAACCAGTTACCCCCGGGAGGTCCCGCCATGAACTTCAGCTGCGAGGGCCACCCCGCCTTGGGAGCCGGGGCCGCGAAGACAGCCGAAACGGCCCCAACCACCAGGGCCAGGGCAAACAACGAAACAACCAATCGCCTCATGCTCAACACCACCTCCTATGATTTCGAACACCCGGTTCGAACCGCGAATAAAGTATATCACTTCACAATCCGTAACCGGGCTTTTAGACTAACATATCAACGCCCTTCTGCCGCTATGTGCCGTCATATAGATATACAAAACCATATTTGCCGGGTTATCCAAGGCAAAATTCTCGAAACAGGATAAAAGCAACTAAACCTATCTCCTCCAGGTCTCGGGGAAGAAGAGCAGCATCACCGTGTAGAGCTCCAGCCTGCCCATGAGCATGAGAAGCGACAGGACCCACTTCCCAAGCTGGGGGATCTCCGCGTAGTTCCTCATGGGTCCCACGCCCCCGAGACCGGGACCTATGTTCCCCAGGGTGGCGGCCACGCTGGACATGGCGGTGATAATGTCCAGGTCCATGGCGGCCATCGCCAGGGTGCCCAGCATGAACAGCCCCATGTACAGCACGAAGAAGGAGGTTACGGAGGCTATCACGTCCTTCCCGACCACCTTGCCCCCCACCCTAACGTGGACCACCGCGTTGGGGTGAAGTATCGAGTAGAGTCCCGCCCTCACGTGCCTGGCAAGCACCAGGATCCTAAGGTTCTTCATCCCACCGCCGGTGGATCCCGCGCACCCCCCCACGAACATGAGCAGAAGCAGCAGGAACCTGATCGACGAGGGCCACAGGTCGAAATCGGCGGTCACGTAGCCAGTGGTGGTCATTATGCTCACCACCTGGAAGGTGCCGAACCTGAGGGCATCCAGGGGAGAGCCGTAGACCCCCCTCAGCAACAACACTCCGGACACCACCAGGGCGGACACCAGGGTTATGCCCCCGTAGAGCTTGAACTCCTCGTCCCGGAGCATCACGGACCACCTACCGGTAAGGATCCGGTAGTGGAGGGCGAAGTTCACCCCCGCAAGGAACATGAAGACCGTTATGACCCAGTCGAAGTAGGCGGAGTCGTACTGGCCTATGCTCTTGTTTAGGGGGGAGAAGCCCCCGGTGGCCATGGTGCCGAAGGTATGTGTCAGGGCCTCGAAGAGCCCCATGCCCCCCGCCATCAGGAACAGGAGCTGAAGCCCGGAGAGCAGCACGTAGACCCCCCATAGGTAAAGGGCGGTCTGCTGGATCCGGGGTGTCATCTTCTCCTTTATGGGGCCCGGCACCTCCGCCTTGTAGAGCTGCATGCCCCCCACGCCCAGGAAAGGTAGTATCGCCAGACTGAGGACGATTATCCCCATCCCCCCCAGCCAGTGGGTCAGGTTCCGCCAGAAGAGGATGCCCCGGGGGTTGGCCTCTATGTCGGAGATGACCGAGGCTCCGGTGGTGGTGAACCCCGATATGGCCTCGAAGAAGGCGTCCGCGAAGGTGGGCACCGTGCCGGACAGCAGGAACGGGAGCGCCCCTATCCCGGAGGCCAGGATCCAGGACAGGGACACCACCGCGAACCCGTCCTTTATCCCCAGCTCCCGGTACTGGCACCCCCTGCCCCACAGGTACAGCACCCCCGACACCCCAAGGCCTATCCCGATGGAGGCCACGAAGGGCCACCGGTCCCTGGAACCGTCGTAGAGGGCCCACAGGAGGGGCCACAGCATCGAAAGGGATACGATGCCCCCCATCAGGGAGAGGACCCGGGCCACCAAACGAGGCCGCACCGCTAGTTCACCCCCAGGTAACGGATCGCATCGTCCATCATGTCCGCGGTGGCGAAGACTATGACCCGGTCCCCTGGCATTAGAATCGAGCTTCCCACCGGCACGAAAACGTGTCCCCGCCTCTCGGCCAGGGCCACGATGATCCCCTTCGGAAGCCCCAGGTCAATTATGGGGCGCCCCACCGCCGGGCTGTCCTCCGGCAGGACCGCCTCGAACATCTCCGCGTCGATCTTGTCGATGATGGACAGCACCCCGGAGCCGCCGGGGTAGCGGGCGTGCCGCAGGATCAGGGAGGCCAGGGCGCTGTTGGGGTTCACGATGGAGTCCACCGACATGTAGCTGTCCAGCTTGGCGTATAGCTTTCGCCTCGCCACCGCCACGGTCTTCCGGGCCCCCAGGGCCTTGCCTATCACCGCGAAGAGCAGGTTCGCCTCGTCGCTCTCGGTGGCACACACGAGCCCATCCGCCTCCTCGATACCCTCCTGTCTGAGAAGGCCGTCGTCCGCCCCGTCCCCCTTCAGGACCAATGTCCGCTTAAGCTCCCCGGCGATCCGCTCGCACTTCTCCTCGTCGTGGTCGATGAGCCTCACGTCCAGGCTGGGATACCTCTCCTCCAGCTGCCTGGCCACCTGGAAGCCGATCTTCCCCCCACCTACGATTATCACCTTCCGCAGGGGGCGGCTCCGGTGCCCCTGGTAGACCTCCTCAAGCCGCCAGGCATCCTCCCGGGAGGTGACTATGTAGCACAGGTCCCCCGACTCGATGGTAATGTCCCCGTGGGGGACGTAGCCCCTCCCCTCCCGCTCGATGTATACGATGATGGCCACGTAGTTGGGGTACAGGGTCTTGAGGTCCCTGAGGGCCACCCCGACCAGCTTGGAATCTCTGGCCACCCGGAAGGCGTACACGCCCCACCTTCCGTCCATGAGCTCCCCGGTGTGCACCGTGGATCTCACCGACAGGAGCTCCAGGATCTCCCGGGCCACCGACCTCTCCGGGGAGTACATCACGTCTATGCCCAGGTCCTTGGCCCAGGTGGGGCTGTCGGTGAACTCCAGCCCCCTCGCCCGGGAGATGACCCGCTTGACCCCCGCCCTCTTGGCGATCCAGCAGGCCAGGATGTTAACCTCGTCGTGGTTAGTGCACGCCACCAGGAGATCCACCTGGCAGCCCGGGCAGACCCCCGCCTCCTCCAGCACCTGGGGACGGGCCCCGTTCCCCCGGACGGTTATGACATCCAGCTCCGAGTCCACCTTGTCGGCCCGTTCCTCATCCTCCTCCACCACCGTCACGTCGTGCCCCTCGGACGAGAGCGTCTGGGCCACCATGTAGCCCACCTCTCCGCCTCCCACCACCACTATCTTCAATTCCGATACCTCCAAGCGGTCCAGGATCGAACGCGGGACCGGGAGCACCGATGGCTCCCCACAAGCGGAACTAATTTACCATACCTACCCGCCGGGGCCATAGGGGCGGGGGCTAGGTCACCTCCCAGTCCTCCACCGGGCCCGGCACCACCTCCATCATGGGGTGGGGCTCCACCCGGGACACCGACCGGAGAGAGTTCCACCGGGCGGGATCCCGGACCTTCAGCTTCCCCATCAGGTGCTCCCACTCGTACATGAGCTGCCCCTCCGTTACGGGGATGGGGGAGCTGTCAAAGGACTCCCCCAGCTTGGACGGGTCGAACCGGTAGCCCCGGGACCGGGCCTCCTCCAGTACGAAAGCGA
The DNA here is from genome assembly GCF_000024905.1 of Thermanaerovibrio acidaminovorans DSM 6589. NCBI lineage: Bacteria > Thermotogati > Synergistota > Synergistia > Synergistales > Synergistaceae > Thermanaerovibrio > Thermanaerovibrio acidaminovorans. Next base: position 1,532,734 of record NC_013522.1, read on the forward strand.
GGTAGGCGCTAACGGCCCCAACCGGGTGGGACATGCGCTTGAACCGGATGAGCTGCGGATGGTTCCGGTAGCCCACGGTTCCCCCCGAGAGGACCTTCCGGGCCAGGAGGGCCTCCCGCCACAGGGCCACTAGGCCCTTCGCATCCAGGTACTTGGGATGAATGGACCATAGCCTCAAGATAGCACCCCCCAAAGGCGAACCACTCCAGCCTTAACTAAAATGTAACCGAATCCATCCATGATCTGAAAGGGTTTCCGCCTATTATGCCACCGGAAACCCAATTTAGGAGGGATTTGATTTGGTCAAGGGTGCTTTGCTTCGCAGGATAGCCGGGGTAGCCGCCGCGGTGGCCCTCTTTGCCACCGCTGGGGCGGGATGCGGGATGGCCAAGGAGATGCCCAAGGAGCTGGTGGCCGCCGCCAAGCGGGAGGGGAAGCTTTTCACCGTGGGGATGCCCGACGACTGGGCCAACTGGAAGGACACCTGGCGGGATCTCAAGGCCATCTACGGGATAGAGCATCAGGACACGGACATGAGCTCCGCTCAGGAGATAGCCAAGTTCGCCGCGGAGGGCAAGAACGCCACGGCGGACATGGGGGACGTGGGGATAGCCTTCGGCCCCCTGGCGGTCAAGAAGGGGGTCACCCAGCCCTACAAGACCTCCTACTGGGACGAGATCCCGTCCTGGGCGAAGGACCGGGATGGTCACTGGATCGTTGGCTACACGGGGACCATCGCCTTCCTGGTGAACAAGGACCTGGTCAAGACCCCTCCCCGCTCCTGGAGGGACCTGCTCAAGGGGGATTACAAGGTGACCATAGGAGACGTGGGGGTGGCCGCCCAGGCCAACAGTGCGGTTCTGGCCTGCGCCTACGCCCTGGGGGGGCACGAAGGGAACCTGAAGCCTGCGGTGGACTTCTTCGCCCAGTTGGCCAAGGCGGGACGGCTGTCTACCAACGACCCCTCCATATCCATGATCCAGAAGGGTGAGGTGGCGGTTGGTATTCTATGGGACTTCAACGCCCTGAACTACGCGGACAAGGTGGGTAGGGACCGGTTCGAGATCCTTATCCCCTCGGACGGGAGCCTCATCTCCGGCTACGCCACCATAATAAACCGCTGGGCCAAGAACCCCAACGCGGCCAAGCTGGCCCGGGAGTACATCCTGAGCGACCGGGGGCAGATCAACCTGGCCAGGGGCTACGCCAGGCCTGTAAGGACCTCGGTGAAGCTTCCGGAGGACGTGAAGCGCAAGCTGCTGCCCCAGTCCCAGTACGCCAAGGCCAGGCCCATAAAGGACTTCGCCGCCTGGGAGAGGACCACCCAGGAGCTCCAGCGGGTTTGGCAGGAGAACGTGCTGATACATGTCAACCGATAGGGGGCTGGTACTGGTCCTTATCGACGGGCTCCCCTCCTGGGCCACGGTCCACATGGGCTCCTTGGGGGGGATGGTTGGGGCCCTTGGGGGGTACAGGGGTGACCTAAGGTCATCCCTTCCAACCCTGTCCAAGCCCCTCTATCACTCCATCTTCACCGGGAGGGAGCCGCTGGCTAGCGCCATGGCGTCCAACAGCTCCCCCCCTCCCCCGAGGGACCCGGGCAACCTCTTCGCCGCCGCCAGGGCCCTGGGCTACGGGACATGCTGTGCCGCCCACATCTGGGTCGGGGAGCTCTTTGGCGGCACCGGGGGGGAGCTCAAGAGGTTTGTAATCGACCCCGAGGGGGACATCCAGAGGGGGATCTATTACTGGGACGACGCCTACCCGGACAGCCACGTGGTGGAGGACGGAAAGCACCTGATCGGGACCGCGGACGGAAGGTGTCTGGCCCTGGTTCACACCATGGGGGTGGACTTCGCCGCCCACCGATACGGCGGCGAGTCCAGGGAGTTCGCACAGGCGGTGATGGGGGCGGATCAGACGGTGGCCGAGGCCGCCCTTCGGTGGCTCGGAGAGGGGTTCTGGGTCATGGTCACCGCCGATCACGGGGTGAACCGCCACGGCCTTCACGGTGGCGAGTCGGACCAGGAGACGCTGGTCCCCCTGTGGATACTGCCCCCCCGGGGTGGACGGATCCCCCAGGGGGCGGAGGAACTCCGGCGGCAGCTGGATCTGAAGGCGTTCGTGCTGGACGTGCTAGCAGAGGGGGTTAGGGGCAGTTGATGGGCATCCGCATCCGAAGGTCGCATCGATGGGAACCCTGGCTTGTGGGGGCCTCTCTGGCCCCCCTGATCGTCATGTACCTGGCTTTCATGGGGCTTCCCATCGCCTGGACGGTGATCCGGAGCTTCACTGGACCCCAGGGGACAGGGCTTGGCAACTACCTGGAGATGTTCCGGTCCCCGTTCCTGTTGCAGAGCTTCAGGAACTCCATCTGGGTCTCCGCCTGGTCCGCCGCAATCGGCACCGCCTTAGCCCTCCCGTCCGCCATGGCGATTCGGCGCAGCCCCAAGAGAGAGGCCTTCACCGTGTTCTGCAACACGGTGAACAACTTCTCCGGGGTTCCGCTGGCCTTCGCCTTCATCGTGATCATGGGAACCCAGGGGGCCATAACCATACTGCTCCGGAGGCACCTGGGGCTTGAGCTGGACATCTACTCCAGTACGGGGCTGATGATCCTCTACGTGTACTTCCAGGTGCCCCTGGGGATCCTGTCCATATACCCCGCACTGGACGTGCTGGGCAGGGACCTGCTGGAGGCCTCCAGGACCCTGGGGGCCTCAGACGGAAGGTTCTGGCTCAAGGTCGGCTTCCCCCTGCTTCTCCCAACGGTGAGCGGCACCGGGTGCCTTCTCTTCGCCAACGCCATGGGAGCCTACGCCACCGCCTACGCGCTCAACACCAACTCGAACCTGGTCCCCATAAGGATAAGCTCCCTGGTGGCGGGGGACGTGTTCCTGGACTTCGACCTGGCCTGTGCCATGAGCACTGCCCTGCTGGCCATCACCCTGTCGGTCACCTTCCTGGGGATGAGGGCCAGAGTCAGGTCCCAGGGGTCCAGCCCGGGAGGTAACCTACTGGACATTTCAAATCCCCGATGGAGCGCCCCGGTCCTCTTGGGCACCCTGGCCTTTCTGTTGCTCCCGGTGCTGAGCACGGTCCTTCACTCCCTTAGCTCCAGCTGGGGGGCCACGGTGCTCCCCGACGGGCTGAGCTTGAGGTGGTACCGGGAGCTGATAGGGGACCCCAGGTTCCGGTGGGCGGTCCTGCGCTCCGTAGGGGTATCCGCCCTATCGGTGGGGCTCGCCTCCGCAGTCCTGCTCCCCCCCATGGTGCTGAGCCGGTGCTTCTACCCCCGCCTCTACCGGGGCATCGAGAGGGCCTCCATCGTGCCCCTGGTGGTGCCCCCGGTGGTGACCTCCGTGGGGCTCCTGATCCTCTACTCACCCACCCCCATCGGTGGAACCATCTGGCTGCTAACCCCGGTATACTCGGTCATGTGCGTCCCCTTCGTGGCCCGGGGCATATCCTCCGCCCTGGAGGGCATGAACCTGAGGGAGATCATGGAGGCCGCCCTGTCGTTCGGCATGGGTCCCCTCAAGGCCCTGGTCCAGGTAGTGCTCCCCAACATCAAGGGGGGGCTGGCATCTGGGGCGCTGATGGGCTTCTCGGTCCTCATGGGGGAGTTCGTCCTTGGGAACCTGCTTGTGGGGACCAGGTTCGAGACCCTTCAGATATACCTGTTCAGCAAGCGGGGGGCGGGGGGACACCTGGCCAGCGCCATGGTGACCGTTCACTTCCTGGTGTGCGGCACCCTATCCGCCATGGCCTGGTGGAGTCTCAAGGGCTCCAGGTCAGGGATCCGAGACCGGGAGATCGAGTCGGCGGGATGCGGGGGCAAGGTGAGGCAGCTGATCAGGAGGTGGAGACATGCGGCATATTGAGATCCAGGGGCTGGAGAAGTCCTACGGGGACGTGCCCGTGCTGGAGGGCCTATCGCTGGAGGTGGACCAGGGGGAGCTGCTGGCGGTGCTGGGCCCTTCCGGATGCGGGAAGTCGACCCTTCTCAGGTGTCTGGCCGGCCTGGAGGCCCCATCGGGGGGAAGGATATTCATGGGGGGTAGGGACGTGACCCACCTGCCGCCCGGGGACAGGAACGTGGGAATGGTGTTCCAAAGCTACGCCCTCTTCCCCAACCTGGACGTGCTAGGCAACGTTACCTTCGGCCTGAGGGCCCGGGGCATCGGGGCCACCGAGGCCAGGCGGATGGGCATCCAGGTCCTGGATATGGTGGAGCTGAAGGGGCTGGAGGGGCGGATGATCTGGGAGATATCCGGGGGGCAAAGACAGCGGGTGGCCCTGGCCCGGGCCCTGGCCATAAGGCCCCAGGTGTTGCTCCTGGACGAACCCCTTTCCGCCCTGGACGCCAAGGTCAGGGAGCGGCTCCGGGAACACATACGTGGGATCCAGCGGGAGCTGTCGGTGACCACCATACTGGTGACCCACGACCAGGAGGAGGCCATGGAGATGGCGGATAGGATTGGGATAATGAACCGGGGCAGGATGCTCCAGGTGGGCACCCCGGAGGAGGTGTTCATGAACCCGGCGGACAGGTTCGTGGCCACCTTCATGGGCAGGGCCAACCTGATACCCGCTGAACTGGCCGGCCGGGTGTGGAACCTGGACGGCCAGTCGGACTGGATGATCCGCCCCCATCTGGTGGACATATGCTCCCCTCATGACCCGGGGGCAATTACCGGAACGGTGGAGGACGTGGTCCTATCCGGCGGCACCGTCAGGGTCAAGGTCAGAATCTACCAAGGGCTCGTCGTGAGCTCCGAGGCCCCCTACAGGCCCGGTGGCCTGCCCCATAGGGGACAGCCGGTGGGCATCCGAGCATCCATGGAGCACCTGGTGAGGCTCACCGGTCCGGTGAGCGCCTAGATGCAGGGCTCATCCCATGGCCACCTTGACCTACAGGGGATCCTGGGTTTAAATTAACTTTAAGACAAAGAGAGGGTGATGGGGCTCACCCGAAACTGCTTTTCAAGCTGATGGCCTCTGCGGACCTCCGCGGGGCCATTTTCCATTTGAGGAGGCTTGATCCATGGAGGGATAAAGCGTTCTCTTCCCCGACGGGGACCGGATGGATCCGGAGGCCTGTCCCCCTGGGACCGCAAGGGACCTCAACCTGGACCGGCTTATAGAGACCATCTGCGCCCAAAGGCGGGAGCAGCAGCTCCAGCCCTTCTTCGCCGCGCCCCCCAGGGACAGGGCCTCCGTCGTCTATCGGCAGGAGGTGATGAGGGACCTGGAGGACCCGGAGGTGCGGGACCGGGTGGACCGGTTTTGTCAGGCCATGGGGAACGTTCTGAGCTACCAGAGGCTGGCCCGGGAGTCCTCCTACAGGTACCACCGGGAGGGGTGGCACCTGGACGCCGCCATGACCTACGTGGAGGGGGGACGGAGCTGGCCCGTTTCCTTGGGACGTGGAACGTGAGGTTCAGGCGGCACCGGGGGCAGGAGGTGGAGATGAACCTCCGCCAGCGGGTCGGGATGGGACACGTGGAGGCCCGGATACTGGAGATGGTGGCCCGGCTCTTCCCGGAGCCGTTCCGGCGGCTGGTGGGGTTCTGCGAAGCCCACCGGGAGATCTTCCATCCCGCGGTGCTCAGGTTTCACCGGGAGGTTCAGTTCTACCTGGCCTACCTGGACTTCATCGCCCCCCTCAAGGCGAAGGGGCTCCACTTCTGCTACCCCTCGTTGTCCGGATCGAAGGAGGTCCTGGGGGAGGAGGCCTTCGACCTGGCCCTGGCCGATCGGTTGATCGAGTCCGGGGGTGAGGTGGTGACCAACTCCTTCCACACCTCCGGGGACGAGCGGATCCTGGTGGTCACCGGCCCCAACCAGGGGGGCAAGACCACCTTCGCCAGGACGTTCGGCCAGCTACATCACCTGGCCAGGCTTGGCTGCCCCGTCCCGGGCAGGAGGGCGGAGACCTTCCTTTTCGACCGGATCCTGACCCATTTCGAGAGGGCGGAGGATGTGAGCTCCCTGACCGGCAAGCTGGAGGAGGAGCTGCTGAGGGTGAGGGACATGCTTCGGGAGGGTGGGCGGGACAGCATATTCATCCTGAACGAGCCCTTCAGCTCCACCACCTGGGCGGACGGGCTCGAGATCGGCCGACGGGTGATGGAGGCCATAAGGGAGAAGGGGGCTTTGTGCGTCTGGGTCACCTTCCTGGACGAGCTGGCCCACGCCATGACCCTGGTCAGGAAGCACCGGCTCACCTGCCATGACGTGATCAGGAGGATAGGATCATGAGGGTTAACCTCCTGTACCCGGACCGGGAGCTGGTCCGGGGGACGCCCACGGGGTGGAACCCGGAGCTCCCACGGGACATAGGGTTGGACACGGTGCTCGACCACATGGCTCAGGGGGACAAGTTTGTCCGGCAGGCGGCCTTTGATGTCATATCCAGGCCCTCGATGGACGTGGAGACCATCCTGCACCGCCAGGGGGCCTCAGGGACTGTCTGGAGAACCTTGAGGTGGTGCGGCGGATCTACCGGATAACCCTGGAGTATCTGGAGAGGAAGGCCCAGCAGTGGCTGTGTCTGTCCCCCCGGCACGCCAGCCCCAGCTCGGTGCTGAGCGGATCCCAGCGGCTCCTGGAGGCCTCGCTGGACCTGCTGGAGGAGCTGAGGCGCCTGGCCCGGGAGGAGGCCCACCGCTTCCCCTCCGCCGCCTTCGGCGCTTTCTTCGACTCCATAGGGAGGGAGCTGGACGACGATTACATGGGGCAGCTGAGGCATCACGTGAAGGCCCTGGGGCTCCGGGAGGGGGTCACCATAAGCGCCAGGCTGGGGATGGGCAACGAGGGGACCGGTTACGCCCTCTGCGAGGAGGCACCCCGGGCAGGTGGGCTTCTCCAGCGGGCCCTCGGGACCCGGGCGGCGGGGTTCTCCTTCGATCCCCGGGACGAGGGGTCCTTCAATGCCCTGGGGGACATCAGGGACAGGGCAGTGCTCCGGGCCGCCAGGGTAGCTACCCAGGGGGCGGGGCACGTGGAGGGCTTCTTCACCCTGCTTCGGTTCGAGCTGGCCTTCTACCTGGGGTGCGCCAACCTCCACCGGGCCCTGACCGAGATGGGCCTGCCGGTCACCTTCCCGATCCCCGATCCCATGGGTAGCGGGGGCCTCTCCTGCCGGGACCTGTACCACGTGTCAATGGCCCTGGAGAACCGGGGCAGGGCGGTGGGGAACCGGGTCCGCTGGGCAGGATCGCCCCTGATGGTGATCACCGGGGTCAACCGGGGGGGCAAGACCACGTTCCTCAGGGGGTTAGGGCTGGCGCAGCTCATGATGCAGGCCGGCATGTTCGTGGGGGCCAGCCATATGGAGGCGGAGCTGGCCAGCGGCATCTTCTCCCACTTCAGACAGGAGGAGGACGCCTCCATGAGGAGCGGCAAGTTTGAGGAGGAGCTGACGAGGCTGGAGGCCGTGGTGGACGCCCTGCGGCCCGGGGGATTGCTTCTGCTCAACGAGTCCCTCTCGGCCACCAATGAGCGGGAGGGATCTGCGGTGGCCCAGGAGATCCTCAAGGGGCTTTTGGACCGGGGTATCCGGGTGGCCTACGTCACCCACCTGCACCAGCTGGTGGCGTCCCTGGAACGGCACATGGGGGACCGGGTGCTCTTTCTGTCCCCCGAGAGGCTCGAGGA